>NZ_JARZAH010000030.1:0-96767 GCF_029892145.1 Kitasatospora sp. GP30
TTCCTAAACCCCCCCTTCCTTCCGACGGCCCCGCCCGTTCGTCCCACCAGTCCCCCCGGAGGCCCCCCGGCGGGGGCCCGGGTGTGGGGGGCGCCCCCCCCCCCCCCCCACCTCCTGATGGTTGGTCAGACGTTGAAGCGGAACTCCACCACGTCGCCGTCCTGCATGACGTAGTCCTTGCCCTCGATGCGGGCCTTGCCCTTGGAGCGGGCCTCGGCGATGGAGCCGGTCTCGACCAGGTCGTCGAAGGAGATGACCTCGGCCTTGATGAAGCCCTTCTGGAAGTCGGTGTGGATGACACCGGCGGCCTCGGGGGCGGTGGCGCCCTTCTTGATGGTCCAGGCGCGGGTTTCCTTGGGGCCGGCGGTGAGGTAGGTCTGCAGGCCGAGGGTGTTGAAGCCGACCCGGGCCAGGGTGGCCAGGCCGGGCTCGTCCTGGCCCATGGACTGCAGGAGCTCCAGCGCCTCGTCGTCGTCCAGCTCGATCAGCTCGGACTCGATCTTGGCGTTGAGGAAGATCGCCTCGGCCGGGGCGACCAGCCCGCGCTGGGCGTTCTTGAAGTCCTCGTCGGCCAGCTCCGCCTCGTCCACGTTGAAGACGTAGAGGAAGGGCTTGGCGGTCAGCAGGTGCAGGTCGCGGATCGGGGTGGTGTCGAAACCGGCCTCGAACAGGGTCTTGCCGGTCTCCAGGACGGCCTGGGCGGCCTCGGCGGCGGCCAGCACCGACGCGGTCTCCTTCTTGAGCCGGGCCTCCTTCTGCAGGCGCGGCAGGACCTTCTCGATGGTCTGCAGGTCGGCCAGGATCAGCTCGGTGTGGATGGTCTCGATGTCGTCCTTGGGCGAGACCTTGCCGTCCACGTGGACCACGTCGGGGTCGGTGAAGGCCCGGACCACCTGGCAGATCGCGTTGGCCTCGCGGATGTTCGCGAGGAACTTGTTGCCCAGGCCCTCGCCCTCGGAGGCGCCGCGGACGATACCGGCGATGTCCACGAAGTCGACGGTGGCGGGCAGGATCCGCTGCGAACCGAAGATCCCGGCGAGCACGGGCAGCCGCTTGTCCGGGACGCCGACCACACCGACGTTCGGCTCGATGGTGGCGAACGGGTAGTTGGCCGCCAGGACGTCGTTCTTGGTCAGGGCGTTGAACAGGGTCGACTTCCCGACGTTGGGCAGGCCGACGATTCCGATCGTGAGCGACATGAAGCGAGATCCCGTGGGCTTGGAGGGCGTGGAGCGGCACCGTACGGGCCGACCGCCAAGTCTACGGGCTGCGGCAAGACGACCGGCCTCGGCCGTGATCCGCGCGATCCCCTGCGGGCGGCCCCGAGCCGTCCGGTGCGAACCCTTCGACGCCCGGCGGCCGCCCGAACCGCCCCCGATGTCCGATCTTGCGGTCTCGAAACATGGGACACGGAAGACTACTGACGGGTCATTACCCATGGTGATGTTAATCGGACCGTACGTTGGACGTGTGGAGCAGAGCATCCGTACCCAACCCCCCGGCCCCCGGCCCCGGCCCGCCGCGAGCGGTAGGCGCCCCGAGGCCGCCGTACCCGGGCCGGCCGCGCCCCGCGACACCGTCGGCGTGCGGCCCGCCCGACCGCGTCCCGCGAGCAGCGGCGGGCCGACCGTGCTGGCCCTGCTGCGGCGCCGGCTCCAGTCGGGGAGCCGCCGGCCGGGCCCGCCGACCCGGCTGACCGGGATCGGCACCGGGCTGCTGACCGTGGTCGGCACCCTGGCCATCGGCGGCGTCGACCGGCTGCTCTTCGGCGACCTCGGGCTCCTGTTCGAGCTGGGCTTCCTCTTCGTCTGCTTCCAGGCCGCGGTGCGGGTCCGGCTGGCGGACCTGCCGGCCGCGCCGATCAGCGGGCCGATCGCCTTCGCGGCGGCACTGGCCCTGCTGACGCCCACCCCGGTGCCGGGCGTGGTCGGCCAGGTGCTGGCGCTGTGCAGCGGGTTGGCGCTGCGGGCCGGGTGGCTGTTCGGCGGCACCGGGCTGGCCGTGCTGATCGTGTTCGCCCGGTTCGTCGCCCAGCGCCGGATCCGCCGCAGCCGCGGCTGAGCGGGCTGCGACCGGGCGAACCGCAGCCGGGCAGCCCGCGGCCGGGCGGGTTCAGCGCCGGTACGTGGCCGCCGCCATCGCCGCGCCCACGATCCCGGCGTCGTTGCGCAGCTCGGCCGGCACCACCCGGGCCGACCGCTCGCTGAGCAGCGGCAGGAACTTCTCGTGCTTGCGGCTCACCCCGCCGCCGATGACGATCAGCCGCGGTGAGAAGAGCCGCTCCACCAAGTCCAGGTACTCGTCCACCCGGACCGCCCACTCGGCCCAGCTGAGCTCGTGGCGGTCCTTGGCCGCGGACGAGGCCCGCCGCTCCGCGTCCTTGCCGCGCAGCTCCAGGTGGCCCAGCTCGGTGTTGGGCACCAGGGCACCGTCCACGAAGAGGGCGCTGCCGATGCCGGTGCCGAAGGTGAGCACCAGCACCGTGCCGCCCTCACCGCGGCCGGCCCCGTGCGCCATCTCGGCCAGGCCGGCCGCGTCCGCGTCGTTGAGCACCACCGCCGGGCCGTCCAGCACCTCCTGGAACAGCTTCTCGGCGTCCAGCCCGAGCCAGCTCTGGTCGACGTTCGCGGCGGTGCGGGTGTGCCCGTCGACCACCACGCCCGGGAAGGTCAGGCCGACCGGGCCCTCGTGCTCGAAGTGCTGCACCACCTCGCGCACCGCCGCGGCCACCGCCTCGGGCCTGGCCGGATGCGGGGTGAGCACCTTGTGGCGGGGCTGCGTGAGGGCGCCGAGCTCCACATCGACCGGGGCGCCCTTGATGCCCGAGCCGCCGATGTCCACGCCGAAGACAGGGGGTGTGGTCACGTCACTGCTCCTGTTCCGAGTCCCGGTTCCTCACGGTAGGTGAGGCGGGAGGGGAAAGCAGCCCGAACCTGCCACAACGCCCGGTCGGCCTGGCGGGGCCGACCGGGAGTGGCGGATGCCGAGGTTATTCGGCGACCTTGCCGGCGGCCTCGGCCCGCAGGTCGCGGCGGAGCTCCTTGGGCAGCGAGAAGGTGAGCGTCTCCTCGGCGGTGCGCACCACCTGGACGTCGTCGAAGCCGCGCTCGGCCAGCCAGGCCAGCACGCCCTGGACCAGGATCTCCGGCACCGAGGCGCCGCTGGTCAGACCGACCGTGGTGACGCCGTCCAGCCAGGCCTCGTCCAGCTCCTCGGCGAAGTCCACCAGGTGCGCGGCCTTGGCGCCGTACTCGCGGCCGACCTCGACCAGCCGGACCGAGTTGGAGGAGTTCTTGGAGCCGACCACGATCAGCAGGTCGGTCTCGGGGGCGATCTGCTTGACCACCACCTGGCGGTTCTGGGTGGCGTAGCAGATGTCGTCGCTCGGCGGCGAGACCAGCGCGGGGAAGCGCTTCTGCAGCTCGCCGACGGTGGCCATGGTCTCGTCCACCGAAAGGGTGGTCTGGGAGAGCCAGACCACCTTGGACTCGTCGCGCACCTGGACGTTGGCCACGTCCTCGGCGCCGTCGACCAGGTGGATCCGGTCCGGGGCCTCGCCCATGGTGCCGACCACCTCCTCGTGGCCCTCGTGGCCCACCAGCAGGATGTCGAAGCCCTCGTCGGCGAACCGGACGGCCTCCTTGTGCACCTTGGTGACCAGCGGGCAGGTGGCGTCGACGGTGGCGAGCTTGCCGGCCTTGGCCTCGTCGTGCACCGAGGGGGCCACGCCGTGCGCCGAGAAGACCACGATCGAGCCCTCCGGCACCTCCTCCGTCTCATCGACGAAGATCGCGCCCTGCTTCTCCAGGGTCTGCACGACGTACTTGTTGTGGACGATCTGCTTGCGGACGTAGATCGGTGCCCCGTACTGCTCCAGGGCCTTCTCCACGGCGATGACGGCGCGGTCGACGCCCGCGCAGTAACCCCGGGGGGCGGCGAGCAGGACGCGGCGCTGAGCGGTGGTCGACATGGCTCCTATGGTAAGCGCGGCGCCGGGGGCCCGAGTGCCGCGCCGGAACCCCGCGGCCTGCGTGGCCGGCGGGACGTCAGGTGGTGCAATCGGACCCGTGGCCGAACGTCCCGCCGGATCCGGCGGCCTGCACCGCAGCCTGGGCCTGCGTGACCTGGTGGTCTACGGGCTGCTCTTCATCGCCCCGATGGCACCGGTCGGGGTGTTCGGGGTGCTGGACGCCAAGAGCCGGGGCGCGGTCGCGGCGGTCTACCTGGTCGCCACGGTCGCGATGGGGTTCACCGCCCTCTCGTACGCCCAGATGGTACGTGCCGTGCCGCAGGCCGGCTCGGTGTTCGCCTACGCGCGGGCCGGGCTGGGCGAGGCCGCCGGGTTCACGGCCGGCTGGATGGCGATGCTCGACTACCTGCTGATCCCGGCGGTCGCCTACCTGTTCTCCGGGATCGCGCTGCACGCCCTGGTCCCCGGCGTGTCGCGGTGGCTCTGGACGGTGCTCGCGGTGCTGGTGACCACCGCGCTCAACCTGACCGGGGTGCGGAGCGCCGCCGTGGTGGGCTTCGCGGTGCTGGCGCTGGAGGTGGCGGTGCTGGCGGTCTTCGTGGCGGCGGCGCTCGTGGCGCTGGCCCGGCACGGGGCGACCCGCCCCGCGCTGTCGCCGCTGACCGCGGTGGGCGGCTTCTCGTTCGGGGCGGTGCTGAGCGCGGTGAGCGTGGCGGTGCTGTCGTACCTGGGCTTCGACGCGATCGCCTCCTTCGTGGAGGAGGCGGTCGGCGCGTCGGCGGCGGTGGCCCGGGCGGTGCTGCTCTGCCTGTTCCTGGCCGGGGCGCTGTTCACCGTCCAGACCTATCTGGCCGCGCTGCTCGAACCGGTCACCCCGCAGCAGCTGGCCGCGCACCCGGCCGATCAGGGCACGGCCTTCTACGACACCGTGGAGAGCGCGATCGGGCACTGGCTGCACACCCTGGTCGCGGTGAGCAAGGCGATCGGGGCGGCCTTCGCGGCGCTGGCCGGGCAGGCGGCGGCCGGGCGGCTGCTGTTCGCGATGGGCCGCCAGGGGCGACTGCCGCGCGGGCTCGCCGCGGTGGCCCCGGCGTCGGGCGTGCCGCGCCGGGCGCTGCTGCTGGCCGCGCTGGTGACCCTGACGGCGGCCGGCTGGGCGGCCGGGCGCAGCGACGGGCTCGACCAGCTGACCTCGGTGGTGAACATCGGCGCGCTCACCGCGTTCGTGCTGCTGCACGCCTCGGTGATCGGCTGGTACACCGTCAAGCAGCACTCCCGGGACCGGGTGCGGCACCTGCTGCTGCCGGTGCTGGGGATCGCGGTGATCGCGGCGGTGGTCTGGCGCGCCGGCCACACGGCGCAGCTGGTGGGGGCGTTGTGGCTGCTGGCCGGGCTGGTGGTGGTCGCGGTGCAGGGGGCGGGGCCGGTGGGGCCGCGGCGGTAGCGCGGGTGTGGGGAGCCTGGGCCCGCTCGGGGCGGTAGGTCTTGTCGGCTCGCGCGGCTAGCCTCATACGCATGGCCAATCCCAGCTCCCCCGAAGCCCCGCTGCCGGTCGGCAAGGTCTCCCAGCTGATCGGCGGCTGGGTCGACCGGCTGGGCGCGGTCTGGGTGGAGGGGCAGGTCACCCAGCTGAGCCGGCGGCCCGGCATGCAGTTCCTGACGCTGCGCGACCCGGAGCATGACGTCTCGTTGAGCGTCACCTGCTTCCGCGCGGTGCTCGAACCGCTGGCCGACACGCTGCACGAGGGCTCCCGGGTGATCGTGCACGCCAAGCCCGAGTGGTACACGGGCCGCGGCACCCTGTCGCTGCGCGCCACCGAGATCCGACTCGTCGGGCTGGGCGAACTGCTGGCCCGGCTGGAGCAGTTGAAGCGGCGGCTGGCCGGCGAGGGGCTGTTCGCCGCCGAGCGCAAGCGCCCGCTGCCGTTCCTGCCGCAGTGCGTCGGGCTGGTCACCGGGCGGGCCTCGGCGGCCGAGCGGGACGTGCTGGAGGTGGCCCGGCGGCGCTGGCCGGCGGTCCGGTTCGAGGTGCGCAACGTGCTGGTGCAGGGCTCGCAGGCGGCCGGGCAGGTGGCCCGCGCGGTGCGCGAACTGGACGGGCACCCCGAGGTGGACGTGATCATCGTGGCCCGCGGCGGCGGCAGCGTGGAGGACCTGCTGCCGTTCTCCGACGAGGAGCTGTGCCGCACCGTGGCCGCCGCCGGCACCCCGGTGGTGAGCGCGATCGGGCACGAGCCGGACCAGCCGCTGCTGGACTTCGTGGCCGACCTGCGGGCCGCCACGCCCACCGACGCCGCCAAGCGGGTGGTGCCGGACGTGGGCGAGGAGCAGGCCCGGGTGCGCCAGCTGCGCGATCGGGCCCGCCGGATGGTCACCGACCTGGTGCGGCGGGAGCAGGCGGGCCTGGCCGGGGTGCGCAGCCGCCCCGCGCTGGCGGCGCCGCACCGGCTGCTGGACGAGCGGGGCGCCGAGCTGACGGCGCTGGTGGACCGGGCCCGGCGCACCCTCGGGCACCGGCTGGACGGCGCCGAGTCTGACCTCGGGCACTTGGCCGAGCGGGTGCTCGCGCTCTCCCCCGCCGCGACGCTGGAGCGCGGCTACGCGGTGCTGCAGCGGGCGGACGGGCAGGTGCTGACCGATCCGGCGGTGCTCACCCGGGGCGAGCGGCTGCACGCCCGGGTGGCCGGCGGCGGCTTCGAGGTGACGGTCGAGTAGGCGTCAGTCCTGGCACCGCCGGGTGCGGGAGAGCGGCACCGAGTGCTCGGTGAAGCCGAGGCTGCGGTAGAGGGTCTCGCCGCCCTCGGTGGCGTGCAGGTCGATCCGGGTCACCCGGTGCGCGTCGAACCAGGCCAGCAGCGCCTCGGTGCAGGCCCGGGCGTAGCCGCGGCGGCGCATCGCCGGGTCGGTGCAGATGTTGAAGACGAAGCCGAACCGGCCGTCCGGGTGGCCCGGCGCGGGCAGCCGCTCCTCCAGGGTGCCGACCGCGCAGGCGGCCAGCCGGCCGGGCTCCGCCGGGTCGTCGACCACGAAGACGCCCATGGTGGTGGTCGCCGGGTCGCGCAGCCGGTCCCGCAGCATCGCCTCGGCGGTGGCCTGCCACGGGCCGGGGCGGGCCTCGCCCTGCATCGCCTCGAACATCAGCAGCCGAAGCCGGACCAGTTCGGCGGCGTCCCCGGCCGCGCCCTGCCGCACCTCGATCGCGCTCGCGTTGATCATGGCACTCGACCCTAGTGGCGCGGAATTGTCGCGCCCAGCCCCTACCCTGAGCCCATGGCAGACGAGGACGCGCAGGACACCGGGGCCGCGACCACCGAGCGTGGCTACGACGAGCTGGGCTACGAGGAGGCGCGGGACGCCCTGCTGGAGGTGGTCCGGCGGCTGGAGGCCGGCGGCACCGGACTGGAGGAGTCGCTGGCGCTGTGGGAGCGCGGTGAGCAGCTGGCGAAGGTCTGCCAGCGCTGGCTGGACGGCGCCCGGGCCCGACTTGACGCAGCCCTGGCCGCCGAGGAGGCAGCCGAGCGCTCCGACGGCTGAGCGGTGAACGATGGGGGCTGACGGCCCTCCGGCCGTCGGCGTGGCCACCGGACCAGCAACGACACCATGAGTGATGCAGGTCACATCACCCTTCGGAATGGTTGAAAATTCATTCACGTTGCACTGGCCGACGGCAAGCAGCCGGGCAGGACCCATAACACCGATCAGCATGAGGTGCAGCCACATGACCACCAACGAGACCCTGGTTCTCGACACCGCCGCGCAGGACCTGCTGTTCCGCGAGGCGCGCACCGCCAACACCTTCACCGACGAGCCGGTCAGCGACGAGCAGATCCAGGCGATCTACGACCTGGTCAAGTACGCGCCGACCGCGTTCAACCAGCAGCCGCTGCGGGTGGTCCTGGTGCGCAGCGCCGAGGGCCGGGCCCGCCTGGTCGAGCAGATGGCCGACGGCAACAAGGCCAAGACCAGCACCGCCCCGCTGGTCGCCATCCTGGCCGCCGACAACGAGTTCCACGAGGAGCTGCCGACCCAGCTCCCGCACTTCCCGCAGGCCAAGGACATGTTCTTCAGCGAGCGCGAGGTGCGTGAGGGCTCGGCCCTCTTCAACGGCGCCCTGCAGGTCGGCTACTTCATCCTCGGCGTCCGCGCCGCCGGCCTGGCCGCCGGCCCGATGACCGGCTTCGACGCCGCCGGCATCAACAAGGAGTTCTTCGGCGACGGCGAGCACTCGGTGCTGGCCGTGGTCAACATCGGCAAGCCGGGCGAGGACGCCTGGTTCCCGCGCAGCCCGCGCCTGGCCTACGACGAGGTCGTCACCACCGTCTGACGCACCCCGCCGGCTGGACACGCCGAGGGCCTGCCACTCCGGGCAATGGAGTGGCAGGCCCTCGGCGCATCCGCGTCTTCGCGTATCCGCGCATCGGCACCGCTAGGGCTTGAGCGCCCCGGCCAGCTGGTCCAGCTCGTCGTACGAGGCGCTGCCGGCCACCACCGTGGTGGCGCCGTTGGCGGTCTCGGTGACCGAGCGGTAGTGGTCGCCCTGGAATCGGGCCCACGACTGGCCGTCGATGGTCGAGGCGCCGTCGGGGGCGTAGCCGGTCACCACGGTCTTGAGCAGGTCGTTCTTCGACTCGTCGCTCTGCTCGACGGAGGCGTACTTGCCGTCCGGAGTGACGAAGCCCAGGTGCCAGCCGGCGTGCCCGCCGGCGTCCGCCTGGTAGCTGACCGAAGTGGCCCGCCACTTGTCGGACAGCCCCTGCGGCGCCAGCACCGGGTAGGGAGCGGCGCGCTTCGCGGAGGCGAACGCGGCGCTGTAGTCCACCACGTGCACCGGGTCGCCGTTGCTGCTGTGCGGGATCGTCACGTACGCGACCAGGGCCACGCCCATCACGGCGAGCATCGACAGGACCATGTCCCGTACGGTCTGCCGCCCTCTCGAACCACTGTTGCCTGCCACCCCCACATGGTGACCCATTGCACGCAACCCACCGACCACCGGGGTGGCGTCCGGGGCCGAAAACCGTCCATACCGGCGCAGACCCGCAGGTGAGCAGGACATGCGCCACAGACAGTCATTCGAGGCACAGATACGATCGAGGGACCCTCATGAGCAGCTCTCGACCTGCACGTAGTCGACTGCTCACTGGCCGTCGCGTACAGAGAGGTCACGACGATGACCGCGCAGCACCCCTCCCACCTCCCGCTTTCCCTGGAGGTCGCCCCGGAGGCGCCGGACCGCAACCTGGCACTGGAGCTCGTCCGGGTGACCGAGGCAGCGGCCATGGCCGCCGGCCGCTGGGTCGGCCGGGGCGACAAGAACGGCGCCGACGGCGCGGCCGTCAAGGCGATGCGCACCCTGGTCTCCACCGTGTCGATGAACGGCGTCGTCGTCATCGGCGAGGGGGAGAAGGACGAGGCCCCGATGCTGTTCAACGGCGAGCGGGTCGGTGACGGCACCGGCGCCGAGTGCGACGTGGCCGTGGACCCGGTGGACGGCACCACGCTGACCGCCAAGGGCATGAACAACGCCGTCGCCGTGCTGGCCGTCGCCGACCGCGGCACCATGTTCGACCCGAGCGCGGTCTTCTACATGGACAAGCTGGTCGCCGGCCCCGAGGCCGCCGACTTCGTGGACATCACCGCCCCGCCGGCCGTGAACATCCGCCGGGTGGCCAAGGCCAAGGGCATGGCGGTCGAGGACGTCACGGTCGTGGTGCTGGACCGCCCCCGCCACGACGGCCTGGTCAAGCAGATCCGCGAGGCCGGCGCCCGGATCAAGTTCATCTCCGACGGCGACGTGGCCGGTGCGATCATGGCGGCCCGCGAGGGCACCGGCATCGACCTGCTGATGGGCGTCGGCGGCACCCCGGAGGGGATCATCGCGGCCTGCGCCATGAAGTGCATGGGCGGCGTGATCCAGGGCCGGCTGTGGCCCAAGGACGAGGCCGAGCGCCAGAAGGCGCTGGACGCCGGACACGACCTGGACCGGGTGCTCACCACCAACGACCTGGTCAGCGGCGAGAACGTGTTCTTCGTGGCCACCGGCATCACCGACGGCGAGCTGCTGCGCGGGGTGCACTACCGCCAGGAGACCGCCACCACCAGCTCGCTGGTGATGCGCTCCAAGAGCGGCACGATCCGCCAGATCGACTCCGTCCACAGGCTCGCCAAGCTGCGGGCGTACAGCGCGATCGACTTCGACCGGGCCAACTGAGCTCCGCGGGGGCGGGGCGCACGGCGCTCCCGCCCCCGCTCACCCGGCTATCCGCCGCCCGCGCTGCGCCGGCACCAGCTGCGCCTCCGCGCGCAGCTCCGCGGTGCGGCGGCGCCGGCGGGCCAGCACCACCCGTCGCTCGGCCGCCGTCAGCCCGCCCCAGACCCCGTAGGGCTCCGGCTGGGCCAGCGCGTGCTCCCGGCAGGAGAGCAGCACCGGGCAGCCGGCGCACACCTGCTTGGCGTGCTCCTCGCGGGCCAGCCGCGCGGCCGTCGGTTCCTTGGACGGCGCGAAGAACAGCGCCGCCTCGTCCCGCCGGCAGGCGGCCGCGGTGTGCCAGGGGTTGTCGTCCAGCGGGTCGAGCCGCACCGCAGCGGGCGCGCCCTGTGGCGCGGCCCGAAGACCGCGCGACCCGCCGGCGCGGACGGCAGCTGTGGTGCTGGGCTCGATCGGGTACAGCACGGCGACTCCTGGGCACTCGGGGGAAGGGCTCGCGTCACCACCCGGCCGCCGCCCCCGAGGCGTCAGTACGCCGCCTGACCGCAGCCGTTCAAGTAACGATGTGCCACAGGAATTACCCCGCGCGCTTGGGGTTCATGCACACCGTGGTCACCCGGCGACAGCCTGCACTCGCATCAACACCGAGTGCCGGAGCAGCAGTTGACGGAACTCGGGAATCCGCGAGTGCGCAGGTCACAGCCGCTCCGGGGCCGTGCGCCCGCGCACGCCCCACCCCTGCCGAGCCGGCCCCGAGCCCCCTCGGGCGACCGGCTCAGCTTCCCAACTGCCGCCGCACCCACTCCTTGAGCTTCGCCCCGCGCTTGGCCTTGGCGTCCACCCCGCCCAGCACCGCCGAGCCCTTGACCCGCACCACCGGGGCGTGCGGATCGGCCGCGGTCTGCTCCCGCACGTCGAAGCCGCCGAAGACGCCGAAGCCCTCGCCGATCAGCGTCACGTTCTCCGGCACCTTGATGTCGATCCCGCCGCAGAACGTGTTCGCCACGATCAGCACCTCGGGCGACTCGAACACCGCGTCGCTGAGGTCCAGGTCGATCCCGCCGAAGACCGCGGTCGCCCGGATCTCCGCGCCCACCTGCCAGCGCCCCTTGCGGGAGACCCCGCCGAACGCCGTCCACAGGCTGATCGGCTCCTGCCGCGCCGGCGGCCGCGGCGCCGGTGCTCCGGCCGCCGCCGGACCCACGGCCGAGCGCTCAGCGGTGAGCGGCTGGTGGTTGGGCAGGTCCCGGGTGAGCGGCACCAACTCGCCCAGCGTGCGGGCGTGGTAGGCCGCGTCGAGCCGCTCGGCGTGCTCGTCGGCGGTCAGCCGGCCCTCGGCGTAGGCGTCGCGCAGCAGCTCGGCGATCCGCTCCCGGTCCGCGTCCGAGGCGCGCAACTCGGCCTCGGCCACCCGGTTCACGGGCGGCTGCGAGCCCTTGGCCAGCGGCACCGGCTGGTCGCTCGGTGGCATCGGCTGGTCCGGACGCGGTTCGGGCTGATCCGACGGCGAAGTGTCCACGATCACAGCCTAGGGGGTGTGCCCACGCGACCGGGAGCCAAGTTCTACGCTGGAGGACGCTTCGCCGACGCAGCACCACCACCTCGTTGAAGGACCTCGCATGGCACCCACGCCGGACTTCTCCTACTCCGACCTCCTCCCGCTCGGGGACGACCCCACCCCGTACCGCAAGCTGACCTCCGAGGGCGTCAGCACCTTCGAGGCGGGCGGCCGGACCTTCCTGCAGGTCGAGCCGGAGGCGCTGCGGCTGCTCACCGCCGAGGCGATGCACGACATCTCGCACTACCTGCGCCCGGCCCACCTGGCCCAGCTGCGCCGCATCCTGGACGACCCGGAGGCCAGCCCGAACGACCGCTTCGTGGCGCTGGACCTGCTGAAGAACGTCAACATCTCGGCCGGCGGCATCCTGCCGATGTGCCAGGACACCGGCACCGCGATCGTGATGGGCAAGCGCGGCCAGAATGTCCTGACCTCGGGCAACGACGACGCCGCGATCGCCCGCGGTGTCTACGACGCCTACACCAAGCTCAACCTGCGCTACTCCCAGATGGCCCCGGTGACCATGTGGGACGAGAAGAACACCGGTTCCAACCTGCCCGCGCAGATCGAGCTCTACGCGACCGACGGGGACGCCTACAAGTTCCTGTTCATGGCCAAGGGCGGCGGCAGCGCCAACAAGTCGTACCTGTACCAGGAGACCAAGGCGATTCTCAACGAGAAGAGCATGCTGGCCTTCCTGGAGCAGAAGATCCGCTCGCTGGGCACCGCGGCCTGCCCGCCGTACCACCTGGCGATCGTGGTCGGCGGCACCAGCGCCGAGTTCGCGCTGAAGACCGCCAAGTACGCCTCGGCGCACTACCTCGACGCCATGCCCACCTCCGGCGACGCGGCCACCGGGCACGGCTTCCGCGACCTGGAGCTGGAGCAGAAGGTCCTCGAGCTGACCCAGAAGATCGGCATCGGCGCCCAGTTCGGCGGCAAGTACTTCTGCCACGACGTCCGGGTGATCCGCCTGCCGCGGCACGGCGCCTCGCTGCCGGTCGCGATGGCCGTCTCCTGCTCGGCCGACCGCCAGGCGCTGGGCAAGATCACCGCCGAGGGCGTCTTCCTGGAGCAGTTGGAGACCGACCCGGCGAAGTACCTGCCGGAGACGACGGACGAGCACCTTGACGACGCGGTCGTGCGCGTCGACCTGAACCGGCCGATGTCCGAGATCCGCGACGAGCTGTCCAAGCACCCGGTGAAGACCCGCCTCTCCCTCACCGGCACCCTGGTGGTGGCCCGCGACATCGCGCACGCCAAGATCAAGGAGCGCCTGGACGCGGGCGAGGGCATGCCGCAGTACCTCAAGGACCACCCGGTCTACTACGCCGGCCCCGCCAAGACCCCCGAGGGCTTCGCCTCCGGCTCCTTCGGCCCCACCACCGCGGGCCGGATGGACTCCTACGTCGACCAGTTCCAGGCGGCCGGCGGCTCCATGGTGATGCTCGCCAAGGGCAACCGCTCCAAGCAGGTCACCCAGGCCTGCGCCACGCACGGCGGCTTCTACCTCGGCTCGATCGGCGGCCCCGCCGCCCGGCTGGCCCAGGACTGCATCAAGAAGGTCGAGGTGCTGGAGTACGCCGAGCTGGGCATGGAGGCGGTCTGGCGGATCGAGGTGGAGGACTTCCCGGCGTTCATCGTGGTGGACGACAAGGGCAACGACTTCTTTGCCGAGGTCACCGACGGCCCGCTGATCACCAGCATCCGGGTCCGCTCGGCGCAGTGACGCCCGTCCGCTGACCTGCCGTCAGCTCTGCGGGGCCGCCCGGTGATCCACCACCGGGCGGCCCCGCGCCTTTCCGTCCCCGATCACGCCTGACCGGTCTCGAAGCGGGTCACCTTGCCGCCGTCGACCGTGAACCGCCAGGCGGTCCGCATCTCGCCCCAGGTCTCGTTGCGGAAGTTCGCCACCAGCGCCCGACCGCCGTCCGACTCCGACTGCACCTCCATGTGCCCGTGCGAGTCGAAGATCTCCCGGTCGATCCAGTCCTCCAGATTCCGTTCCGAGCCGTCGTCCGACATCGTCGCCCCCGGCGTCAGCAGCGCCAGGAACGCCGTCCTGTCATTGGCGTTGATCGCGGTCACCACTGCCCGGACCGTCGGATCGGACAGCTTGGTTGGTGAGATGGTCATCTGACGCCTCCTCATGGCGTTGCCTTTTCCGCCACCATGACACGACGTCACGCCATTCCCACTGCGGATCACCGAGCGCTACCGCTCACCCCAGGCCGTCAACAACTCCTCCGGCCCAACGGTCCACCGGGTGCCCCTGCTGCTTCCACGAAAGAGGCTCTCATCGATGAAACTCTCATCCGTGAGAGTTTCATCGATGAGAGCCTCTTCCCTCACGGTGAATCTCGGGCTGCCGCCGTCGCGAGTGCGGCCTTCCGGCCGGGCCAGACTCTGCCGATCTAGCCGAGCTGGCCGACCCGGTAGTCGCCGGCGGGCTGCTGGATGATGACGTTCAGGCGGTTGAAGGCGTTGATGACGGCGATCAGGGCCACCAGGGCGGCGAGCTGCTCCTCGTCGTAGTGCTTGGCCGCGTTCGCCCAGACCTCGTCCGGGACCCCGCCGGCCGCGTCGGCGAGCCGGGTGCCCTGCTCCGCCAGCTCCAGCGCCGCGCGCTCGGCGTCGGTGAACACCGTCGCCTCCCGCCATGCCGCGACCAGGTTGAGGCGCACCGCGGTCTCGCCGGCGGCCGCGGCCTCCTTGGTGTGCATGTCGAGGCAGCCGGCGCAGCCGTTGATCTGGCTGGCCCGGATCTTCACCAGCTCCTGCGTGGCGGCCGGCACCGTCGAACCCGCCAGTTCCTTGCCCGCCGCGATGAGGTGCTTCAGGGCCTTGCCCGCGACCGGGCTGCCGAGGATGTCCATGGTGTTCAAGCGGGCGCTCATCGTGTGCTCCTGTGTCGTTGCCGATTGGCTCTGCGCACATAGGACACCGCGCTTCGGCCGACTGTGACAGGGGCGAGTGTGACGTGCGTCTCTCCTGCTCGCGGCTAGCGGACCGCCGCCTTGGTGATCACGATGTCCTCGACCGGGACGTCCGCGTGGCCGGCCTTGTTGCCGGTCCGGACGGACCCCAGCTGGTCGACCACATCCTGTCCCTGGACCACCTTGCCGAACACGCAGTAGCCGAAGCCCTGCGGGTTCGGCGCGGTGTAGTCGAGGAAGTCGTTGTCGCTGAAGTTGATGAAGAACTGGGCGGTCGCGGAGTGCGGGTCGGGCGTCCGGGCCATCGCCACGGTGTAGGCGAGGTTCTTGAGGCCGTTGCCCGCCTCGTTCTTGACCGGGGGCTTGGTCGGCTTCTGCTTCATGCCCGGGGTGAAGCCGCCGCCCTGGGCCATGAAGCCGGGGATGACCCGGTGGAAGATGGTGCCGTCGTAGTGCCCGTCGCGGACGTAGGCGAGGAAGTTCTTGACGGTCTCAGGGGCCTTCGCTTCGTCGAGCTCAAGGACGATGGCGCCGTGGGTGGTGTCGAGTTGGACTTGGGTGGACATGGGCGTTCCTTTCGCGAGCCGTGTGGCGTGTGGCGTGTGGCGTGGTTCGGCTCGAAGCCTGACCCCGCCGAGTGGGGCAGTCGACGACACTGCTCCGATCGTGGCGTTTGACGATCCTCGCCCCCGTTGCCGGGGGGCGATTCCCTTCGGCTACCCGCAGGTGGCCGGTAGGGCTTCACGCATCCGCCTCCGGCGCGTGGCCGGGACTCGCGCCGATATGGCGCTGCGCGTGCTGTTGGTGACCGAGCCACCCGTCCGGCGGGCTCGGGCCTCGATCTCAACCGAGGCATTGTGGTCGGCGTCGTCTTCCCAGCCGCAGTGCACGCAGCGGAACAGCCGTCCGCAGCCGGGGCGGCTGGCGGGATCGATCATTCCGCACGCGGGGTGTCCGCAGGTCTGCGACGTGTGGACCGCCGGAACCGGGATCAGCCGGGAGCCGTACAGGCGGCACTTGTACTCCAATTGCCGCCTACGCTCGCCGGGGGCGTTGTCCAGGATCGACCGGTTGAGGCCGGCCTTCTGGGCGACGTTCCTCCCCGGGGCGTCCATGGTGCCCTTGGCCGCCTTGGTCAGGTTCTTTACGCGCAGGTCTTCGATACCGACGAAGCCGTGGTTTTGAGCGAGGTCGGCGGTGAGTTTATGCGTGAAGTCGGCGCGGCGGTTGGCCTGCCGGCTCCTGAGCCGGGCGATGTGGTCCATGGTCATGCGCAGCCGGTTGGAGTACCGGCCCCCGTTGTGCTTCTTGGCGTAGCTGAGCTGTCGGGCCTTCTTGCGCTCCAGGTGCGTGAGCCGGGCCTGTTCGGCCGGGGTGAGTGTGGGCGGCATGAGACGGGCAGTGGTCTCGGTGGAGACGAACGCTGAGGCGGCCACACCGAAGTCGACGCCGCAGCCCGGCCTGCCGTTCGGTGCATCAGGGGCGCGGCCCGTGTGAATGCCGAAGGCGATGTGCCAACCGGTGCCGTCCCGGGACACGGTGGCATTGCGGATCGCGCCCCCGAGGGCGCGGGATAGCCGGAAGCGGACCCATCCCAGCTTCGGCAGACGCGCTTCGGCCCAGTGTCGGTTGAGCTTGCGGACCTGGACGTACTGCCCTTTGAACGGGATGCTCGTCCTGTCCCCACGCTTCTTCCGGGCGGGGAAGCCCGCCGGATGGTCGGGGTTCCAGAAGTTCAGGTAGGCCGCATCCAGGCTCGCCAGCACCCGCTGGCCACACTCGGACGGCAGATCAGCCATCCAGTCCAGCTCGGAACGGGCGATGGCGAGCTGCTTGCACTGCGCCGAACCCATGAGCGTCACACCGCGCTGTCGCCACAGGTAGCGGCGCTGCTCCAAGGCCACGTTCCAGAGGGCGCGGCAGGTGTGCCCCCAACGGGTCAGGATCTCCTCCTGCTCCTCAGCGGGGTACAGCCGGTACCGGCGTCCCATGTCAGCTTTCACAACAATCACCCTACTAAAGCCAGTTTATGACGACAAATCAGACATGCAGGGATTGGCGAGAACCATGCCCCTCTGCTGCACGCCCACTTGGCTTTCGTAACGGGGTACCCGCATAGGGCTTTCACCGATGCGCACTTGACCCGCATGGAAGAGATCACGCCGAACGTGTGCGCCGACTTCGAGAGGAACCGGGTCGACTTCAACATCGAAGCCGGTCACGTGCACCTGCTGGTCAGCCTCCCGCCCAAGGTGGCAGTCTCGAAGCTGGTCAACAGCGGCAAAGGCGTCAACTCACGCCGACTGCAGCAGGGGGCACCTCCCGGCCAAAGGCTGGGGGAGACTTCCCCGAGCTGGTCCAGTCGCCACCCGCCGGGGGCGAAGACGGGCACCGCGGCCACCCTGCACGATAGCTACCAGCGGCAGCTCGGCCGCTCAGCTCCGCCCTGCGCAAATACAGGGCGGAGCCGCCGGCCAGCTACGCGACAGGGCTCGCCGAGTGCTCCACGCCGTGGAGTTCGACCAGGTGCTCACGCCACAGGATGCGGACATCGACCGCGAACGACTCGTCATCCTCAGCGCGGACGATCCGCTCCAAGGTTCGGAACCTCCGGCAGTCGGAGCGCCCGGGCTGGGCCTCCGGGGGCAGCAACCTAGGAGGCGGGTTGGTGACGTTCGAGGGGGTGGACGACTGGGACATGGGACTCCTCAATGCGATCGCAACCCGGGCAAGGCGCTTCATGCACGTGCCTCGCGGGCGCCGCTGACGGGGAATGCTCGGACGCTCCGCGAAACGCACGGCGAGCAGGAGCATGGGCGCCTAGCGGCGCTCGATGCGACCAAGACCCTCCTGAACCACCGCTGCAGCCACAGTCCTGCGGTCAGCGCCGGCGAGCACAGGGATACACAGTCGATATGACGGACCATCAGTCCATTTCGACAGCACCACCATAAAGCATCAGGGGTAAACTTTGATACTCGTCGCGGATATAAATATCAATTCGAACCCGTTGTGGCTCTACGCCTGACCGAGTGGACCCCGCAACTCCAGAGGCGGCAGACTGACGACACCCGCCGAGGAAGGAGCACCAGGACCTTGCCGCCCCGCATCTCGCCCACCGTCCGCCAGTTGCGCTTGGGGATTGAGCTGCGCAAGATGCGCGAGCTCGCGGGCATGACCCCGCTCGACATGGCAGCGGCCATCGGCATCGACGTGTCGAAGGTCAGCCAGATGGAGAAGGGGAAGTCCGGCATAAGCGCCGAGCGGCTCCGCTCTTGGGCGAGCGCGGCAAAGTGCACCAGCACCGCCCTGGTTGATGCTCTTGCGAACCAGGCGCAGGAACGCGGGAAGCGCTGGTTCGACGAGTATCGCGGCCGTCTCCCGAACGGCTTCCTCGACATCGCGGAGATGGAGCACTACGCCAGCGGGCTGGTCAACTGGGCCACCACGTACGTCCCGGGGCTGCTTCAGACCAGCGCGTATGCGAGTGCCGTCTTCTCACGGATCAAGCCGCCGCTCCCGCGACATGAGCTCGACACGCGCACTGCCTTCCGGATCATGCGGCAGCAGTTCGCCTTCGATGGCCGGCCGTACGTGGCATACCTCCACGAGGCCGCCCTGCGCATGCAGTTCGGCGGCCCGGCGGTACTACGCACTCAACTGCTGAGCCTCCTGGACGACTCCCAGCGGGCTGGCGTACACATCCGTGCCATCCCGTTCAGCGTGGAAACGTTTCCGGGGGCTGGCGAGAATCTCGCCATAGCGTTCGGCAAGGTACCCGAACTCGACACCGCACAGATCGACCAGACACCAGGGCCGCAGTTCATGCAGGCCGAGGCGGAGTTGAATATGTACCGCAACATGGTCGCGGAGGTCGAGGGGACGGCACTCACGCCGGAGAGGTCACGCGACTTCATCTACGGCATCATCAAGGAACTGGAAGGTTAGGCCATGGCCACGGACTGGCAGAAGTCGTCGTTCAGCGGCAACTCGAACGAGTGCATCGAGGTTCGTGCTGTCGACGGAACGGTCGAGGTCCGCGAGTCGGACTCCCCGGAGGTGATCATCCGGACGACGCCGGCGAAGTGGGCCAAGTTCCTGCTGGGCGCCCGCGCCGGGGAGTTCGATGCGCATGGGGACTTCGCCGGCTGACCGAGCCCGCAAGTGTCCGTCAGCGGCATGGGTCATACTCGCCAGCCAGTACGACGTCGGTGGGCTGAGGACCCAGTAGGGCCAGCACCCAGCCCGTCATCAACAGAGTGTTGGAAGCCCGAAGGGTAGGGAACGCAATGTCCGACTGGCAGAAGTCATCATTCAGTGGCAGCGCCAACGAGTGCGTCGAGATCCGCATCGCAGACGGCATGGTCGAGATCCGCGAGTCCGACTCGCCCGAGGTGATCGTCCGGACGACGCCGGCGAAGTGGGCCAAGTTCCTGCAGGGCGCCCGCGCCGGGGAGTTCGACATGCACAGGGAGGCCTCACCCGGGCATCCTGATACTGCCCTCCACCTGCGGTGGTAGGGCACTGCGCGACCGCAACTGTCAACGGCGGCCATCAACATGCAGGCAGACGTCTCAACTATGAGCGCGCGCCTTCGGTGACAATCGGCCGCGAAATAGCTAATGCGGTTCGAGTCCCCAAGGGGCCAGGGACCCGAACCACTCGTCGAATCAGCGCCCTAGTCAGTGGGTGCTGATGACGAGGCCATCCGGGGTCACCGCGTGAGTGCTGATGACGAGGCCATCCGGGGTCACCGCGTGAGTGCTGATGACGAGGCCATCCGGGGTAGCGTCGGCCGCCTGGGCGGTACCTGCAATCACAAGGCTGCCAGCGGCGGCCACCACGGACAGAACCGCTACAGACGCAATGCGGCGAAGTGCAGTCATGATAATCCCCTCCAAAGACTACGGACTAAATCCCCCGTCTACTGACAGACTATCAGTTCGACTACCTGTCATCCATGTTCGAATCTTTCTCTCAACACTTCGCCACTTCGCGCCCGAGAGCTATGGTCCCGCATTTCGCAAGAAATCCGACTTTTCTTCCTGAAGACCCATTAGCGCTGCCTCTCCGCCGGAGAGCCACTCCACTTCCAACTGCACCCATGACGCAGCAGAGCCCCCCGAGCACGCTCTCTGGGGGCTCTGCGCGCAGCGCGGTCGGGTCGTCGGGCGATGAGTTCAGGCCAAAGTGACGAGCTTCACGGCGTAGCCATCAGTGGGTGCTGATGATGTCTCCAAGGGGCCCCGGAGTGCCAGGCTTGCCAGTCGGAGCAGCCGATTCAGCCGGAGTCTCGACTTCGCTGGAAGCCGGCGCAGCGGCCTCACCGGGCTCAATGTGCTGGTCGGCAGCCTGGCCCGACGCCTGAACGGCGCCAGCCAGGGCGGCCTCCGCCTCATCGGTCTGCTTGGGCAGAGCGATCGAAGTCTCGTTGTCGGCCATCGCCGAACCACCTCTCAGGGGGTGACTGTACTGAACCGCCCCGGTCGGTCTGTCCGTGGCGTGGGGACAGTATCGTAGGGGTCGTTAAATGTCTTATAAACGGCCCTCCTGGTGCACAATCTGCCCCATTTGCCCTTCCTGACCTGGCATTACCGCCGGACGATGGAGGGCAGCACTTCGAGGTTCGAAGTATCCGGCCTTCGGGGGACCCTCATGGAGCTTCAGGTACCGCCGCACAATGCCGTGCTGCGCTTCCAGGTGCTCGGACCCGTCCAGGCATGGCGTGACGAGCAGTCACTCGCACTCGGTTCGCCGCAGCAGCAAGCCGTACTCAGCGCACTGCTGCTCCACCGCGGCCGACCTGTCACCACTCAGGAACTGGTTGACGGCCTCTGGGGTGACCGCCCGCCGCCGCAGGCGGTAGCCGCTCTGCGCACGTACATCTCCCGACTGCGAACGGTGATCGAGCCCGGACGCGAGGCACGAACCCCCGCAAGGCTATTGGTTTCGGTACGAGACGGATATGCCCTGCACATTCCGGACGAATCACTCGATCTCGCCGTCGTTGATTCACTTCTCAGCGAGGCTGCCCAGGGCCGCCAGGAGGGCAGTCTCGAAAAGGCCCACCAGTTGCTGAGCTCAGCCATTGCGTTGTGGAGTGGCCAGCCGCTGGCTGGCCTCCCAGGGCCGTACGCGGAGACCCAGCGGCAAAGTCTCCTGGAGCTTCAGATCGCCGCGCGTGAAGAGCGCTCTGCGGTGGCTCTGGAGATTGGGCTGCACGCGGATATCGTCTCCGAGTTGAACCACCTAGCTTCCGAACAGCCACTGCGCGAGCGGCTGCGGGAACTGCTGATGCTGGCGTTGTACCGCTGCGGCCGGCAGGCTGAGGCACTCAATGTCTACTCGGCAACCCGGAAGCTACTGATCGATGAGCTCGGCGTGGAGCCCGGCGCCGGACTAGCCGCGATGCACTCGCGAATCCTCTCGGCCGACCCGACGTTGATGAATTCCCTTGGGGAATCTCGAATTCCAGTTGCTGAAACTGCCGCACCCGTGGTCCCGGCCCCGCCCGCTCAGCTGCCCGCCGATGTCTCCGACTTCAGCGGCCGGACAGCGCTCGTCACGGATCTACGCGCGCTGCTGCAAGGAGCCTCCGGGCAGGCCGTCGTGGTGACCTCGTTGGCTGGTATCGGCGGTGTCGGCAAGACCACCCTGGCCGTACACGTCGCCCACAGCGTGCGCTCGGAGTTCCCCGACGGCCAGCTATACGTGGACCTCCGTGGGGTCAGCGCAACCCCAGCCGACCCGGCCGTCGTTCTTGGCGATTTCCTCTTTGCCCTCGGTACGACCGAGCCTCCGGAGTCCTTCGAGCAGCGCGTCGCGCTCTACCGCTCGAAGCTGGCGGACCGGCGCATGCTGATCATGCTCGACAACGCCCACGACGTGCAGCAGGTCACGCCGCTGATCCCCGGCGTGGCCGGGTGCGCGGTGCTGGCCACCAGCCGCTCCCGGTTGGCCGGCATCCCGGGCGCCCACCTGTTCGACGTCGAGGAGCTGACCCCCGAGGAGGCGCTTCAGCTCTTCGGCGCGATCGCCGGGCAGCATCGGGTGGAGGCCGAGCCCGACGCGGCCATGGCCGTGGTCACCTCCTGCGGATTCCTGCCGCTCGCGGTCCGCATCGCGGCCGCCCGGCTGGCCAGTCGCCCCCGCTGGACCGTCGCCGACCTCGCTCGGCGGTTAGCTGACCAGCGGCGCCGCCTGGATGAGTTGCAGTTGGGCAACCTCGCGGTCGAGACCACCTTGGGTCTCGGCTACGGGCAGCTCAGCCCTGCCGAGGCGCGGGCCTTCCGCCTGCTCGCCCTGGTGGACTGCCCCGATCTGCCGCTCTCTGCCGTCGCCGCGCTGCTCGGCACCTCCGAGGACGCGGCCGAGGACATCGCCGAAGCGCTGGTTGAGGCGAACATGCTGGAGTGCTTCACCCCTGGGCGCTACCGCTACCACGACCTGCTGCGGTTGTTCGCGCAGAAGCAGCGGGAGAAGGTCGCGGACCTGGCGGACACTCAGGCGGCGCTGCTGCGGCTGCTCGCGTTGCTGGTGTCGACGGTGCGCAGCGCCTCGAAGCTCTTGGAGCCAGACGACCAGCTGATCGAGCCGTTGCAGGTAATCACCCATCCCGGCGAGTACCTGGGGAACGAGGACGACGCCCGTACTTGGATCCGGAGTGAGCTCGCGCTCATCCTCAGCACGATCGAGCAATCGATCAACAGCACGCCGGAGCTCCTCAGGCTTGCCATCGACCTCCTGGTATCCCTGAACTCCTTGGTCGAGGAGCCGACTCACGCCACCCGAATCCGTCGCACTCTGATGGTCGCCGATGCCGCCGCAACAGACGGTACCGATTTCGAGGCCCTCGCCCGGGTGCGCTTTGCGCTAGCCTTCTTCGCCTACCTGACCGGCGAGTACCCGACTGCCGAGCAGTTCTTCCGGAACTGCCTCGACCTTGTCGACGCTCAAACGCCAGGGCTCCGGTCGGCTGCCAGCAGTGCGCTTGGCACTGTTCTGACAACTCGTCATCCCATGGAGGCGCTCCCCTTCCTGATCGAGGCCCGGGACCTAGCCGACAGCCTCGCCGCTATGGGCAGCGCCGCCCGCATCCAGGGCAATATCGCGCGCGTCTACCTGAAGCTCGAACGGTGGGACGACGCCGTCGAGTCCGCCGAATCGGCCGTGACCACCGCCCGTTCCTCGCGCAACGTCCGCAGCCTTGCCGACGCCCACTACCAACTCGGCGTCGTCCTCCGCGCCACCGGCTCCCCAGCCGAGGCTGCAGCCCAACTACGTGAGGCCCACCGACTGTTCGAAGATCAGCAGCAGCGGCTCTGGGAGGGGCTCTCGCTCGCTCGCCTCGCCGACTGCCTGCTGGCCGACGGCCAACCGGACGATGCGTCGACGGCTGCCGCTGAAGCTCTGGGAATTGGCATGGAACTGAACTTCGCCTACTGCCAGGGCCTAGCCAACGCCGCCCTGGGCGAAGCCCTCCTGCGCCTCGGCCACCCCTCCCGTGGCCTGGCGTGCCTCAGCGAGGCGTACGAGGTGTTCACGCGGCTCGGTGTGCCCGAGGGCCAAGCAGTCCGGGTCCTCATTGACGAGCAGCACACCGAGCCTCCTTCTTCCTCCGCAGCGCCGTAGCCACCAGGGTGTCCCCCGACGGAGCCCCCGCGCTCCGTCCTCCCCCGATCCCCTGGTGCTCCCCCGATCCCCCCTCGGGAAGCGGTGTCCCCCCGGTTCCCCCGATGAGTGGAGCCCCCGCAGCCCCCCGGCTGCGGGAGCGCCTCTCCGCGCTTCCCCGGCGCTGAGGAAACTCTGGCACTCGGACATTGACGTTCAATAAACGCGGGCGGCAACCGGTTCGGTCAGGCGTGCGGGGCGCGTGGACGGGGGCTCACCACCCCTGGCACCCCGGTGTGCTACCGCCAACGGGCCATATGGGCCGTCCGAGTGGCGGTAATGCAACCCGAAAGGGGGGATCAGCCACGAGTTGGCCGGAAACGGCCTCCATCACCGGGTGATCACGCATATTCTCAAAGGCCAGGTGGCACGCGCGGGCGTCAATACACAGGTGGCACGCGTGGGTGACCCGTGCCCCCGAGCAGGTGAGGACCTTCAGGCAGGGTCAGCTGAGCAGGGACGGAGCGGGCGAGGGTCGGAGAAGCGGGTGCGGCGGCGGAAAGGTTCCTCTCAAATCGTGACGATGGGACAGATATCGGATCCGGCCCGGGGTGAGGCGCGGCCTGGCCCCACGCGCCGCAGTGCTGCGCGGGCACTGCAGGCGGTGGCCTTCGACGCGATCGGTGCCCGGTACGGCGAGGCGTTCCCAGCCAAGAACGGCCAGCTCGCGGCGGGTCGGCGGCTGCTCGACGAGCTGGCGCCCGGTGACCGGGTGCTGGACATCGGCTGCGGCACCGGCGACCCGACCGTTCGTCAGCTCGCCGAGGCCGGCATGGCGGTGACCGCGATCGACCTGAGCGACGGCATGCTCTCGTTGGCCCGGCGGACGCTGCCCGATGCCGCCGCCTACCACCGGATGGACCTGTACGACCTGTCCACCGACCGGGCCGAGAGTGCCTGGGGCGTGCCCGAGCTCGGGCCTGCCGGGGCCCGGAGCTTCGCGGCGGCCACCGCGTTCTTCTCGCTGATCATGCTGCCGCAGCAGGAGATAAGGGTGGCGCTCAGCCGGATCCGCAAGCTGCTGCGGCCGGGTGGCCTGCTGGTGCTGGGGCTGGTGGAGGCGGATCTGGACGACTGTCCGATGGTCTTCCTGGATCAGCAGCTGCGGATCAGCGGGTTCCTGCGCGAGGAGCTGGCCTCGGCGCTGCACCGGGTGGGCTTCACGGTGGAGGAGCTGAACGGACGGCCGTACGCGCCGGCCTGTACCGCGCTGCCACCGGAGGAACAGCTGTTCCTGCACTGCCGGAAGACGACCCGGAACCAGGCCGAGAACCCGTAGCCAGGCCGAGAACCTGTCAGCAGGCCGACCACCTGAGACGTCACCCGCAACCCGACCCACGACCGACCACGACCGACCCACGACCAGTAAGAACAGGCAGCCGTGCTCGACCTTCCCTCTCCCCAGGCCGGCCGCTCCCCCGCCGTCCCGACCCAGCGCCACCCGCCGCCCCGTGCGGGCCTGCCCGCCACCCCGGCCGCTCCCGCCGTGCCCGAAAGCACTGTGCCTGACAGCGCCGTGGCCGACATCGCCGTGCCCGACGCCGCCCAGCAGCTGCGGGTCCGCCAGGCGCTCACCGAGCGGCTGGCCTTTCTGAACAACGCCACCCGGCAGATCACCACCAGCCTGGATCCGGCCGCCACGGTGCGCAGCCTGACCGGGGCGCTGGTCCCGTTGCTGGCCGATGCCGCGCTGGTGCACCTGTGCAGCTGGAACCCGGACCCGGTGCGGGACCGGGACCGCGAGCAGCCGCCGGAGCTGTCGCTGCACCGGGCCGAGGGCACCCGGTTGGGTGTCGGCAAGCCTCCGGTGACGGTACGCCCTGGCGGTGCGCTGGAGCGGCTGATGCGCGGCGAGACGGTGCCGGGTCCTGTGGTGCTGGGCAGCGCCGAGGGCGAGGAGCTGCGTCCGGTGCTGACCGAGCTGTACGGCGCCCGGTCGCTGGCCGCCCTGCCGCGCGGCACCGCCCTGCTCGCGCTGCCGCTGCAGGGCCGTGCGGCCGGCAAGGCGACCCCGCAGCGGACCAGGAAGGCGACCGCCCCCGATCCGGAGTCGCTGCTCGGTGTGCTGGTGCTGGTCCGCCGGCCGGTGGCGTCCGGCAAGGAGCCGGCCCGGTTCGATCCGACGGACACCCAGACGGCTGCCCATCTGGCCACCGTGGCGGGGCTGGCGGTGGACACCGCGCACCGCTACACCCGCGAGTCGGAGATCGCCGACGGCCTGCAGCGCAGCATGCTGCCGACCCATCTGCCGCAGCCGCACGGGGTCCGGCTGGCACACCGCTACCTGCCGGGCGAGAGCGAGGCGCAGGTGGGCGGCGACTGGTACGACGCGATCCCGCTGCCCGGCAACCGGGTGGCGCTGATCGTCGGCGATGTGATGGGCCATTCGCTGACTTCGGCGGCGATCATGGGCCAGTTGCGGACCAGTGCGCAGACCTTGGCGGCGCTGGACCTGCCGCCGCACGAGGTGCTCTACCACCTGGACGAGCAGGCGCAGCGGCTGGGCCGCGAGGAGCATCTGGCCACCTGCGTCTTCGCGGTCTACGACCCGATCGCCAACCGGATCGTGGTGGCCAACGCCGGGCACATGCCGCCGGCGCTGATCCATCCGGACGGCCGGGCCGAGCTGCTGGAGAACCTGCCGGCGGGCGCGCCGATCGGGGTGGGCGGGGTGGACTTCGCTTCCGAGGAGCTGGACGCGCCGCCCGGTTCGGCGCTGCTGCTGTTCACCGACGGGCTGGTGGAGAACCCCCGGCGGCCGATCAGCACGGGTCTGGAGCGGCTGCGCCGGCGGCTCTCCGCCACCCATCACCACTCCCCCGAGCAGATCTGCCAGGAGGCGCTGCGGATCCTGCCGCAGGCCGAACGGGCCGATGACATCGCGTTGTTGGCGGCGGCCTTCGACGGGATCCCGGCGGAGGACGTGGCCTACTGGTACCTCCAGCCGCGCAACGAGACGCCGGGGCGGGCTCGTCGGCTGGCCGGGCACGCGCTGCGCCGCTGGGGTCTGGAGGAGCTCGCGGAGAGCACCGAGCTGATGGTCAGTGAGCTGGTGACCAACGCGGTGCAGCATGCCAAGAAGCCGGTGACGCTGCGGCTGGTCCGCACCTCGGTGCTGCGCTGCGAGGTCGGGGACGACAGTCCGGCGCTGCCGCGCCGGCGGCGGGCCGGTCTGCACGACGAGCGCGGGCGAGGCCTGGAGCTGGTGGCCAAGTGCGCGGACGGCTGGGGTGCGACCCGGCTGGGCGGCGGCAAGGTGGTCTGGTTCGAGCAGCGGTTGCCGTTCCGGCTCAAGCGCGGCTGACGGGCCGCCGACAGGACGGCCCGTCAGGGAGACCCAGGCCGGCGAAAAAATCAGCGGCGCAGCTTCCGCCACAGCGGGCGCGGCACCAACCGCAGGCCCAGCCACAGCACCCCGAGCTTGCGCGGCACCCACACCACCGGGGCGCCGCTGCGCACCGCGTCCGCGACGGCCGTGCCGACCGCGGCCGGGGTGGTGGCGGCGGGCGCGGGCGGCATACCGGCGGTCATCCGGCCGATCACGAAGCCGGGGCGGACCAGCAGCACCCGCACCCCGCTGCCGTGCAGCGCGTCGGCCAGGCCGCGGGCGAACGCGTCGAGCCCGGCCTTGGCGGCGCCGTAGACGAAGTTGGCCCGGCGCGGCCGCACCGCGGCGACCGAGGAGAGCACCACGATCAGGCCGCGCCGCTGGGCCCGCAGGTGCGGGACGGCGGCCAGCAGGGCGGTGACGTGGCCGGTGAGGTTGGTGTCGATCAGGGTGCCGGCGGCGCGCGGGTCGGTGTCCAGCTCGGCCTGCGGGGTGAGCACGCCGGCGGCGGAGATCACCAGGTCGATCGGCCCGGCGGCGAACAGCTCGTCGATCAGCCGCTGGTGGGTGTCCAGGGCAGTGGCGTCATAGGGCACGGTCCGTACCGTGTACGGCAGTTCGGTACCCAGTTCGGCCATCCGCTGCTCGTCCCGCCCGGCCAGGATCACCTCGGAGCCGGCCGGGGCGTCCAGGGCGCGCAGGATCTCCTGGCCGATCTCGCTGCCGCCGCCGAGCAGCAGGATCCGCCCGGGGGTGCGGGGTCGGACCGGCGTCACAGCGGCAACGGTCTTCTGGTTCAACGACTTCAACGTCAACGACTTCAAGGAGTTCAACGGCACAGTCCCAGTCTCCGTCCGAGGTCCGATCGCATGGTGCCATCCGGGTCGAGCCTGGCGCGGGTGGCACGCCAGTCGGTGAGCGGCCCGTACATCGCGTCGAAGGCGGGCCTGCCGAGCCGGGCGTCCTTGGCCAGGTAGATCCGGCCGCCGGCGTCGGCCACCCGCCGGTCGAGCCGGTCCAGCACGGCGTGCAGCCGGCGCCCGCCGCGCGGCAGGTCGACGGCCAGCGACCAGCCGGGCAGCGGGAAGGAGAGCGGGCAGCCGCTGGCAGGGCCGAACCGCTTGACGGTGCCGAGGAACGGCGCGGCGCCCACCGCCCCGAGCGCGGTCAGCACCTCGGCGATCAGGCCGTGGGCGCCGTCCGGCACGGCGAACTGGTACTGCAGGAAGCCGCGCGGGCCGAGGGCCCGGTTCCAGTCCCGCACCGCGTCCAACCGGTGGAAGAACGCGGGCAGTTGCTGCACCGCGGTCCGCTCGCGCGGGGCCCGGTGGTACCAGAGCGAGTTGAAGGCCCGGGCGGTCGGCGGGATGAACGGGCAGAACGGCAACCGCGGCGCCCGGCGGGCCCGCGCGGGGGCGTACTCCAGGCCGTCCAGGCCGCCCCGGTCGTCCAGGCCGTCCAGGTCGTCCAGGCCGTCCGGCTCATCCCGGTCGTCCGGCTCGTCCAGGTGGTCGCCGAGGTCGACGACGCCCCGGCCGAGCGCGGCGCCGGTGGCGGTGGTGTCGATCCAGGCCACGGCGTAGCGGCTGCGGGCGGCATCGAGTTCGGCGAGCAGCGCGTCCAGGTCGGCCGCGCGGCGGGTGGTGACGCGCAGCCGGGTGCCGGTGATCGGGATCAGCCGCACGGTGGCCGCCAGCACCAGGCCGGTCAGCCCCATGCCGCCGACGGTGGCCCGGAACTCCTCCCGGTCGGGCGTCAGCAGGTGCAACCGGCCGTTGCCGTCCAGTAGTTCGACGCTGTCGAGCCAGGCGGCCAGCGAGCCGTCGGTGCGCTGGTTCTTGCCGTGCACATCGGCGGCGACGGCGCCGCCGAGGGTGAGTCGGGCGGTGCCGGGCAGCACGGGCAGCAGCAGTCCGCGCGGCACGGTGCGGGCCAGGATCTCGGCGAAGGTCGCCGAGCCGGCCGCCCGCACGGTGCCGCCGCCGGCGTCCACGGTGATCCCGGGTTCGGTGGCCGGCGCCAGCACCAGGCCGCCGGTGTTCTGCGCGGCGTCGCCGTAGCTGCAGCCGGCTCCCCTGGCCAGCAGTCCGTGCGCCGGGCGGCTGGCGACCAGCGCGCGCAGCGCCTGCCGGTCCAGTGGCCCGCGCACCTCGGCCCGGCCGCCGGTGCACCGGCCCCAGCCGTCGAGCAGCGTCATCGGGCCTCCTCCTCACGGCAGTTCACCATGCGGTCCACGCGAATCAGGCGCTCCACGCGAATCATGCGGTCCACGCGAATCATGCGGTCCCCGCGATGAAGAGCAGCAGCCAGGCGAACTCGCAGAGCAGCATGGTGCGGTCGCGGGTGATCAGGTCCTCGACCCGATTCAGGGTGGCCCGGCCTATCAGGTGGTCGAAGCGGAGCAGCCCGGCGGCCAGCGGTATCGCCGTCAGCAGGTGGCAGCCGACGCCCCAGGCCGAGCCGCCCCGCACCGCCCAGCTCAGGAAGGCGCCGACCATCGCCACGCTGATCGCCCGCTGGGCCAGCCGCAGCCCGGCCGGGCTGTAGTGGCGCAGGCTGGGCCGGTGGCCGGTGGCGGCGGTGCCGAGGCCGGCGAGCTCGGTGTAGCGCTTGGCGATCGCCACCAGCAGCGCGCCCAGGCTGCAGACCAGCACGAACCAGCCGGACGGCGCGACCCTGGCGGCGGCCGCGCCGCCGATCGCGCGGAGCACGAACCCGGAGGCCACCATGGTCAGTTCGAGTACCGGGAGGTGCTTGAGGGTGGCGGAGTAGAGGAACGACAGGGCCAGGTAGCCGGCCACGCACCAGGCGAGCCCTGTGCTTCCGGTCACCGCCGAGCCGGCCGCGGCCAGCACCACGCAGCCGCCGGCGAACAGCAGCGCGTGCCGCTCGGCCAGGTCGCCGCTGGCCACCGGGCGGGTGCACTTGGCGGGGTGGCGGCGGTCCCGTTCGGCGTCCACCACGTCGTTGACGAAGTAGACCGCGCAGGAGGCCAGGGTGAAGACGCCGAAGGCGACCAGGGCGAGGTCCAGGCCGGTCAGCCGGCCGCGGTCGGCCGCGGCCACCGGGGCCGCGAAGACCAGCAGGTTCTTGGGCCACTGCCGCGGGCGCGAGGTGCGCAGCACGGCTCGTGGCCAACCTATGCTCCCGGTCGGCCCGGCGGGCGCCGGGTCCAGCTCGGGTGCCGGTAGCACCGGCGGCTCCGCGGTCATCGGGCGTAGACCGCGGTGAAGTCGCGGCTGGTCGGCTCGAAGTACCGGTCGGCGGGGCGCTCCTGATCGGGCAGCAGCTTGGTGGGCGTGGGCGCGGCCGGGTCGCCGGTCGGCTGGTAGTAGTTGAAGGACATCCAGGCCGGGTTGATGTCCAGCTGCATCGCCTGCACGCAGCCGGCCTGGTGCAGCAGCTCGGCCAGGGTGCGCACGGAGAGCGCGGGGCCGTAGGCGAAGATCAGCCGGCCGTCCTGGGTGATGCCGGCGCCGGATCGCCAGACGAAGAACTTTCCGCCCATGGTCAGGCCCCAGCCGGTCTCGATCGCCTGGTCGACGTCGTCGGCCACCTGGCCGTTGCTGATGATCGGGCGCAGGTTCTGCCGGACGCCGACCACGTCGGGGGTCATCGAGACGTCGCCGCCCCAGCTGCCGACGGTGGCGTGGCCGTCCTTGTAGAAGACCAGCGAGGCGGCGCCCTGGGTCAGGGTGCCGCGGGTGACGCCGTTGAGGTAGAAGCCGCCGCGGGCCTCGCCGACCTTGAAACCGCCGTTGAAACTGGCCAGTAGGCCGGCCCTGGCGTCGGACGGGATGTTCGGCGGCACGCCCCAGTTGTCCGGCCCGGGGTCGTCGGTGCCGGGGTGCAGCTGGAAGCGGACCAGGCGCTCGTCCATGGAGACCACGGCGGCGACGTAGGAGGTGTGCTCGCTGTCGGCTCTGAGCATCGCGCTCTGTACGGCCGGCACCCCCTGGGCGGTGCCGATCACCTTCCAGCTGCCCTCACCGGGGAGCGGGTCGCCGGCCGGGGAGACCAGTGGGGCCGGGGTGATGGGAGTGACGAGGGTGGCCAGCCCGTGCTTGTTCTCCTGGGTGTGGACGGCGCCCTGGCTGGGGCCGGTCGGGCCGAGGGCGAAGGTGGGGCGGCCGCCGACCTTGGGCGGGTGCATCTTGTACTGCGCGGTCTCCAGCCCGGTGACCACCGGGCCGAGGTGGTGGTCCCGGGCCCACTCGGCTATCCGGGCGATGGTGCTGTCGTTGCCCGGGGCGAGCAGGGCCGAGCCGAGGGACCAGCCGAGCCAGCCGAGGAAGACCGCGAGGAGTGCGAGGACGGCCCGCACCGAGCGGCGGCGCAGCAATCGGCGCAGCCACCCGGGGCGGCGTGGCGGCGCCCCGGGCGGCAGCTGCTCGTCGGGTTCGAGTTCGGTCTCGGTCTGCGGACCCACGCCGTTCTCCTCACCACTGCCGGATCTCTGAGCTGATCCAGCTCACCCCGGGGGTGGGCGGTCGGCGAGCCGGGCGAGAAGTCGGGCAGCACGTCAATCCCCTTGTCCGACAAGGGGATTTATGAGGACGGCAGAGGTCGGGATGTCACCCGAACAGCGGCCTGCTACTGGCTGACGATCCGCACCGGAAGGTCGCGCAGCACCTCGCGCAGCGAATCGGCGAACCGGTCGTACTCGGCGGCCCGGGCCGACCCCGGGCGGGTGGCCAGGCCGATCCGCCGGCCGGGCGCGGGGTCGGCGAAGCGCACGGCGGCCAGCCGGTCGGCCCGCCCCGCCTCCACGTCCAGGGCGGTCGCGGGCAGCAGGGTCACCCCGAGGCCGCCGGCCACCAGCTGCACCAGGGTGGAGAGCCCGGCGGCCCGGGTGGAGCCTCCGGAGACGTCCGCCCCGACCTCTCGGCACAGGTCCAGTGCCTGGTCGCGCAGGCAGTGCCCCTCCTCCAGCAGCAGCACGTCCAGGTCGAGCAGCGCGTCCCGGGGCACGTCGGTGCGCCCGGCCAGCTCGTGGTCGGGCGGGGTGACCAGCACGAAGTCCTCGTCGAACAGCGGGATGTCGCGGGTCGGCGAGCTGCCGCCGGCCGGCAGGGCGAGCAGCAGCACGTCGAGCCGGCCGGCTGCCAGGCCGTCCAGCAGCGAGGGGGTGCGCTCCTCGTGCACGTGCAGCTCCAGGTCCGGGTAGCTCTCCCGGACCAGCCGCAGCACGGTGGGCAGCAGATAGGGCGCGACGGTGGGGATCACCCCGAGGTGCAGCGGGCCGGTGAACGGCCGCCGGGCGGCCTCGACCTCCTCGGTGAGGTTGTTCAGCGCGGCCAGGGCGCGGCGCGCATGGGCGGCCACCCGCTCCCCCAGGGGGGTGATGATGACCTTCCGTGTCGTACGCTCCACCAACTGGGCGCCGAGTGCCTCCTCCAGTGCGGCCAACGCCCCGGAGAGGGCCGGCTGGCTGGTGCCGATGGCGTTGGCGGCCGCCCTGAAGTGCAGGTGTTCGGCCACGGCGACGAAGGCGCGCAGCTGGGCGACGCTCGGGGTGCGGCCCTTTTTCTTCTGCAGGGGCGTCTGCGACTGGGTATTGATAGCTCTCTCCGATCAGATGTATCGAGTCTAGCTATTTCCCTGATCAGTTGGGGCTATGGCATGTTTGATCACGTCTGGATTCGTCGAACCAAAGGCAATCCAGTCCTTAGCCCTCCGAATCCCGACCCAGGAGTCACGAACATGCTCACGATCGGTGACAAGTTCCCCGAGTTCAGCCTCACCGCCTGCGTCGACCTGGACGCTGCCAAGGCCTTCGCCGAGATCGACCACAAGACCTACGAGGGCAAGTGGAAGATCGTCTTCTTCTGGCCCAAGGACTTCACCTTCGTCTGTCCGACCGAGATCGCCGCGTTCGGCAAGCTGAACGACGAGTTCGCCGACCGTGACGCGCAGGTCCTGGGTGTGTCCGGTGACTCCGAGTTCGTGCACCACGCCTGGCGCAAGAACCACGACGACCTGCGCGACCTGCCGTTCCCGATGCTGGCCGACATCAAGCACGAGCTGATGCAGGCCTGCGGCGTGCAGGCCGAGGACGGCACCGCCCAGCGCGCCGTCTTCATCGTCGACCCGAACAACGAGATCCAGTTCGTCATGGTGACCGCCGGCTCGGTCGGCCGTAACCCCAAGGAGGTCCTGCGGGTGCTGGACGCCCTGCAGACCGACGAGCTGTGCCCGTGCAACTGGAACAAGGGCGACGACACCCTCGACGCCGCCTCGCTGCTGGCGGGCTGATCACCATGGCGCTCGACGAACTGAAGGCCGCGCTGCCGGACTACGCCAAGGACCTGAAGCTCAACCTGGGCTCGGTGATCGGCAACTCCGACCTGCCGCAGCAGCAGCTCTGGGGCACCGTGCTGTCCTGCGCGATGGCCACCGGCAGCAAGTCGGTGCTGAGCGAGCTGGAGCCGCAGGCCAAGGAGCTGCTGTCGGCCGAGGCGTACACCGCCGCCAAGGCCGCCGCCGCGGTGATGGCGATGAACAACGTCTACTACCGCACGCTGCACCTGCTCTCCGACAAGGAGTACGGCACGCTGCGCACCGGTCTGCGGATGAACATCATCGGCAACCCGGGCGTTGAGAAGGTCGACTTCGAGCTGTGGAGCTTCGCGGTCTCCGCGATCAACGGCTGCGGCCAGTGCCTTGACTCGCACGAGCAGGTGCTGCGCAAGGCCGGCGTCGAGCGCGAGGTCATCCAGGCCGCGGCGAAGATCGCCGCGGTGGTGCAGGCGGTGGCGTCGGTGCTGGACGCCGAGGCCGCGCTCGCCTGAGGCACCGCTACCTCCCGACGGGGCTCCACTTCGACAAGTGGGGCCCCGTCAGTGCGTTCAGGCCCGCCACCGTCTCGACCCCGAAGACCAGCGCCGCCCGCGGCGCGGTGCGCAGCCGCAGCATCTCGTAGAGCACGTCGGCGAACGGCTGCACCGCAAGCGCCTGGGCCACCTCGCGGGCCTCGACCGCCTCGCCGTGCTCGGTCAGCCGGGCCAGATCGCGCAGCATCGAGCGGCAGCGCACATAGGCGTGGGCCCGGCCGCGCTCCAGCACCGGGCGGTCCAGGCCGAAGATCCTGATGGTCTCCCGGCCCTTGGCGCTGCGGGCCCGGTAGGCGCCGGTGGCCAGCACCAGGTCCAGGTGGTCGGCCGGCTCGTCACTGGTCGGGTCGATCAGCAGCGCCCGGCCCTGGCGGTCGGTCGGGTAGAGGTCGCGCTTCTGGTTGCTGTTGCAGAAGGCGCAGGCCCACAGGTGGTTGAGCCAGTCGAAGGCGCGCTGCGGGGCCATCGCGATCGGCTGGAAGTGGTCGATGCTGGTGCCCTCGCTGTCCCCGCAGTACATGCACCGGGACAGGCCGGCCGACATCGCGATCAGATGAACGCTCAAATCCCGCCGGATGGTTCGGGCATCCCGCCAGGACTCCCGGGCGCCGCCGCGGTGTTCACCGATCCGCTCGGTGCGGGCCGCCATCCGGGCGGCCAACTCCGTTGGTAACGGCCCGCGTTGCAGCGGGATCATCTACGGTCTCCGGCCGAGCCGGGCCGACACCTCGTCCACCCGGGCGCTCAGCGAACTCATCAGCCGCTCGGTCAGCTCCTGGTACTCCGCCAGCTCCGCGTCGTCGGCGGCACCGGACAGCACCCGGCCCTCCAGGTCGCCGATCCGGCGCCGGGCGGACTCGGCCCGCTCCGAGTAGGGGGACTCCAGGCCGAAGAGGGCGGAGAGCACCGCGTCGTCGCCGCTGCCGTAGACCACCCGGTGGTACAGGTCCTGGCTCACCGGCTCCGGCCCCGCCGTCTCGTCCGGTCCCGGTATCCGGATCAGCCCGCCCGGGTCGGCCGCCTGGCAGATGTACGGGCTGTGGGTGGAGACGATGAACTGCACCAACGGGAAGTGCGCCTTGAGCCAGGGGCCGATCCGCTGCTGCCAGCTGACGTGCAGATGGGCGTCGACCTCGTCGATCAGCACCACCCCGGGCAGCTGGATCGCGCCCGAGGGGCCGGCCGGCAGCCGGCCGTAGCAGGTCTGGAACTGCCGCACCAGGTCGAGCACCAGGGCGGCGACCGTGCGGTAGCCGTCGCTCAGCTCCCGCAGCGGGAAGTCGGGGCCGTCGCCGCGGCGCACCCAGAGGCCGTCGGCGTCGACCCGGCCGACCCGGTAGCCGTCCGGCAGCAGCCCGTCGGAGAGCAGCGCGGTGACCACGTCCAGGGTCTCCTGCGCGCCCGGGCGGCCTTCGAGGCGGCGCACGTGCTGGTCGATCAGCCAGCTGACGCCCTCGGAGAGCGAGGCCTCCTCGTGGAACAGGGTGGCGAGCCGGCCGACCGGGCCGGCCGCGAGCATCAGCCGCCGGCTCTCCCCCGCGCCGCCGAGCAGCCGGCGGAACGGGCCGTAGCCGGCGAAGAACCAGCCCTGCGGATTCTCCGCCCAGGGGCCGAGCTCGGGGCTGGGCGAGCCGAAGGCCTCCAGCTCGGGACGCGGGCCGTCGCTCGGCCTGGTCCACCGCAGGCCCAGCTCCAGCTCGGGCTCGGCCTCGGCCGACTGGTCGACCGTGGAATCGGGGCGCACCCAGGCCCGCACCCAGCCGGTGCCCTCCCCCGCCGTCAGCCAGCCGGAGAAGTCGCTGACCAGACCGCGCGCCACCGAGGGCCCGCCGAGCGCCAGCGCCAGCGCACGCAGCAGCGTGGTCTTGCCGGAGCCGTTGCGCCCGGCCAGCACCGTCCAGCCCGCCTGCGGCAGCTCCAGCCGCCGCGCCTCCCGGGCCGGGCCGAACCCCCGGATCCCCGAAATGCCAAGCCCGGTCACATACATGACGGCAGTTTAGGAGGTGACGACCCGCTCCGGGGAGAAGTCGGCGGAGTCCGGCACCGTCTCCTTGGCTTCCTTCGCTTCCTTGGCTTCCTTGGCCGCCGCCGTCTCGGCCGCCTCGGCCGCCTCCTGGGCGGCCTCCACGGCCGCGAACACTTCGTCGGCCGCCGCGTGCCGCTGCCGCAGGTGGCCGACCACGGTGTTGGTGACCGCGATCAGCGGCACCGCGACGACCGCGCCGCCGATCCCGCCGACGATCGACCCGGTGGCCACCCCGAGCACCACGGCCAGCGGGTGCACCCGCACCGCCCGCCCCAGGATCAGCGGCTGCAGCAGGTGCCCCTCGATCTGCATCACGGCCACCAGGACCACCAGCACCATGCCGGCGGTGTAGATGTCCTTGGTGACCAGCGCGATCAGCACCGCCAGGGTCCCGGTGACCAATGCGCCGACCAGCGGGATGAAGGCCCCCAGGAAGATGAGCACCGCCAGCGGCACGGCCAGCGGCACCCCGAGCAGGTAGATCCCGATGCCGATGCAGAGCGCGTCGATGAAGGCGACCGCGACCGTGCCGCGGACATAGGCGGTCAGTGTGGTCCAGGCCTTGGGGCCGGCCCCCGCTATCGCGTAGCGGGACTGCTGGGGCAGCCCGCGCAGCACCCAGTTCCAGATCCGGGCGCCGTCGTAGAGCAGGAAGTAGGTGGTGAACGCGGCCAGCAGCACCCCGGTCACCACCTCGATCACGAAGCCCACGGTGGTGAACCCGAGCGAGGTGATCTGGCTGGTGTTGTTGCCGATGGCGGTCTGCAGCTGTTTGGTGAAGTCGCTCAACTGCTGGTGCGTCAGGTGCATCGGCCCCTTGAGCAGCCAGTTGTGGATGTTCCCGACGCCCGTCTGGGCCTTGCTGGAGACGTCCGAGATGTTGGCGCTCACCTGCCAGACCACGAACCAGCCGACCAGCGCGATTCCACCGAGGCCGGCCAGGAAGGTGACCAGTGCGGCAAGGGCGCGGGGCACCCCGTGCCGGCGCAGCCAGGAGACGGTGGGTTCGAGCAGCGCCGAGATCAGCACCCCGGCCAGCAGCGCGTAGGCCACCAGCCGCAGCTGGTCCACCACGTCGAAGATCACGTAGAGCGCGGCGCCGACCAGTAGCAGCCGCCAGATCGACTCGGCCGCCACCCGCAGCCCCCAGGGCACCGCCTCGGCGGGGGTGGCCGGCCGCGGACCCCGGTACCGCTCGCGCGGCGGCGGGGGCGGATCGACCTGGGTGGGCGGCGGCGGGGCGGCCACGGCGGGGCGCTGGGCGACCCTCGGCTGCGGCTCCGGCTCGATCACCGGCCCGCCCTCATCGCGGGCCGTCGCGGCCCGTCGCGCCAGCGCGGTACTCCACTTCGCAACCGCGGAGAGTACCCGGTCGCGCCGCTCGCCCCGTGCCATCTGCGCTCCGTCCTCTGGTCGGCCGCGCGTTCGGCACGACCCTGTGAGGCTCACGGTACCCATAACGGTCACTCGTTCGGCGCACCGGCCCGCAAAACGGCCGAAGCCCCCGGCTCAGAAGGCCGAGGGCTTTCGGGGATCCGGTCCCCAAGTGACAAGGGGGCTTTAGTACCAGCTGTGCGCCTGCCAGAACGACCAGGCGCCGCACGGGCTGCCGTAGCGGTCGTTCATGTAGCCGAGGCCCCACTTGATCTGGGTGGCGGGGTTGGTGCGCCAGTCGGCACCGGCCGAGGCCATCTTGGAGCCGGGCAGCGCCTGCACCAGGCCGTAGGAGCCGGACGACGGGTTGACGGCCGTGTAGTTCCAGCCGCTCTCGCGCGTCACGATGTTGCTGAAGCACTGGAACTGGGAGGAGTCGCCCACGATGCTCGCGGCGAGCGCCTGCACCGACCCCGGGCTGTACGAGGTGGCGGGCGTCGAGTCCGACGAGGAGGAGTCCGACGTGCTAGTGACTGCCAGCTGGGAGCGTGCCTTGGCGCGGTTGGCGGCCTCCTGCTGCGCCTGGGCGGCAGCCTGGGCCTTGGCGGCGGCATCGGCGGCGGCCTTGTCGGCGTCGGCCTTGGCCTGCGCGTCAGCGGCGGCCTTCACCCGAGCGGCCTCGGCAGCGGCCTGCTTGGCCACGGCGTCGGCCTGCTGCTGCTGAGCCGTCGCCTGCTGGCCGATGTTGTCGCTGATGGCCTGCGCGTCGGTGCCCGACGGGACGTCGGCGAGCAGGGTGGCGCCCGCGATGTCCGCAGCCTGAACCGGCTTGGCCTCGCTGCCCGAGGCCATACCGACCACGGCACCGACAGCGGTGACCGCGGTGGCGGAGGCCACGGCAACTCCCCGGACCGAGATCCGAGTCACATGGTTTCCTTCCAGCGTCGCCCTCGCGTGACCGTGAGGACGAAACATGCCCCTGGTCACTGGCCTCCACTGCTGCTGGTCACGGGAGACTCTGGCCCGGTGTCCGCCCCGGCAGAGCCGGAGCTGACATGAAGATCGGGCGGCGTACGGTCCGTCCATATTCAGTTGACGCCCAATACAGGGGCCGTACGCGGGGCCTGACAGAACCCACACGATGCCCCAAGGGGACGCGGCTGCGCAATTCCCGGTTGCGTGGCGAAGCTCACATGCCATCCCGACAGGTGAATTGACAGTTCGCCGGACAGTACGCGCCCCGATGTGCTGACAATCCGCCCGGCGCGGGCCAAAACCCTTGCGCCGGACGGATTGTTCGACTACCCGACGATCAACTGCGGCGCCGTCAGGGCTGGATGTCCTCCAGCATCTCGGTCACCAGCGCGGCGATCGGGGAGCGCTCGGAGCGCGTGAGGGTGATGTGTGCAAAGAGTGGATGCCCCTTCAGCTTCTCCACTACCGCCACCACTCCGTCATAGCGCCCCACTCTGAGGTTGTCCCGCTGCGCCACGTCGTGGGTGAGCACCACCCGCGAACCCTGGCCGATCCGGGAGAGCACCGTGAGCAGTACGTTCCGTTCCAGCGACTGGGCCTCGTCCACGATCACGAAGGCGTCGTGCAGCGACCGGCCCCGGATATGGGTGAGCGGCAGCACCTCCAGCATCCCGCGGCCGATCACCTCTTCTATGACCGCGGGCGTGGTGACCGCCCCGAGGGTGTCGAAGACCGCCTGGGACCAGGGGTTCATCTTCTCCGACTCGCTGCCCGGCAGATAGCCCAACTCCTGGCCGCCGACCGCGTACAGGGGCCGGAACACCATCACCTTGCGGTGCTGGCGGCGCTCCAGCACGGCCTCCAGCCCGGCGCAGAGCGCCAGGGCGGACTTGCCGGTGCCGGCCCGGCCGCCGAGCGAGACGATCCCCACCTCGGGGTCGAGCAGCACATCGAGCGCCACCCGCTGCTCGGCGCTGCGCCCGCGCAGCCCGAACGCCTCCCGGTCGCCGCGCACCAGCTTGACCCGGCCGTCCACGGTGACCCGGCCCAGTGCCCGGCCGCGCTCCGAACTGAGCACCAGTCCGGTGTGGACCGGCAGCTCCTGGGCGCCGTCGACCGGGACGGGGGTGTCGTGCGGCGCTCCGAACAGGTCGTCAACCTGGTCGGCCGAAACGGACAGTTCAGACATCCCGGTCCAACCGGAGGTGATCGCCAGCTCCGCCCGGTACTCCTCGGCGAGCAGCCCGACCGCGCTCGCCTTGATCCGCATCGGCAGATCCTTGGAGACGACCGTGACGTCGTACCCCTCCGCCTGCAGGTTGCGGGCGACCGCGAGGATCCGGGTGTCCGCCTCGCCGCCGCCGATCCGGTAGCCGGCCGGGAGCACCGAGGGGTCCGAGTGGTTGAGCTCGACTCGGATCGAGCCGCCGAAGTCGCCGACCGGGATCGGCTCGTCGAGCCGTCCGTGGCGGATCCGGTAGTCGTCTAGCAGGCGCAGGGCCTGGCGGGCGAAGTAGCCCAGTTCTGGATGGTGCCGCTTGGCCTCCAGCTCGGTGACCACGACCACCGGGAGCACCACCTCGTGCTCCGCGAACCGGGTCATGGCCAGCGGGTCGGCCAGAAGCACACTGGTGTCGAGGACGTACGTGCGCCGGTCTGGTGTCCGGCGGCTCTTGGTACTGACCACTAGGCCTCCAGGGCGGGTGACCCTGCGTCACCCGCGGCTCACCGGCCCCCGTGCCCCTGTTGGTCAGAGTGCCGGTCTGCCATGTGTATGCCCTGACGGCCTGTCGGACATGCCCGTGAGAAGCCAAGACGTTGATCAGTAGACGTGAATTCTTGGTGACACGGTGTGCCGGATGCCCCGAGGTCAGCGGCCCTGGAGCCGAGGTCAGCCGCCGTAGCGGCGGTGCCGCTGCTCGTAGGCACGCAGTGCTCGCAGGAAGTCAACCTTGCGGAAGGCCGGCCAGTATGCCTCGCAGAAGTAGAACTCGCTGTGCGCGCTCTGCCAGAGCAGGAAGCCGCTGAGCCGCTGCTCGCCGGAGGTGCGGATGACCAGGTCGGGGTCGGGCTGGCCCTTGGTGTAGAGCCGCTCGGCGATGTGCTCCACGTCCAGGATCTCCACCAGCTCCTCGATCGAGGTGCCGCGGTCGGCGTGCTCCTGGAGCAGCGAGCGGACGGCGTCGGCGATCTCGTGCCGACCGCCGTAACCCACCGCCACATTGACCGTGATGCCCTCCAGGTGCTCGGTCGCGGCCGCGGCCTCCTTGAGGATCTTCGCGGTCTTCGCGGGCAGCAGGTCCAGGGTGCCGATCGGGTTGACCTTGTAGCACTTCAGCTCGGCCAGCCCGGTCACCGCGTCCTCGATGATGCCGAGCAGCGGCACCAGTTCGTCCGCCGGGCGGGAGAGGTTGTCGGTGGAGAGCATCCAGAGGGTGACGACCTCGATGTTGGTCTCGTCGCACCACCCCAGGAACTCGACGATCTTGTCGGCGCCGCGCTGGTGGCCGAAGACGGTGGTGCCGCCGGCCTCCTTGGCCCAGCGGCGATTGCCGTCCATGATCACGCCGACGTGGTGCGGCGTCTTGCCGAGGTTGACCTCGACCCGCTGCCCGTACAGCCGGTACAGGCCGCCGAGCATGGTGCGCAGCCCTGGAGTGCGCTCGACGACATCGCGCAGACCCATGTGTTTCCAGCTCCTCCGAGCACTACCCCTTGGACCTCGGCCCTGGCTGCCATAGGTCCCGGGGCAGCGTACTCCGGACCGCCCACCTGCGGGAAAGTCGCCAGTCGAACGTCCGGTCGAGGCACCCCTCGTGCCCGCGTCCGCGCCCACCTGCATGTCGCAGGCGCTGCACACCCTGGCCGCCCAGGTCGGCCCCGACTTCGTGCTGACCATGGCCCCGCAGACCATGGACATGTACACCACCGGCAGCCCGTACTTCCAACGGGCCTGGCCACCAAGGACATCCTGACCGTGGTCAACACCCAGTTCTACAACTCGGGCGGCATGCCCGGCTGTGACGGCAAGAACGACAACCAGGGCACCGAGGACTTCATCACCAGTCAGGTCTGCACCTCCACCGGGCCTGCCGCACCATCCAGGTGCGGCAGGCCAGTTACTGCTTCTGGTACCCCCTCTTGCGGCGCCGCCACCCGCTAGGTGTATGACTGTCACACTAATTCTTCATCATGTGGGGGGCACGCAACCATGCGTCACACCATGCTCAAGCGGCTCGGCATCGGGCTGCTGGGCGCTGCTGCCGCACTCGGAACGGTCGCCGCGCCGGGCGCGTCGGCTGGTACCGGGCCGTCGACCTGCCCGACCAAGCAGCCGGCGCCGGTCCGGATCGCGACCGGCCAGGCGTTCGGCTCCGGCCAGCGCATCACCTCCGGCGACACCGCACTGGCCATGCAGCCCGACGGCAACCTGGTGCAGTACCTGGTGCGCCCGGACTGCCAGAACGGCCCGGTGCTGTGGTCGAGCAACACCTACGGCAACGCCGGCGCCTACGCGGTCATGCAGTCGGACGGCAACTTCGTGATCTACCGCGCGAACGGCGGCCCGTCCACCGGCGGCGCCCTGTGGAGCTCCGGCACCTGGGGCCAGGCCGGCGCGACCGCCTCGTTCGACGGCGGCGCCCTGCGGGTGCACAACGGGACCAGCGTGCCGTGGCAGAACGTCAGCGGCTACCTGCCCGCCCGCGACACCAGCAACAACCCGCTGCAGCAGGTCAGTGACCGGCTGCTGCCCGGCTACCCGATGGCCAACGGCAGCTGGGCGGAGTCCGGCTCGGTGTGGCTGGTGCAGCAGAACGACGGCAACCTGGTGCTCTACCGCAAGAGCGACGGCACCGCGCTGTGGACCGCCAACACCTGGGGTCACCCGGGTGCGCGCACCGACATCAGCACCAGCGGCACCGTGGAGGTCGTCCAGAACGGCTCGCGCGTGTGGTCGAACCCGATGACCCAGCCGTCCACCCCGGGCTCGTACCTCAAGGTGCAGGACGACGCCAACGTCGTGCTCTACCGTCCCAACACCTCGGACGCCGCCAACGCCCTCTGGTCCACCGGGACTTGGGGCAAGGGCTGACCAAGCCCTCAACCGGCTGAAGCCAGGACCCCCAGCAGCGCGCCCAGCAGCATGCACGGGCCGAACGGCAGGGGGTCCTTGGCTTTGGCGCGGCCGGTCGCCAGCAGCACGACGCCCCAGACGGCCGCCAGCAGGAACCCGGCCAGCCAGCCCTGGAACAGGGTGCGCCAGCCGTACCAGCCGAGCAGCGCGCCGAGGGTGGGGGCCAGCTTGGCATCGCCCAGGCCCATCGGGCCGGCCAGCGCCATCGCGCCGTAGACCGCGAGGAAGAGCAGCGCGCCGAGCAGGCAGCGGGTGAGGGCACCGGTCCGCTGCGTCAGCAGACCGGCGGTCACCAGCAGCACCGCCGTGCCGCCGGCCAGCGGCAGGGTCAGCGCGTCGGGCAGCCGGTGCACCGCGAGGTCCACGAAGGCCAGCACCACCCCGAACAACGCCACCCAGCAGAGCACCGGCACGACCGGCCAGCCCGCCACCGAGCCGATCGCCGCACCCGCCGCCACCGCGGCCAGCTCCACCGTCCCCGCCCGGGCCCCGACCGCCGTCCGGCAGCCGCGGCAGCGCCCGGTGGGCGGCAACGCCAGCAGTCCCCGCCCGCACCCGGGGCAGCGGGCCGCCGGCTCCCCGTATCCGACGGCGTACCGGGCCGCCGCCCCCCGCAGCCAGGGCGCGGCGACCGCGCCCGCGAGCATTCCGCCGACCAGTCCGATCACGCAGACCCCTCTACCCGTCCGGGCGGCGGCCACGCCCGCCGCGGCACACCGTGATCCGCGTCGCTCCTGCGCCGCATTCGGCGCGACGGCGGGCGGTGGGCCCGTATCGTTTTGCGCATGCAGGTCACCCAGTCCAGCAAGCTCGCCAATGTCTGCTACGACATCCGCGGTCCGGTGCTCGACGAGGCGATGCGGCTGGAAGGCCAGGGGCATCGCATCCTCAAGCTCAACACCGGCAACCCGGCCGCCTTCGGCTTCGAGGCCCCGCCCGAGATCCTGCACGACATCCTGCAGAACCTCGCCTCGGCGCACGGCTACGGCGACTCCAAGGGCCTGCTGTCGGCCCGCCGCGCGGTGGTGATGCACTACGAGGAGCGCGGCCTGCACGGGCTGACCGTCGAGGACGTGTTCCTGGGCAACGGCGTCTCCGAGCTGATCCAGCTCGCCATGACGGCACTCCTGGACCACGGCGACGAGGTGCTGGTGCCCGCGCCCGACTACCCGCTGTGGACCGCCTCGGTCTCGCTGGCCGGCGGTACCGCGGTGCACTACCGCTGCGACGAGCAGGCCGAGTGGTACCCGGACCTGGACGACATGGCGGCCAAGATCACCTCCCGCACCAAGGCGATCGTGGTGATCAACCCCAACAACCCGACCGGCGCGGTCTATCCGCGCGAGGTGTTGGAGGGGATCGTCGAACTGGCCCGCCGACACCGGCTGGTGATCTACGCGGACGAGATCTACGACAAGATCCTCTACGACGGCGTGGAGCACGTGCCGCTGGCCACCCTGGCGCCCGACCTGTTCTGCGTCACCTTCAACGGCATGTCCAAGTCCTACCGGGTGGCGGGCTTCCGCTCCGGCTGGATGGTGCTCTCCGGTGACCGGCAGCGGGCCGCCAACTACATCGAGGGCCTGAACGTGCTGGCCAGCATGCGGCTGTGCGCCAACATGCCGGCCCAGCACGCGGTGGCGGCGGCGCTCGGCGGCCGGCAGTCGATCAAGGACCTGGTGCTGCCGGGCGGGCGGCTGCTGGAATCCCGGGACGCCGCCTACCGGCTGCTCAACGAGATCCCCGGGGTGAGCTGCGTCAAGCCGCGCGGCGCGCTCTACGCCTTCCCGCGCCTCGACCCGTCGGTCTACAAGATCAAGGACGACGCGCAGATGGTGCTGGACCTGCTGCGCTCCCAGCGGATCCTGATCGTGCAGGGCACCGGCTTCAACTGGCCCGAGCCGGACCACTTCCGGCTGGTCACGCTGCCGCGCCCGGAGGACATCGAGGACGCGGTCACCCGGATCGGCGAGTTCCTCGCGGGGTACGTCCAGCCCTGACCCCGTCAGCGCGTAAAGGCGGTGCGGCCCTGATGACCTGGTCATCAGGGCCGCACCGCCTTCAGGGAGCAAGCACTGCGGGCATCAGCCCAGGCGCTTCACCAGCGCGTTGTACTCGTCCCAGAGCGCCTCGGGGGTGTGCTCACCGAACATCTCCAGGTGGGCCGGGATCAGCGCGGCCTCCTGGCGCCAGATGTCGGCGTCCACCGAGAAGAGCAGCTCGCGGTCGGCGTCGGCGAGGTCCAGGCCGTCCAGGTCGAAGCCCTCGACCGTGGGCAGCACGCCGATCGGGGTCTCGACGCCCTCGGCGGTGCCCTCCAGGCGGTCGACGACCCACTTGAGCACCCGGCTGTTCTCGCCGTAGCCCGGCCAGACGAACTTGCCGTCGCTGTTCTTGCGGAACCAGTTGACGTAGTAGATCTTCGGCAGCTTGCCGGCGTCGGCCTCGGCGCCGATCTTCAGCCAGTGCGCGAAGTAGTCGCCCATGTTGTAGCCGCAGAACGGCAGCATCGCGAACGGGTCGCGGCGCAGCTCGCCGACCGTGCCCTCGGCGGCGGCGGTCTTCTCGGAGGCGATGTTGGCGCCCAGGAAGACGCCGTGCTGCCAGTCGAATGACTCGGTCACCAGCGGGACGGCGGTGGCCCGGCGGCCGCCGAACAGGATCGCCGAGATCGGCACGCCCGCCTGGTCCTCCCACTCGGGGGCGATGGTCGGGCACTGCGCGGCCGGGACGGCGAACCGCGCGTTGGGGTGGGCGGCCGGAGTGTCGGAGGCCGGGGTCCAGTCGTTGCCGCGCCAGTCGGTCAGGTGCGCCGGGGGCTCCTCGGTGAGGCCCTCCCACCACACGTCGCCGTCGTCGGTCAGCGCGACGTTGGTGAAGACGGTGTTGCCCCAGAGGGTCTTGATCGCGTTGGCGTTGGTGTCCTCGCCGGTGCCGGGGGCCACGCCGAAGAAGCCGGCCTCCGGGTTGATGGCGTAGAGGCGGCCGTCGGCGCCGAACCGCATCCAGGCGATGTCGTCACCGATGGTCTCCACCTTCCAGCCCGGGATGGTGGGCTGGAGCATGGCGAGGTTGGTCTTGCCGCAGGCCGACGGGAAGGCGGCGGCCACGTACTTCGCCTCGCCGCTCGGCGGGGTGAGCTTGAGGATCAGCATGTGCTCGGCCAGCCAGCCCTCGTCGCGGGCCATGGTCGAGGCGATCCGCAGCGCGTAGCACTTCTTGCCGAGCAGGGCGTTGCCGCCGTAGCCGGAGCCGAAGGACCAGATCTCCTTGGTCTCCGGGAAGTGCGAGATGTACTTGGTGGTGTTGCACGGCCACGGGACGTCCTGCTCGCCCTCGGCCAGCGGGGCACCGACGGTGTGCACGGCCTTGACGAAGTCGCCGTCCTCGCCGAGCTGGTCCAGCACGGCCTGGCCCATCCGGGTCATCACGCGCATCGAGACGGCGACGTAGGCGGAGTCGGTGATCTCGACGCCGTAGGCGGCCAGCGGGGAGCCGACCGGGCCCATCGAGAACGGCACGACGTACATCGTGCGGCCCTTCATCGCGCCCCGGAACAGGCCCTCCTCACCGCTGAAGACGGCCCGCATCTCGGCGGGGGCCTTCCAGTGGTTGGTCGGGCCGGCGTCCTCCTCCTTCTCGGAGCAGATGAAGGTCCGGTCCTCGACGCGGGCGACGTCACGCGGGTCGGACGCCGCGTAGTACGAGTTGGGGCGCTTCTCCTCGTTCAGCTTGGTGAAGGTGCCCTGCTCGACCAGCAGGTCGGCGAGCCGCTGGTACTCCTCCTCCGAGCCGTCGCACCACACGACGCGGTCCGGCTGGGTGAGCTCCGCGATCTCGTTGACCCAGGCCAGCAGCTGGGCGTGGCGGGTGGGGGCAGCCGTGCTGACGGCAGAGATCTCGTTCGACACGATCGCTCCGTTTCACGCCTGATCGACCGCGATCAGGGCGTCCGGGGGTTGAGGGTGCTTACACCGTAGCTCCGGCCTTCAAGGGGTAATTGAGCTTCGCGGCACTCTTGCCGGAAACTTTGCTACGTCATGGACAAAAACTGGCAGTTCCTGCTTGAGAGTCGGCAGACCTCAACGTTGCCTCGATCACATCCAACCACTCCAGATTGTCCAAAAGTGTCAGAGGCCACTTCCTACCTGTAGGTAACCTACGGAAGCGTAGGTAGCATGTCGCGCATGACTGCGGATCAGAACGCGCGCGCGGGAGCCACGCTCGGACTTGCCGGCGGCTCGCTGGGGGTTGCGGGGGCAGCCGAAACGGAACGGGCCCTACCGGCGAAACCGGCTTGGCGGGGGTGGCTGCACGCGGGGATGTTCCCGGCCGCGCTGGCCGCCGGCATCGTGCTGATCTGCCTGGCGGACTCCACCGAGGCCCGGATCGCCTGCGCGCTCTACTCGGTGACCGCCTGGCTGCTGTTCGGCGTCAGCGCCGTCTACCACCGGTGCACCTGGGGACCGCGCGGCGAGGCGATCCTGCGGCGGCTGGACCACGCGAACATCTTCCTGATCATCGCGGGCACCTACACGCCGTTCACCATCCTGCTGCTGCACGGCGGACGGCAGGAGCTGCTGCTCTGGCTGGTCTGGGGCGGCGCGCTGGCCGGCATAGCGTTCCGGGTGTTCTGGGTCGGCGCGCCGCGCTGGCTCTACACACCCTGCTACCTCGCGCTGGGCTGGGCCGCGATCTTCTTCATGCCGGACTTCCTGCACACCGGCGGCGTCGCGGTGATCACCCTGATGATCGTCGGCGGTGTGCTCTACAGCGTGGGCGGCGTGATCTACGGGCTCAAGCGGCCCGATCCGTCACCGCGTTGGTTCGGGTTCCACGAAGTCTTCCACGCCTTCACCCTTGGGGCCTTCATCGTGCAGTACGTGGGCGTCTCCCTGGTGGCCTACACCACCGCCTGACCTCCCGTACCGGGCCGCGCGGGAGTTGTGCGCCGCGGTGCGCAGCTCCCGGGCCCGGGCGCACCGGTCGCAGTGCGCGGCGTCCGGGCGGTGGTCCGCCCGGTGGTGCGGGTCATGGGCCAGATGCCGGAACCGGCGGCCGACATGGATCATCACCAGCAGCGCCTCGACCCCGGCGACCGCCCAGACCAGGGGCGCGCCCCCGCCCAGATAGGCGGCCACCACCGCGAGCGCCGCACCGACCACCACGACCGTGCCCCAGAACTGCAGATCCTGAGCATCCTTCACGGCCATCGCCACCTCTCCCCATCCTGACCCAGTGGCACATCGTATCCACTGACAGTGACAGGGAGTAGCCGTTGCCGGGCGAACACTGCATCAATGTTTCATCAACTCCCGGTGCCCGCACGGTTCGCGTGGCCACCAACCGTTCTACTGACGGAAGTTGATGATCACACTGTCCGCAACCGGCCGGAACCCGATCTTCTGGTAGATGGAGTTGCTGGTCGGGTTCGCCAGGTCGGTGTAGAGCAGCACCTCGGTGGCACCGCGCTCCCGGGCCACCTCGCAGATGCCGGCGGTCACCGCGCTGGCGTAGCCGTGGCCGCGCGCCTCGGGCGGGGTGTAGACCGGGCCGATCCGGGTCATCCCGACGATCACCTGGGACAGCCCCGCGAGCGAGACCGGGCGGCCGGCCTCGTCCTCCCAGATGAAGAACTCACCGGCCAGGGTGCGCTGGGTGGCTATGCCCGCGGCGTCGAAGCCGGGGAACCCGACGAACTCGAAGAAGTCCGCCAGCCAGGGCACCAGCAGCTCGTGGTCGTCCGGGGTGGCCGGGCGCAGCCGCCCCGGCGCCACCGGCACCGCCAACTCGCCGAGCCGGTAGAGCCGCTGCTCCTCGTGGACGGTCGCGGTGGCTCCGGTGTGCGCGGCCCAGGCGTCGGCGAAGGCCCGGGCCTCGACCGTCCCGCCGCCCACCCCGGTCACATCCGGCTCGTCGGCCAGCAGGTCGGCCAGCTCCACGGCGGCCCGCACCGGCATGGTGCTCAGCCGGATCCCCTGCGGCGGCGTCTGCAGCCAGGCTCCGGCCACCGGCGCGTCCGCGCTCGGCCGCCACCAGCCGTGCCGCGGCGCCTGCTCGGGGTCACCGCCGGTCAGCCGGCCCTGCTCCAGGCGGTGCAGCAGGGTCAGCAGCACGGTGTTCTCGGCCGGGTAGGCGGTCAGGAAATCGCCGGCCTGGGTGCGGTACTCGGGCAGCGAGTCGGTGAAGGTCCACGTCATCCACCGATCCTGGGCCATCGGCAACCGGTCGCGCACCCGGTTTTGGCTACCGGCGGGCGGCCACCTTGACGGCCAGCTCCGCCACGCTGGAGGTCGGCGCCTCGCAGGCGAAATGCCGGCAGACGTAGGCGGCCGGAGCGCCGTCCAGCAGCGGACGGTCGGCCAGCAGCGCCACCTCCGCCTCGCCGCCGGGCACCCCGCAGGCCACCACGGCGCCCGGTGCGGTACCGAGCAGCGCGGTGCGGTGCAGCTCGGCGGTGCGCGGGTCGTCCGCCGGGCCGACCACGGCCACCTCGCGCGGGCCGTCCAGCAGCGCCTCGGCGGCGGCCAGGCCCCAGCCGACGAACCGCGGCGCCCGGACGCCCAGCGCGCCGACCACGCCCAACGCCCGCTCGGCGGCGGTGCGGTGGCGCTCCGAGCCGGTGTACGCGGCGTAGGACAGCAGTGCCTGGGCGGCGGCCGTCCAGCCGGACGGGGTGGCGTTGTCGGTCGGGTCCTGCGGGCGCCGGATCAGCTCCTCGGCGTCGTTCGCGGTGTCGTACAGGCTGCCCGAGGCCTCGTCGGTGAAGTGCAGCAGGACGGTGTCCAGCAGCCCGCCGGCCAGCTGCAGCCAGGAGGCCTCGCCGGTCACCGCGTACAGCGCGAGAAAGCCCTCGGCAGTGTCCGCGTAGTCCTCCAGCACCCCGGCGTTGCCGCCCGGCTTGCCGTCCCGGGAGGTGCGCAACAGGCGCCCGGCGGCGTCCAGATGGACCGAGAGCAGCAGGTCGGCGGCCCTCGTTGCGGCCTCCACCAGGTCGGGGCGGTCCAGCAGCGCGCCGCACTCGGCCAGCGCGGCGATCGCCAGCCCGTTCCAGGCGGCCACCACCTTGTCGTCCCGGGCCGGCGCGGGGCGCTCGGCACGGGCCCGCAGCAGCCGCGTCCTGATCTCCTGGTACTCCGCCAAGTCATCGGGGTCATTGAGCAGTTGGAGCACCGAGGCGCCCTGCTCGAAGGTTCCCTCGGCGGTCACGGAGAACAGCCGGGCCGCGCTCGCGGCGTCCGCCGGGCCGAGCGCGTCCACCAACTGCCCCGGCTCCCAGACGTAGTAGGCCCCCTCGGCGGTCTGCCCGGTCTGCGGGTCGACGCTGTCCGCGTCCAGCGCGGAGGCGAACCCGCCCTCAGAGGTGCCGAGTTCGCGCAGCATGAAGTCCGCGGTCTCCAGGGCGACCCGGCGGGCCAGCGGGTCGCCGGTGGCCCGCCACAGGTGCAGGTAGACCCGGCAGAGCAGGGCGTTGTCGTAGAGCATCTTCTCGAAGTGCGGCACCACCCACTCGGCGTCCACCGAGTACCGGGCGAAGCCGCCGGCCAGCTGGTCGTAGATGCCGCCGCGGGCCATCGCCTCGGCCGTCCGCGCCACCAGCTCCAGTGCCTCGGGCGACTCGGTCCTGGCGTGGTGGCGCAGCAGGAACTCCAGCACCATGGACGGCGGGAACTTCGGCGCCCCGCCGAAACCGCCGCGCGCCGCGTCGAAGCCGCGCCGCAGCCCCGCCACCGCCTGCTCCAGCTCCTCGGCCCCGGGCGCCGGCAGGCCGCTCCCGGCCCCGAACACCCCGGCCCGCTCCGCCAGTTCGGCCCGGATCCGCCCGGCCACCTCGGCCACCTCGTCCCGCCGCTCCCGCCAGGCGGCGTCCACCCCCTCCAGCACCTGCCGGAAGCTCGGCATCCCGTGCCGGGGCTGCGGCGGGAAGTACGTCCCGAAGTAGAACGGCTCCTTGTCGGGCGTCAGGAACACCGTCATCGGCCACCCGCCCTGCCCGGTCGCCGCCTGCACCGCCTCCATGTACACGGCGTCCACGTCCGGCCGCTCCTCCCGGTCCACCTTGACGGCGACGAAGCGCTCGTTCAGGTAGTCGGCGAGCCGGGCGTCCTCGAAGCTCTCATGCGCCATCACATGGCACCAGTGGCAGGCCGCGTATCCCACACTCAGCAGCACCGGCACACCCCGCCGCTCCGCCTCGGCGAACGCCTCGGGCCCCCACTCCCACCAGTCCACGGGGTTGTCGGCGTGCTGCTGGAGATAGGGCGAGGTGGCGTCGGCCAGGCGGTTCACCATGGGGGCAGTATCCCAGGAGCCGGGCCTGCCACGGGGAGCGTCCCGCCAACACGCCGACCGCGCGCCCTCGAACCGGGCCCTGGGCGCTGGTGCTATCGGCTGCTGTTCCGTTGATCTGCGCTGCCCGGCATGAGGTGGGACTCCCAGGCCCAGGCGGTGATCTCGCTGCGGTTGCGGGCTCCGAGTTTGTTCTGGATCGCGGCGAGGTGGCCCTTCACGGTGCTGACGGAGATGAAGAGGGCGGCGGCGATCTCCTGGTTGGTGCGGCCCCGGGCGACGGCGCGGATGACGTCGGTTTCCCGGTCGGTGAGCGGGGGGTCGGGCTGGCGGGCCGGGGAGGGTTTGACGGGGGCGAGGTTGCGGAGCAGGCGCAGGGTGATCGACGGGGAGATCAGGGCGTCCCCGACGCTGGCGGCCCGCACGGCGGCGGTGAACAGGGTGGGGTCGCCGTCTTTGAGGACGAATCCGAGGGCTCCGGCCTGGAGGGCGCCGTAGACGTACTCGTCGAGTCCGAAGGTGGTGACGATGACGACCCGGAGCGGGTCGGCGATGCCCGGGCCGGCGAGTGCGCGGGTGACGTCGATGCCGTCGAGGCGGGGCATGCGGATGTCGATGAGGCAGACGTCGGGCCGCAGTTGGCGGGCCAGGGCGACGGCCTCGGCACCGTCGCGTGCTTCCGCGACGACGGTGATGTCGGGCTCGTCCTCCAGGATGAGGCGCAGACTGGTGCGGATCATGGCCTGGTCGTCGGCGACCAGCACGCTGATGCTCACGGGCGGTCTCCGGCATGCAGGGGCAGGGTGGCCCGTACCGACCAGCCGGCGCCGGGCTGCGGACCGGCGTTGAGCGTACCGCCCAGTGCCTCGATGCGCTCGCGCATGCCGACCAGGCCGTAGCCGCCGCGCGGGGAGGCGCGGATCGGGGGGTGCGGCGGGGCATCGTTGCCGATCTCGACGGTGATGTCCGTGCTGTCCTGGGAGACGGTGACGGTCGCCGCGCGGGTGCCGCGGGCATGGCGGGCGATGTTGGTCAGGGATTCCTGGACGACCCGGTACACGGTGGTGGTGACGACGGGTGGCCACGTCGGCGCTGCGGTGGGCAGCCGGAGGTCGACGGCCGGTCCGTGCTCCTCGAAGCGGCGGACCAGGTCGACGAGTTGCTCCTGTCCCGCGGTGACGGCGGCGCCGTCCTCCGCGTCGCGGAGCAGGGCGACCACCCGTCGCATGGCATCCATGGCGTCGGTGCCCGAGCGCTCGATGTCCGCTAGGGCGGCGCCGAGGAGGTCGGGCTGCTTGCGGAGCATGATCTGGGCGGCGTGGGTGTGCATCACGATGCCGGAGACATGGTGGGCGACGACATCGTGCAACTCCCTAGCCAGGGCCAGGCGTTCGTCTCGCCGCACCGCCTCGACGGCGGCCTGGCGGCGATACTCCAGGAAGCGCAGCACGAGCCCCGTGCCGAGACCGGCCAACCAGTACTGGACGCCCTCGTGGAACGAGCCGACGGCAACTGAGGTGGTGACGAGCCGGCCGAGTGTCGTGACCGCGAGCCCGGCCGCGGCGACCACAGCGGCTCGCCAGGGCGGCAGCACCCGTACCGCGGACCCGGCGAGGACGGCCAGCGCCAAGGACGCGGCAACGCCGGGCTGGCCGGTCAGATACCCCATGACGGAGGCGAGGACGGCGGCAGCCGCGACGGACAGGCCGACGGCCACGGCGACCAGCCGGTCGCGCCCCCGGACCAGCGCCGCGACGCACACCACCGCGCTGATGCCACAGTCGAGCAACCAGTCCCGGCGCCCCGCGTCGGCATGCTGGTAGGCCGTCGCTGTCAGCACCGCCGCGAAGGCAAGCCCGAGCAGGACGTTGGTTCGTCTGGCGGCCAGTGCGGCCAGCCGTTCCATCACTCTCACGGTGCTCAGGCTACGGACCCGGTCGCGGCCGCCGAAACAGCCAAAAGGACCGCTCCGATCCGCCCGATCAGTACTTTTGGCCGCTACCAGCCACGGTCGGCGTGAGCAGGCTTGACGGCATGCAACGAGACCTTGACACACCCTCCGGCGACGCGGGCCCCGCACGAGTTGGCAAGCGGACGTGAACCGGTCCATCTGGGCCCGCCTCCGTCTGGAGCTGCGGGTCATCGGCATCGCCCCGCCGCTGACGGCACTGGCGGCAACGCTGGGCGGCGCGATCCTGGTGATCGTCTTGCATGCCACCGGGGCCAGCGCGGAGCACCTCAACCTCGCCGCCGGCGCGGTCCTGGCGGGCTTCGCCCCGGTCGGCACCGCCGTCGCGGCCTCCTCGATCGTGGGGCGTGATTCCGGTGCCGAGCTGGTCATGACCAGCACGGTCTACCGCCGGGTGCTGTTCCTGCGTGTCGGCCTGGTGGTGGCCCCAGCGGCCCTGGTCACGCTGGTGGACGCCGTCGTGTTCCGCGCCTTGAACGCATGGCCCGTGGGGCAGGGCACGGGCGGTTACGTCCTGGTGTGGGCCCCGCCGATGCTCTGGCTGGTCGCACTGGCGATGCTCATCGCGATCGGCCTGCGCAGCCCGGGCGCCGCAAGTGGCCTGATCGGGGGCATCTGGCTGGCCCAGTACCTGATGGGGAGCGCCATCCTGGACAACACGGTGCTGCGGACGCAGTACATGTTCATGGGCGTCGCCGCCAAGGTCCCGGCGCACGAATGGACCGTCAACCGAATCGCCCTGCCCGCCGTCGGCGTCGTCGCCGTGATCGCGGCCGGCCTGCTACTGGGGCGTCCCGAACGATTTGTGGGGAGCGATGCCGCATGACCGCCGTCCTTGAGCGAACCGCCCTGCCGACGACAGCTCGCGGCTGGTGGGCGAAGACCGTCGCGGCCGCCCGCTACGAGTACCTGATGCAGGTGCGCCGCCCGGCGGTCTGGCTGGTCGTGATCGCGCTGATCGCGCTGCGCTGCGCATCGCCCCTCCCGGTGGGGATCAGCAGCATCACGGACCACGCCACGCTGGTCGCGGACTGGGCGGGCAACTTCATCATGCTGTGCCCGATCGGTGTCGGCGCCGTCCTCGCCGACCGCGTCCGGCGGGAGGCCCGGCTGGAGCTGAACGACCTCCTGACCTCGACGCCCACCGGCATCGGCCCGCGCCTGTGGGGCAAGGCCATCGGCGCCGGCGCGGCGACCATCACCCCGGTCGCCGTTGCCTGGGTGGGCCTGCTCGGCTACCTGACCGCCCAGCGCGGGGCCGGGGTGATCCCGGTCGGCCTCGCGGCGTTCGCCGCCATTCTGCTGCCCGGGCTGGTCTTCGTCTCGGCCTGCTCGGTCACCATCCCGTACCTGACCGGGCCCGTGCTGTACCGGCTGGGTCTGTTCGGCTACTGGGTCTGGGGCAACATGGTCGGCCCGCGCTTCAAGATCCCCACCCGCCGGCACGCCCTTCGAAGCCATCGGCGAGTACCCGGCCGGTGCCTGGTTCCACGGCTTCTTGTTCGACGCCAGGGAGCGGGGAATCACCCCGACCGGCGGCGAGGCCGTCCTCAGCATCGCCTTCCTGCTGTTCATGGCGCTCGCCGCCCTCGTGACTACCCAGCTCGTGCTCACCAAGAGGAGCCCGTCATGACCGCGCCCAACGTGACCATCACCGATCTGACCGTCACCTTCCGGCGCGGACAGGTACGCGCCCTCGACGGCATCAGCCTGCGGCTGCCCGCCGGCATGGTCGGTCTGCTCGGCCCCAACGGCGCCGGCAAGACCACCTTCATGCGGGTCCTGACCGGGGTGCTGCTGCCGACCTCGGGCAGCGTCGCGGTGGACGGCACCGAGCTCACGTCGCGCAGCCAGCGCCGAGAGGTCAAGGCCACCACCGGCTACCTCCCCCAGGAGCTCGGCCTGTACCCGGACTTGACGGGCCGCCAGTTCCTCGACTACATGGCGCTGCTCAAGGGCATCACCGACCGGCGCGCCCGCCGCGCCCGCGTCAATGAGGTCCTCGAACTGGTCTCGCTCAGCGATGTCGCCAACCGGAAGGTGAAGGGCTACTCGGGCGGCATGAAGCGCCGCGTCGGCATCGCCCAGGCCATCCTGAACGACCCCCGGCTGCTGATCGTCGACGAACCCACCGTGGGACTGGACCCCGAGGAGCGGCTGCGGTTCCGCAGCCTGCTCGCCAGGCTGGCCGGCGACCGGACGGTGCTGCTCTCCACCCACATCGTCGACGACATCGTGCAGACCTGCCCGAACGTCGTGGTGATCGAGCGCGGGCACGTCGCCTTCCAGGGCGCCATCGGCGACCTCGCCACCCGTGCCGAGGGCATGGTGTGGCACCTCACCCAGCCGGCCACCGCCGTGCCGCCGGACCTGCCCACCGTCAATGTCACCCCCGGCATGGCCGGCACCACCTACCGGGTCATCAGTTCCACCGCCCCCGCCCCGGACGCGGAGCGCGTCAGCGCCACCGTCGAGGACGGCTACATCGCCCTGATGCACGGCACCGGCCCGGAGCGGGCTCAGCGCGGCCCCGACCTGCGCGCCGTCTGACCCCAGCCCAACCGACCCTCGACCGACCCCGAAGGACTAGCAGATGTCCCAGCAGTCGCTCACCGCCCTCCTGGCCGCTTCCCCCGCCGACACCGGCTTCCACCCCGGTCTCTTGGCCTTCGTGTACTACGGCCTCATCATCGCCGCCATCATCGCCACTCCCATCTACGTTGTCCGCCTGGTGCGCGACCGCCGCAAACGTCGTTGAACACCTCCTGAGCACACGGCGGTTGGCGCCTCCCATGGCGCCTCGGGCTCCCACTCCATTGGCCAGGCGGTTCACCTTGGGGGCAGTATCCGAGCACCAAGTGCCTGCCCAGAGGCATCCATGGAACAAAGGAGCCCCAGATGGACCAGTCCCTCGTCGACCTGTTCTCCCTGAAGGGCCGCACCGCCCTGGTCACCGGCGGCAGTTCGGGGATCGGCCGGGGGATGGCCGAGGCGCTGTGCCGGGCCGGGGCGCATGTGGTGGTGGCCGCCCGGCGTGCCGAGCCACTGGAGCGGACCGTGCGGGAGCTGCGCGCGCTGGGCGGCACGGCCGACTGGATCAGGGCCGACCTCGGCAGCCGGGCCGGCGCGCATGCGCTGGCGGATGAGCTGGCCGGGAAGGTCGACCGGGTCGACGTCCTGGTCAATGCGGCGGGCATCAATCTGCGGCCGCCGCTGCCGGAGCTGACCGAGCGGGAGTGGGACACCACCATGGCGGTCAACCTCGACGCGCCGTATGTGCTCGGCCAGCGCCTCGGCCCGGCGATGGCCGAGGCCGGCTGGGGACGGATCATCAATCTCGCCTCCCAGCAGACCATCCGGGCCTTCGGCAACAGCGGGGCCTACGGGGTGTCCAAGGCGGCGCTGGCCGGGCTCACCCGGTCGCAGGCCGAGGCCTGGTCGGCGCACGGGGTCTGCGTCAACGCGCTCGCGCCGGGCTTCGTCGCCACCCCGCTGACCGAGGCGGTCTTCCGCGACCCGGAGCGCGTCGCGGCGCTGGCCGGCCGCACCATGGCCGGCCGCAACGGCGAGCCCGCCGACTTCGCGGGGATCGCGGTCTTCCTCGCCAGCGATGCGTCCGCCTATGTGACGGGCCAGACCATCTTCGTGGACGGGGGCTTCTCGACGACCTGATCCGACCTCACTTCAGGGGGCGGTCGGGCTCCTCCGCCACCAGCATGACCCGGCGCAGCAGGTCGGAGAGCTGCCGGCGCTCCTGCGGGGTCAGCGACCCCAGCAGCCGGTGCTCCTCCCGCCCGACCCCGCCGATCGCCTCCCGCCAAGCCTGCCAGCCGGCCTCGGTGAGCTCGACGTCGACCCGGCGGCGGTCCGCCGTGGACTGGGTGCGGACGATCAGCCCCCGCCGCTCCAGGGTCTCCAGCCGGCCGGTGACGGAGGCGGGGGCGATCGCCAGGTCGTCCGCGAGCTCGCTGGGGCGGGCCTCGCCGCGGCGGCCGGCCAGCGCGTGCAGCGTGTCGTACTCGTGCTTCTGCAGGTCGAAGCCGACCAGCCAGTGCTCCCGGAACCGGCGCAGGTGCTTGGCGAGGTACTGCATCCGGGTGACGGCGCCTTCGATGTCCCGGTCCAGGTCGGGCAGCACCGGGAGCCAGCGGTCCACATGGGCGTCGACCCGGTCACGGGCCGGTTCGGGGCGGTCTTGCTGCATGGCCACTCAGTCTAGGTGCTGCCCACTCTCCTGATTTTTCGTTGACGAAAGTTTCGACACCGAAATACTCTCCTTCACGTGACCCCGCTACGCATCCGCTCGTTCCGGCTGATCTTCATCGGCCGCACCCTGTCCACCGTCGGCGACGCGGTGGTGCCCGCCGCCCTGGCCATTGCGGTGACCCGGGCCACCGGCTCGGCCGGCGCCCTCGCCACCGTGCTGGCCTGCGCGATGATCCCCAAAGTGGCGCTGCTGCCGATCGGCGGAGTGATCGCCGACCGCTTCGACGCCCGCCGGGTCGCCCGGCTGACCGATCTGGTGCAGTGCCTCTGCCAGGTCCTGATCGGCTTCGAACTGCTGCACGGCAGACCGCAGTTGGCCGCCATCGCGGCTGCCTCGGCGGTCGACGGCGCGGCCGCCGCGTTCGCCATGCCGACCCGCTCGCCGCTGGTGGCCGGCACCGTCGACGGACCGGGGCGGCAACGGGCCAACGCCCTGCTGGCGTCGGCCGTCAGCCTGGCCCGGCTGGTCGGACCGGCGCTGGCCGGCGCCCTGATCTACACCCTGGGCGCCGGCTCGGCCTTCCTGCTGGACGCCGCCTCGTTCCTGGTCAGCGCCGCGATGCTGACCATGGTCCGGGTCCGCCGCACCCCGATCCCGGCCCGCTCCCTACTGGCCGACCTGGCGGAGGGCTGGTCCGAGGTGCGGTCGCGCAGCTGGTACTGGAGCAGCCTGGTGGCGCACTCGATCTGGAACGGCGCGGCCGCCGTGCTCGCCACCATCGGCCCGCTGATCGCCACCCGCCGCCTCGGCGGTGACGGATCCTGGGTCGCCATCCTGGAAGCCGGCGCGCTCGGGCTGACCGCCGGTTCACTGCTGGCCGGGCGGGCCCGGCCGCGCCGCCCGGTGCTGGTCGGCAACCTGGCCCTGGCGGCCTACGCCGCCCCGCTGCTGCTGCTCGCGGCGGCCGCGCCGGTACCGGTGGTGGTGGCCGGGTATGCGCTGGCCATGGCGGGCCTGGGATTCCTCAACCCGGTCTGGGAGACCGTGGTGCAGCAGCGGATCCCGGAGCAGGTGCTGGCCCGGGTGGTCTCCTACGACTGGCTGCTCTCACTGGCCGCGATGCCGGTCGGCTACGCGCTCACCCCGGTGGCCGCCGATGCCTGGGGGCCGGCCGCGCCGCTGGTGATCGCGGCCGTGCTGGTCGCGGGCGCCTGCCTGGCCACGGCGGCGGTGCCCGGGGTGCGCCGGGTGGGCTTCGAGCCGGTCGCGCCCACGCGCGTCGGGCAGGGCGAGCAGGTGGAACCGGTCCGCTAGCCAGGCAGGGCAAGCAGGTGGAACCGGTCGGCTAGCCAGGCAGGGCAAGCAGGTGGAACCGGTCGGCTAGCCAGGCAGGGCCAGCAGGTGAAACCGTCGGCTAGCCAGGCAGGGCCAGCAGGTGAAACCCGCCGGCCAGCCAGGCAGGGCAAGCAGGTGAAACCCGTCGGGCAGCCAGGCAGGGCAAGCAGATGAAACCCGTCGGCTAGTCGCGCCGGGCCAGCAGGTAGGCCCGACGGGTCTCGGCCTCCGCGGGATAGGGGTCGCGCTCCACCCGCGCCTCCACCGTGAAGCCGGCCCGGTGCAGTTCGTCGGTGACGGGGGCCGCCTCGAAGAAGGTGAAGTCCACGTCCACCCGGTGCCCCCACCAGTCGGTCAGCCGCCGGGTCTCGTTGCCCAGGTGGAAGGCCAGCAGCGCGCGGCCGCCGGGACGCAGCACCCGGTGCAACTCGGCGAAGGCGGTGGGCAGTTCGGCGGCGGTCAGGTGGATCACCGAGTAGAACATCACCGCCGCGCCGAACTCGCCGTCGGCGGCGGGCAGTCGGCACAGGTCGCCGACCCGGAACTCGGCCTGCGGATGGGTGCCGCGGGCCAGGGCGACCATCCCCGGGGAGAGGTCCACCCCGACGGCCTCGGCGCCGCGATCGGCCAGCCAGCCGGTGACGTGGCCGGGCCCGCAGCCCAGGTCGGCGAGCGGGGCGCCTGGCTCGGCCTGCTCCAGCAGGGCCGCCAGCAGCGCCCGGTCCAGCGGCTTGTCGGCCAGTTCGCCACCGATCCGCCGCTGGTACTCCTCGGCGACGGTGTCGTAGCTGCGCCGCACTCGCCCGCGCAGGCCCGCGTCCGCCGGATGGCCGTGATCTGACATGGCGTCAGCATGGCACGGGCCACCGTCGGACGACAGTGTCCTTCCGAAGCGGGCCGGGGCAGCGCGAAGTCCGGCCGCGGGCGCCGGTGCGCCGCGGCCGGACCGGCCCGGGCTACTCCTTGGCGGAGTCGCCCTCCTCCACGAAGTCGATCTTCTTGAACCGCGAGTTCATCGACTTCAGCAGAAACCAGGTGGCCACACCCAGCACGGCGAAGACGACGAAGCCCAGCAGCCCCGGGGTCACCTTGTTGTCGTCCACGGCCAGGGTCACGACGGCGTGGCTGAGGTTCACTGCGTTGCTCATTCCTCCATGGTGACCCGACCGCCCTACGGCCGGGTCACCGGGGTGGGGCGTGTCGGCCCTCCCCCGGCGTACGACTCACTGACCGGCTGCTCGAGCCGGCCCTTGACCTGCTACTTGACCTCGCCGGCCAGGCTGGCCACGCGCAGTCCGGCGAACAGGTCGCTCTCCGGCAGGTCGGTGTCGACCAGCGAGCGGGCCAGCTCGTAGTCCTCGGTCGGCCAGACCTCACGCTGCACGTCCAGCGGGACCCGGAACCACGGACCGTCCGGGTCGATCTGGGTGGCGTGCGCGATCAGCGCGGCGTCCCGGGTCTCGAACCAGTCGGAGCACTGCACCCGGGTGGTGATCTCGCGCTCCTTGCGGCCGCTCTTCTCCCAGCCCTCGATCCACTCGCCGTAGGGCGAGTCGAGGTCGTGCTCGGTGAGGTAGGCGTGCAGCGCCCGGATCCGGCCCATCGGGAAGCCGTGGTTGTAGTAGAGCTTCAGCGGCTGCCAGGGCTCGCCGGACTCCGGGTAGGCGTCCGGGTCACCCGCCGCGTCGAAGGCCCGCATGGTGATCTTGTGGGTCATGATGTGGTCCGGGTGCGGGTAGCCGCCGTTCTCGTCATAGGTGGTGATCACCTGCGGCTTGAACTCGCGGATCAGGCGCACCAGCGGCTCGGCCGCCTCCTCCACGTCCTGCAGGCCGAAGCAGCCCTCCGGCAGCGGCGGCAGCGGGTCGCCCTCGGGCAGCCCGGAGTCCACGAAGCCCAGCCAGGCCTGCTTCACACCGAGGATCTCGCGAGCCCGGTCCATCTCCTTGCGCCGGACCTCGTGGATGTTGTCCTCGATCTCCGGCTTGCCCTGGAGCTTCGGGTTGAGCACAGAGCCGCGCTCCCCACCGGTGCAGGTGGCCACCAGCACCTCAACGCCTTGGGCGACGTACATGGCCATGGTGGCCGCACCCTTGCTGGACTCGTCGTCCGGGTGCGCGTGCACCGCCATTAGCCGCAACTGCTCAGTCAACGCCTGGTTCCTTCCGGGAATGTCCGGCATCGGCAACTTTGGGGGGACGCGGCTACCTGGTCCACAACCCCGTCCCCCTATAGTGACGGACTGGAAGACTCCCGCATTCCCCCGAGGATCGATCAACCATGACCGCGACCAGCGCATCCCAGCCGGGCGAGCTGCCCGAGGGCCGCTACGGCGGTCGAAGCGACCAGGAGGCGGACCGCCGCCTGAAGGTGATCGGGGCGGTCCTCGGCGTCCTGGTGCTGGCCCTGATCGCCTGGCTCGGCGGTTCCTACCTGATGCGCGAGAGCAAGCTGAACGGCGCCGTGGCGGAGTTCCAAGTGGTCTCCGACAGCGAGGTGCAGGCCCAGCTCTCGGTCACCAAGAGCTCGGGCACCGGCGGCACCTGCACCATCCGCTCGGAGGCCGCCGACCACTCGGTGGTCGGCCAGCTCGACGTCCCGGTCCCGACGTCCGGCAGCAGCTTCATCCAGGTGGTCACCATCCGCACCACCGCCCGCGGCACCACCGCCGAGCTGCTGGGATGCACTCCGTCGAAGTAGCGCACCGGGGGCATGACCACCCGGTTCAGCGGGCAGATGATGCTGAACGGAGCGCTAACGCGCCGACAACACCACTCCCGTCCAGAGCCGGAGATTGTTAGGCTCGTGGTTTCGCCCCTTCCGGGCCCGAGGCCTCGGAAGCGGGCGTTCCTTTGTAGGAATCGTCGCAGTAACCCAGAAGCAGTACCCCAAGCAGCATCGCCCAGTACCGACGAGGAGCACCCGTGACCCAGACCAGCGATAACGTGACCTGGCTCACTCAAGCCGGCTACGACAAGCTCAAGGACGAGCTGGATCACCTCACCGGTCCCGCCCGCTCCGAGATCTCCCAGAAGATCGAGCAGGCCCGCGAAGAGGGTGACCTCAAGGAGAACGCCGGCTACCACGCCGCCCGCGAGGAGCAGGGCAAGATGGAGCTGCGGATCCGCCAGCTCACCCAGCTGCTGGAGCGCGCCAAGGTCGGCGAGGCGCCCGCCGACTCCGGCGTGGTGGCCCCCGGCATGCTGGTGACCGTCGCCTTCGACGGCGACATGGACGACACCATGTCCTTCCTGCTCGGCTCCCGCGAGGAGGCCGCCGACACCGTGGACGTCTACTCCCCGCAGTCGCCGCTCGGCCAGGCGATCAACGGCAAGAAGATCGACGAGAACGCCACCTACGAGCTGCCCAACGGCAAGAAGGCGACCGTGAAGATCGTCTCCGCCAAGCCGTACACCGGCTGAGGCCGGAACAGCTGACGAGGGGCCCCGCGGCAACCGTGCCGCGGGGCCCCTCGCGTTTCCGCCCGCGCTACGCCCGACCCGCCGCCGAGCGGTACTTGCGCACCGAGAGCCACGAGAAGAGCGCCATCACCATCAGCGACGACACGATCGACACCCCGATCGCGTGCTGCATCGGCCAGGACTTGTCCACCGGCCCGACCTGGTTGCCGAACAGGTTGCGGCAGGCCTGCACGGTGGCGCTGAACGGGTTCCAGTAGGCGATCGGCTGCAGCCAGCTCGGCATGCTGCTGACCGGCACGAACGCGTTGGAGATGAAGGTCAGCGGGAAGAGCCAGATCAGCCCCGCCGAGGTGGCCGCCTCCGGACTGCGCACCGAGAGCCCGATCAGCGCCCCGATCCAGGAGAACGCGTAGCCCAGCAGCAGGAGCAGCGCGAAGCCGCCCAGCGCCTGCGGGACGCCGTGGTGGATCCGCCAGCCGACCGCCAGCGCCACCAGGGCCAGCACCAGCAGGGTGAACGCGGTCTGGCACAGGTCGGCCAGGGTGCGCCCGACCAGCACCGCCGACCTGGTCATCGGCAGCGAGCGGAACCGGTCCACCAGGCCCTTGGTCATGTCCTCCGCGATGCCGGCCGAAGCACCGGCCACCGCGAAGGTGACGGTCTGCGCGAAGATCCCGGCCATCAGGTACTGGATGTAGGTCTTGGAGCCGGCCCCGGCGTCCGGGATCTGGATGGCGCCGCCCATCACGTACGAGAAGAGCAGCACGAACATCACCGGCTGGAGCAGCCCGAACACCACGATCTCGGGGATCCGCACCATCCGGCGCAGATTGCGCTTGGCCACCACCCGGGAGTCGTGGGCCATCGCCGCCAGTCCCCGCCGCTGGCGCGGGACGGCGGCGCCGATGGCGTGCTCGGTCGCCGTCATCGGACGGCCTCCTGCGGCTGCTCACCGGTGCCGGCGGTCTCGGTGGCGTGCCCGGTCAGGGAGAGGAAGACGTCGTCCAGGGTGGGGCGGCGCAGGCCGATGTCGTCGATCTCCACGCCCCGGGCGTCCAGGTCGCGGATCACGTCGGCGAGCACCTTGGCGCCGCCGGTGATCGGGATGGTGATCCTGCGGGTGTTCCGCTCCACGCCGGCCTCGCCCACCGCGTAGCGCGCCAGCGCCTCGACGGCTGCGCCGATCCGCTCCCGCTCGTGCACCACCACCTCGACCCGCTCGCCGCCGATCTGCGCCTTCAGCTGGTCGGCGGTGCCGCGCGCGATCACCCGGCCGCGGTCCACCACCGCGATGTCGTGGGCCAGCCGGTCGGCCTCCTCCAGGTACTGGGTGGTGAGCAGCAGGGTGGTGCCCTGGGCGACCAGGGTCTCGATGACCTCCCAGAGCGCCATCCGGTTGCGCGGGTCCAGACCGGTGGTCGGCTCGTCCAGGAACATCACCGGCGGGCGGACCACCAGCGCGGCGGCCAGGTCGAGGCGGCGGCGCATGCCTCCGGAGTAGGTCTTGGCGGTGCGGTCGCCGGCGTCCGCGAGGCTGAACCACTCCAGCAGTTCGTCGGCCCTGGCCCGGGCGTCCCGGGCGCTCATCTGGTAGAGCTCACCGACCATCCGCAGGTTCTCGCGGCCCGTCAGGTACTCGTCCACGGCGGCGTACTGGCCGGACAGCCCGATCCGGCTGCGGACCAGGCCGGGGTGCTTGAGCACGTCCACCCCGGCCACCGTGGCCCGGCCCGAGTCGGGCCGCAGCAGTGTGGTGAGCACGCGGACGGCGGTGGTCTTGCCGGCCCCGTTCGGGCCCAGCAAGCCCAGCACCGTCCCCTCCGGGACGTCCAGGCTGACCCCGTCCAGCGCGCGTACGTCACCGAAGGTCTTCACCAGATCCTCGGCGTGGATGGCCGACACCATGGGCCCCGCCTCATCTCTCGCCAGTGGTCGCCTTCCGACCGAACCTAGCGCGGCACGGCGGCCCCCGCAGTGCGCAACTCGCCGACCACCGGGCGCCCCGGGCGGCCCGGGGCGCCCTGGTGGACCGTCAGTCCAGCGCCTGCGCCAGGTCGGCGACCAGGTCGTCGGCGGACTCGATGCCCACCGAGACGCGCACCAGGTCGGCCGGCACCTCCAGGAGCGAGCCGGCCACCGAGGCGTGGGTCATCCGGCCCGGGTGCTCGATCAGCGACTCCACGCCACCCAGCGACTCGCCCAGGGTGAACAGCTTGGCCCGGTTGCAGACCTCGACCGCGGCCTGCTCGCCGCCCTCGACGCAGAACGAGACCATGCCGCCGAAGGCCTTCATCTGCTTGGCGGCCACCTCGTGGTTGGCGTGCTCGACCAGGCCCGGGTAGTAGATCTTCGTGACCTTGGGGTGGCGGCGCAGCAGCGCCACGATCTGCTCGGCGTTGGCGCTGTGGCGGTCCATCCGCACCCCCAGCGTCTTGATGCCGCGCAGCACCAGCCAGGAGTCGAACGGGCCGGCGACCGCGCCCATCGCGTTCTGGTGGTAGGCGAGTTCCTCGCCGAGCTCGGCGTCCGCCGCGACCAGGGCACCGCCGACCACGTCCGAGTGGCCGCCCATGTACTTGGTGGTCGAGTGCACCACCACGTCGGCGCCGAGGGCCAGCGGCTGCTGCAGGTAGGGGCTGGCGAAGGTGTTGTCCACCACCAGCAGCGCGCCGGCGGCGTGCGCGACCTGCGCCACCGCGGCGATGTCGGTGATGCCCAGCAGCGGGTTGGACGGGGTCTCCACCCAGACCGCCTTGGTGTTCGGCTTGATCGCCGCGCGCACCTGCTCCGGGTGCTGGGTGTCGGCCACGTCGAAGCTGATGCCCCAGCGGGTGAGCACCTTGTTGAACAGCCGGAAGGTGCCGCCGTAGGCGTCGTTGGGGATCACGATGTGGTCGCCCGGCTTGAGGATGGTGCGCAGCAGGGTGTCCTCCGCAGCCAGACCGGAGGCGAAGGCCAGGCCGCGCTGCCCGCCCTCCAGCGCGGCCAGGCACTCCTCCAGCGCGGTGCGGGTCGGGTTCGCCGACCGGCTGTACTCGTAGCCGCCGCGCAGGCCGCCGACACCGTCCTGCTTGTAGGTGGACACCTGGTAGATCGGAGGGACGACCGCGCCGGTAACGGGGTCGGCTTCCTGACCCGCGTGGATGGCGATGGTCTCGAAGCCCTGAGGGTGCTGGTGATCGGTCATAGGCCGAGCGTAGTGGAATCCTCCGCTCCCGCCCGATCGAACGGGCCGAGACGAGCCTGCGGCCGAGGTGGGAATGAACAGTCAGGGCTCAGGCCCGGCGGACCTCGTGCTGGAAGCAGCCGTGGCCGAGGGCGCGGACGTGGACCACGGCGACCTCGGGGTCGCTGAACATCGCGGTGAGGACTTCGTCGGCCAGTCCGGGGCCGGGCTCGACGTGGACGCCGCGCAGGATGTGGCCGTTGCGGTCGTAGGCGCGGAAGACCCGGTCGCCGCGGTGCATGGCGGCGGGGTAGCCGCTACTCGTGGGGCCGGGGCAGTCCGCGGGGCAGGCGTGCACGAAGACCGGGCCGACCTCGTCGTAGGGGCCGGGGTGGGCGCCGGTCTCGTCGGCCCAGCGGCGCAGCGGGGCGTAGGAGAGCAGCAGCAGGTGGGCCCCTGGTTCGGCGCGGCGCAGGCAGCAGCGCAGCGGGCTGCCGCCATCGGTGTCGTGCACCCGTACCGGCACATTGTCGGCGTCGTCGAGGCGCCGCAGTTCGGCCAGCACGACCGGGGCGATGGGGAGCACGGTGTAGGCGGTGATGGTGGTCGTCGCTGTGGTCATACCGCCAGCCTGCCGCGCGGCCGGGCGTGAGGCTGGCGGGTTTCGGCCGTCACGCTGAGGTGAACTGGCAGCTCGTCAGGCAGCAACAAAAAGGGACGTACCGCCCGCACGGTTCGCCGTGCGGGCGGTACGGGGACCGGTGCCTGCGTACTACTCGGTCTCGAACTCGTAGGCGTCGTCCTCGGGATCGAACGCGGTCTGCGCGGACTCCCAGGTGGCCTGGGTGAGTTCGACGCCCGGGACCTCGCCGAGCAGCGCCACCGGGTCGATGAAGTGCGCGAGCGAGCCGGTCGGGTCGAGCTCGATCGCCTCCACGGACTGGGCGCGCTCGTCGTCGTCCAGGTACTCGTCGGCCTGGACCTGGGCCAGGGCGGCGGCCTTGAGGGCCTCCTCGTCGGTGATCTCGGCGATCAGCTCGATGCTGAGCCGGACGTAGCGGGGGGCGCCGGATTCCTGGGCGCTGGTGTCGGTGCTGGTCATGGGGGCGAGCCTAGGCGAGAGGGGCGCTCTACGACGAAACGGCGAGGGCCGGCCCCGTGGCAACGAGGCCGGCCCTGCCGGTGCTCCGGTCCACTCCCCCACCCGGGAGCCGCGGAGCCGCGCCTGAGCGGCGCGAGGTGCCGCGGAGGCCGCCGCACCCTGGTGGTCGACCGAGGACCGGACCAGGGACGGGACGACGGCGAACCTCCACGCGAGGCCCCTCCGGTCCCAACCGGAGGGCGACACAGAGCCGGGCCAGGACCGGTCAGTGCGTCCTGGCGGTCGCCCCGCCCGGAGAGCCGCTCCCGGCGGCCACCGCCAGCCACACCCCCACTGTGCCCGACCGTTGTTAACCCTGTGCTGCGGTCGCGTGACGTGCGGGTACCGCGTGTCAGTGGCCGGCGCGACCGGCCATGAAGGCCAGCAGGTCCTGCCGGGTCACGATGCCCTGCGGCTTGCCGTCGATCAGCACCACCGCGGCGTCGTTCTGCTCCAGCACGCTCATCAGACCGGTCACCGACTCGCCCGAGCCGACCACCGGCAGCGGCCGCGACATGTGCTTCTCCAGCGGGTCGCCCAGCTGCGCGCCACCGCTGAACAGCGCCTCCAGCAGGTCGCGCTCGGCCACCGAGCCGATCACCTCGCCGGCCATGATGTCCGGGTGCCCGGCGCCCGGCGAGACCACCGGCATCTGGGAGACGCCGAAGTCGCGCAGCACCTGGACCGCCTCGCCGACCGTCTCGCTCGGGTGCATGTGGACGAACTGCGGGATGCCCTCGTGCTCGATGGCGTCCTTGCGGGCCAGCACCTCACCGATGGTGGCCTCGTCCTCGGCGGTGGGCAGGAAGCCGTAGTCGGCCATCCAGTCATCATTGAAGATCTTCGACAGGTAGCCGCGGCCGCCGTCCGGCAGCAGCACCACGACCACGTCGTCCGGACCGAGGCGCTTGGCGACCTCCAGCGCGGCCACCACGGCCATCCCGCAGGAGCCGCCGACCAGCAGGCCCTCCTCCTTGGCGAGGCGGCGGGTCATCTGGAACGAGTCCTTGTCCGACACGGCCACGATCTCGTCGGCCACCGTGCGGTCGTAGGCGGTCGGCCAGAAGTCCTCACCGACGCCCTCGACCAGGTACGGGCGGCCGGTGCCGCCGGAGTAGACCGAGCCCTCCGGGTCGGCGCCGACGACCTGCACCTTGCCGCCGGAGGCGTCCTTCAGGTAGCGGCCGGTGCCGGAGATGGTGCCGCCGGTGCCGACGCCGGCGACGAAGTGGGTGATCTTGCCCTCGGTCTGCTCCCACAGCTCCGGGCCGGTGGAGTGGTAGTGCGAGGCCGGGTTGTCCGGGTTGGAGTACTGGTCCGGCTTCCAGGCGTTGGGGGTCTCCCGGACCAGGCGGTCGGAGACGTTGTAGTAGGAGTCCGGGTGCTCGGGGGCCACCGCGGTCGGGCAGACCACGACCTCGGCGCCGTACGCCCGCAGCGTGTTGATCTTGTCAGTGGAGACCTTGTCCGGGCAGACGAAGATGCACTTGTAGCCCTTCTGCTGGGCCACGATCGCCAGGCCGACACCGGTGTTGCCACTGGTCGGCTCCACGATGGTGCCGCCGGGCCGGAGGGCACCGGACGCCTCGGCCGCCTCGATCATCCGCAGGGCGATGCGGTCCTTGACCGAGCCACCCGGGTTGAAGTACTCGACCTTCGCGAGCACGGTGGCGGAGATGCCCTCGGCCACCTTGTTGAGCTTCACCAACGGGGTGTCGCCGACCAGCTCGATGATCGAATTGTGGTACTGCACGGGGGTCCTCCCGGTCTCATGCCCTGACGTTTTCCTTCGGTATCACAAGCCTATGGCTCCGGATGGCTCACCCGATCCGATAGCGCCAAGCCGTCCGGGGGTATGCACGCTGCAAGGAAACCGTTCGGCGCCCCGCCGGACCGGTCGAGGCGAAGGGGGTCGCGGATGCCAGGGTCGCACCACTCACGGGCCAGGGTGGCGCGCCGGATCGCCACCGCGGCGGCGTACGGCGGTGGCGGCCTGGGGCTGCTCGGGATGGGCCTGGCCGGGGTCCTGATCACCGAGGGCCGGCTGGCGATAAGGGCCGTCGGGGTGCTGGAGGGCGATCCGCCGAAGGCCGACGGGCTCTACGGGGACGGCTTCGTCGACCCGGCCGACGCCGGGCGCAAGCCGCTGGTGCTGGCGTTCCTGGGCGACTCCACGGCGGTCGGCCTGGGGGTGCGGCGCAGCCGGGAGACCCCGGGCTCGCTGCTCGCGGCCGGGCTCGCCTCGGTCGCCGAGCACCGGGTCGAGCTGGTCAACGTGGCGGTCTCCGGCGCCCGTTCCGACGACCTGGCGCGCCAGGTGCGGCACGCGCTCACGGCCCGCCCGGACGTCGCCGTGATCATGATCGGGGCCAATGACGTGCGGCGGCGCACCCCGCCGACCCAGGCGGTGCGGCTGCTCGGCGAGGCGGTGCGCGACCTGCGCACCTTCGGCTGCGAGGTGGTGGTGGGCACCTGCCCGGACCTGGGCACCATCAAGCCGGTGCGGCCGCCGCTGCGCTGGCTGGCCCGGCGGGTCAGCCGGCAGCTGGCCGCCGCGCAGACCATAGCGGTGGTGGAGGCCGGCGGGCGGACGGTGTCGCTGGGCTCGCTGCTCGGGCCGGAGTTCGCGGCCCGGCCCGAGCTGTTCGCCTCGGACCGGTTCCACCCCTCCGCCCAGGGCTATGCCACGGCCGCGATGGCGGTGCTGCCGTCGGTCTGCGCGGCGCTCGACCTGTGGCCGCAGGAGATGGCGCCGCCCGAGCCGGGCAACCGGGAGGCGGTGCTGCCGATGGCGGTGGCGGCGGCGACCGCGGCCGGGCGGTCCGGCACCGAGGTGGCCTCGGCCATCGAGGGTGCGGGCGGACGGCGCTGGGCATTGGTCAAGCAGCGGCTGCGGTTCGCACTGCCGGTCGGCGGCGGCCCGGATACGTCGGCCAGCTCACACCCGGAGCCGGATGACGCACGGACTACTTGGGAGTAACTTTCCTCTCCGTAGCATCCGGACACGTCCGTCAGCCGCCGGACACGCCATGAGGAGCCGTCATGCCCGAAGCCGTCATCGTCAGCGCAGCCCGGTCGCCGATCGGCCGTGCCTTCAAGGGCTCGCTCAAGGACATGCGCCCGGACGACCTGACCGCCGCCATGATCCAGGCCGCCCTCGCCAAGGTGCCGCAGCTGGACCCGCGCGAGATCGACGACCTGATGCTGGGCTGCGGCCTGCCGGGTGGCGAGCAGGGCCACAACCTGGCCCGGATCGTCGCGGTGCAGATGGGCATGGACTACCTGCCCGGCACCACCATCACCCGCTACTGCTCCTCCTCGCTGCAGACCACCCGGATGGCGCTGCACGCGATCAAGGCGGGCGAGGGCGACGTCTTCATCTCGGCCGGCGTGGAGACCGTCTCGCGCAGCATCAAGGGCACCTCGGACGGGATGCCGGACACCCAGAACCCGCTGTTCGCCGAGGCGGTGGCCCGCACCGCCAAGCGCGCCGAGGAGGGCGGCGGCGAGTGGCACGACCCGCGCGAGGACGGGCTGCTGCCGGACGCCTACATCGCGATGGGCCAGACCGCCGAGAACCTGGCCGCGCTCAAGGGCATCACCCGGGCCGACCAGGACGAGTTCGGCGTCCGCTCGCAGAACCTCGCCGAGGCCGCGATCAAGGCCGGCTTCTGGGAGCGCGAGATCGTCCCGGTGACGCTGCCCGACGGCACCGTGGTCAGCAAGGACGACGGCCCGCGCGCCGGCGTCAGCCTGGAGGGCGTGCAGGGCCTCAAGCCGGTCTTCCGCCCGGACGGCACGGTCACCGCCGGCAACTGCTGCCCGCTGAACGACGGGGCGGCCGCGCTGGTCATCATGTCCGACACCAAGGCCCGCGAGCTGGGCATCACGCCGCTGGCCCGGGTGGTCTCCACCGGCGTCTCGGCGCTCTCCCCGGAGATCATGGGCTACGGCCCGGTGGAGGCCTCCCGGCAGGCGCTGAAGCGGGCCGGGCTGACCATCGGCGACATCGACCTGGTCGAGATCAACGAGGCGTTCGCCGCGCAGGTCATCCCGTCCTACCGGGACCTGGGCATCGACATCGACAAGCTGAACGTCAACGGCGGCGCGATCGCGGTCGGCCACCCGTTCGGCATGACCGGTGCCCGGATCACCACCACCCTGATCAACTCCCTGCAGTGGCACGACAAGCAGTTCGGCCTGGAGACCATGTGCGTGGGTGGCGGCCAGGGCATGGCCATGGTGATCGAGCGTCTCAGCTGATGCACGCTCGGTGAGTTGAGCCGGGGCTGACACCCGGTTGGCATAACGCATCGTGATTGAGGGCCGGATCACATCGGGACACCCGATCCGGCCCTCAACTCATCTTCAGGGGGCACGAATTCAACAGTCCGGAGTCGGCCGACCGCACAGCGTACACCGTGATACGTGAGACTTTCGGGACAATGACCAACGTCACGGACATTTCGGACATCTTCCCCTGCAGCACCAGCCGTCCATGGGGCAGGGTGGAGACGTTCCCAAGTTCCACTCCGCCCAAGGAGTACGTTCCGTGAGCGCCGTGTACATCTCGCTGCTGCTGATCCTGATCGCCGTGTCGTCAGCCGTCCTCGTTCGGGTACGCGGCCTCTCCCGCCAACTGGCCGCGCAGGCTGGGGCGGAGCGGGACGGCGCACTGGACGAGGCGGCGATACGCCGGGCCGTCTCCGAGGCGCTGGCCGCCGACCGGGAGCGGGAGATCAGCGAGGCCCGGGCGTTCTGGGCCGAGCAGGAGGCCCGCGCGGCCGAGGACGACCCGCTGCTGGACGCCCCGTTCCCGAGCGGGGAGCTGGACGGCCCGCTGAACGGACTGGCGGGCCTCGGCGCGGAGAACTGGCCGGTCTTCTTCCCCCGCCCGACCGGCCCGCAGGAGGCGGCGGACAGCGCCGACACCATCGACCCGGCGTTCGGCGAGGCGCTGCGCTCCGCGCTGGAGGGCATGATCAGCGACAGCGGGGTGCTGCCCGGCCCGGTCAACCACCCGAGCATGCCCGGCGCCCCCACCCAGAACGACCACGACCAGCGCGCCCGCCGGGAGGCCGACCTGCTGGCCACCGGCCTGGAGGCCGGGCTGCTCGACCCCGAGCCGGCCCAAGCCGAGCCGGCCCCCGACCCGCGCCGCCACCCCTCGCACCCGGACTTCGTGCCCAGCCCCACCCCGTCCCGCGAGTGGACCGACACCCGGCTGACCGCGCTGGCCGACGAGCGGGTGGCCCTGACCGACGTGCGCCCCGGCCCGCTGGGCACCCTGGACGTCTACGCCTTCGCCGACGGCACCACGCTCTGCGTGGCCCCCGGCGACCGCGAGGCGGCCTACCGGCTGATCGACGCGGTGCGGGGCGGCGAGGACGTCCGGCTGCTCGGCGGCTCCCGGTTCTCCGGCTCCTACTCGCTGACCTTCTCCACCGACGAGGAAGCCGTCTACGTGCTGGCCGACCGGGTGGTGGCCAGCATCTGAGGGCCCGTCACCGGCAGCGGCTCAGGCGCAGAGCCTCGCCACCGCGTCGACCGCCGCGACCGCCTCCGCCAGGAGCGCGGCCGCGGCTTCGTCGTTCCCGGGGGTGTCGTCCGCGAGGGCGGCCACCAGGTCGTGCCCGGTCACCGCGATCTGGTCGCCGACGGCGAAGGCACCGGCGTCCGGCAGCTCGCGCGGCACCGCCTGCGGGCCCTCGGCCAGCCGCTGGGTACGGGCCGCCAACTCCCTGGCCAGCGCCAGCCCCGCCGCAGCCCGCGCCGGGTGGCCGGGCACCGCGCCGAGCAGCCGACTCTGCGGCATGGCTCGAAACCGGTCGGCGAGGTGGTCGACGGCGTCGAGCAGTTCGGTGGCATCGGGCATGGTCCTGAGCCTAGCCGCTGGTGGCGCCGGCTCAGGGACTCCCGAGCCGGCCCTACCCCCCACTGGCAAGCGGCGCTGTGCACAGGTGCCCGGAGCCGGACTCGAACCGGCACGGCCTCGCGGCCAAGCAGTTTTAAGCTGCCCGTGTCTGCGTTCCACCATCCGGGCCGGACCCGCTTCGCCCGTTTCTCCGGGCACCCCCGAGCCTAGCCGTCCTGATCGCCCTTGCGCATGTTCCTTACCGAGGAAGTTGTCATGTTTCCTTGCCATCTGACGAACTGTCCGCCATTCGGCCAGGGAGCATCGGGATCCGGCCATCAGGGTCGGCGTCATACCGCAGGAGGAGACCGGATGGCTCGGATCAGACCGTCGGTCGGGGGCGCAACCGTCCCCCGGGGCGACGTTATGCACCCTGGTCACGGGTGAGCATGGAGTAGTCCCCGCAGTGCGCCGCTAGGCCGGTGCCTGCCCACCCGACCCAGGAGCAGTCTCATGACCACGACGACCGCGGCCGTCCGAACCGGCCGCGCGGCCGCCAAGGCAGTCGGACTCAACAAGGTCTACGGCGCCGGCGAGACCAGGGTGGTGGCCCTGGACGACGTCAGCGTCGAGTTCCGGCAGGGCGAGTTCACCGCGATCATGGGACCGTCGGGTTCCGGCAAGTCGACCCTGATGCACTGCATGGCCGGGCTGGACGCGGTCTCCTCGGGCTCCGCCACGATCGGTGACACCGAACTGGTCGGGCTGAAGGACAAGCAGCTGACCCAGCTGCGCCGGGACAAGATCGGCTTCATCTTCCAGGCCTTCAACCTGCTGCCGACCCTGACCGCGCTGGAGAACATCACGCTGCCGATGGACATCGCCGGCCGCAAGGTCGACAAGGCCTGGCTGGACGCGGTGGTGGACACCGTGGGCCTGTCCGGCCGCCTCAGCCACCGCCCGAGCCAGCTCTCCGGCGGCCAGCAGCAGCGGGTGGCCTGCGCCCGGGCCCTGGCCGGCCGCCCCGAGATCATCTTCGCCGACGAGCCGACCGGCAACCTGGACTCCCGCTCCGGCGGCGAGATCCTCGCCTTCCTGCGCAACTCGGTGCGCGACCTCGGCCAGACCGTGGTCATGGTGACCCACGACCCGGTGGCCGCGAGCTACGCGGACCGGGTGGTCTTCCTGGCCGACGGCCGGATCGTCGACGAGCTGACCGCCCCCACCGCCGACGCGGTGCTGGACCGGATGCGCAGCTTCGACGCGAAGGGGCGGACCAGCTGATGTACCGCACCGCACTGCGCAATGTGCTGGCCCACAAGGGCCGGCTGCTGATGACCATGCTGGCCGTGCTGCTCGGCACCGCCTTCGTGGCCGGCACCCTGGTCTTCTCCGACACCTTCGGCTCCGCCCTGAAGAACAGCTACAGCAAGAGCTACGACCACCTCTCGGTGCGGATCGACGACAACAACGCCGCCCCGGCCGGCATAGCCAACGAGGACACCAGCGCCGACGACCCGCACCTGACCGCGGCCACCGTCAGCAAGCTCGCCGCCCTGCCCGGGGTGGCCCAGGCCCGCGGCGTGGTGAACGGCTTCACCGCGGTGGCCGACAAGAGCGGCAAGAGCATCGGCAAGGGCCAGGACTCGATGGGCGGCAACTTCGCCCCCGGTGCCGACGGCCAGGACGCCCGCTACCAGATGGTCCAGGGCCAGGGCCCGCAGCACAGCGGCGAGATAGCGCTCGACAAGGCCAGCGCCGACAAGGCCGGCTACCACGTCGGCGACACCGTCCGGGTGGCGGTCAACGGCCCGGCCATCGACGCCAAGCTGACCGGCATCTTCACCACCGACGACCCGGGGGTGAGCTCCGGCAACCCGCTGACGCTGTTCGACACCGCCAGCGCGCAGCGACTGCTGCTGCAGCCCGGCCAGTTCGACGCCATCGAGCTGGCCGCCGCGGGCGGCACCAGCCAGGCCGCCCTGCAGTCCGAGGCCCTGACGGTCCTTCCGAACGCGCACAGCATCACGGTCCAGACCGCCGACCAGCTGCTGGCCGACCAGCAGCAGATGATCCAGGAGGGCACCAAGAGCATGCGCACCATGCTGCTGGCCTTCGCCGGGATCTCGCTCTTCGTCGGCATCTTCATCATCGCCAACACCTTCACCATGCTGGTCGCCCAGCGCACCCGTGAGCTCGCCCTGCTGCGCGCCATCGGGGCCAGCCGCAAGCAGGTCACCCGCTCGGTGCTGGTCGAGGCGCTGCTGATCGGCACGGTCGCCGCCGTCGCCGGTCTGCTGGCCGGCATCGGGATCGGCGCCGGCCTGCAGTCGCTGATCGGCTCGCTGGGCAACGGCAGCACCCCCACCGGGCCGCTGATCATCAGCCCGACCACCGTGGTGGCCGCACTGGCCACCGGCATCGTGGTGACCGTGCTCTCCGCCCTGCTGCCGGCCCGCCGCGCCGCCCGGATCGCCCCGGTGGCCGCGATGAGCAGCGCCGACCAGCCCGCCAACCAGAAGAGCCTGGTGGTCCGCAACACCATCGGCGCGGTGATCACCGCCGGTGGTCTGGCGCTGATCATCGGGGCCTCCCAGGGCACCGGTGGCAACTCGGCGCTGGCCGGCGGTGCCGCCGGCTCGCTGATCGGGATCTTCATCCTGACCCCGCTGCTCTCCCGGCCGCTGATCGCGGTGGTCGGCCCGCTGCTGGCCGCCCTGTTCGGGGTCTCCGGCAAGCTGGCCCGGCAGAACGCGGTGCGCAACCCGCGCCGCACCGCCGCCACCGCCTCGGCGCTGACCATCGGTCTGACCCTGGTCTCCGCGCTGACCGTGCTGGGCGCCTCGTTCAACGGCATGCTGGACCGCGAGGTCGCCAACGGCATGAAGGCCGACTACGCGGTGGGCCTCTCCAACGGGCTGAGCATCTCCCCCGACATCGCCACCCGGGTCGCCCAGGCGCCCGGCGTGACCGCGGCCTCCCCGCTGACCGAGAGCTACCTCAAGATCGGCGACAGCCACCGCGGCGTCTCCGGCCTCGACGCGGCGCACGCCGCCCAGGTGATGAACCTCGGTGTCACCAGCGGCTCGGTCGACGCGCTCGGCCAGGGCAAGCTGCTGGTCACGGCCGAAGCCGCCAAGTCGATGAACCTCAGCGTCGGCAGCACCGTGCCGACCGTCTTCCCGGACGGCACCGCCTCGCTGACCGTCGGCGGGATCTTCACCGACAACGCGCTGCTCAAGCCGATGCTGGTGGACAACGCCGTGCTGACCGCGCACCACGTGCAGAGCAACACCAACGTGGTGCTGGTGAAGGGCACCGGCGGGGAGAGCCAGTCGCTGCGCCAGGCCCTGGTGGCCGCCGGCGGCGACAACCCGCTGATCGACGTGCAGACCAAGCAGGACCTGAAGAACAAGGTCAGCTCGGTGATCGCGTTCGCGCTGAACATGCTCTACGGCCTGCTGGCGATGTCGATCGTGGTGGCCGTGCTCGGCGTGATCAACACCATGGCGATGTCGGTCTTCGAGCGGAAGCGGGAGATCGGCATGCTGCGGGCGATCGGCCTGGACCGGCGGGCCGTCAAGCGGATGGTCCGGCTGGAGTCGGTGGTGATCTCGCTGTTCGGCGCGGTGCTCGGCCTGGTCCTCGGCTGCTTCCTGGCCTGGGCCGTCAACGGCTCGCTGAAGGACTCGGTCGCCAACCTGACCACGGTGCTGCCCTGGGGACAGCTGCTGGTCTTCCTGGGACTGTCCGCGGTGGTCGGCCTGGTGGCCGCGTTCTGGCCCTCCCGGCGGGCCGCCAAGCTGGACATCCTGGACAGCATCAAGGCCGCCTGACGGAACCGGGCATGCGAAAGGGCCTCGGCCCGGTGGTCCTCTCCACCGGGCCGAGGCCCTTTGCCGATCCTGCTGGTTCGTACTCCGCCCGGTCGCACAACCGGCTGAGCACCACGGAGGTCGTGGTCCGGCGGCGCTGCCGGGCGGAGGGCCTCCGACTCATACCCCGGACTTGCCGCCCGGGATCAGTCGCTGCTGATTACTTCCCGGCGAGCGCCTTGTCCGACTCGGCAGGCGCGGTGGCCGGCTTCGGCCGGGCCGGTCCGGCGGCCTCCTGGAAGGCGTCGAACGGCTTCTCCATCTGCGCGAGGCCGACGGTCTCCCGCTTGAGGAACATCGCCAGCGTCCAGTCGGTGAAGACCCGGATCTTCCGGTTCATGGTCGGCACCATCGCGCCGTGGTACAGGCGGTGGAACCACCAGGCCGGGCGGCCCTTCAGCTTGACCTTGCCGAAGAGGATCGCGACGCCCTTGTGCAGGCCCAGACCGGCGACCGCACCGAGGTTCTTGTGGCGGTACTCCTTCTGCGGGAAGCCCCGCATGCCGGACACCACGTTGTCGCCGAGCACCGCCGCCTGGCGCACCGCGTGCTGCGCGTTCGGCGGGCACCAGGCGCCCTCGCCGGAGGCGAGGTCCGGCACCTGGGCGTTGTCGCCGGCCGCCCAGACGTAGTCGAAGCCCTGCACCTGCAGGGTCGGGGCGGTGTCGACGTGCCCGCGCGGGCCCAGCGGCAGGCCGAAGTTGGCGACCACCGGGTTCGGCTTGACGCCCGCGGTCCACACGATGGTGGCCGCGTCCATCTCCTCGCCGTTCTTCAGCACCACGTGCTGGTCGACGCAGGAGTCCATCGAGGTCTCGATGAAGACCTCGATGTTGCGCTCCTCGAGCTTGCCCTTGGTCCACAGGCCCAGGTCGGGGCCCACCTCGGGCAGGATCCGGTTGGCGGCCTCGACCATGACGAAGCGCATGTCGTCACGGCTGACGGTCTTGTAGAGCTTGACCGCGTCGCGGGCCATGTCCTCGACCTCGGCGATGGTCTCGACGCCGGCGAAGCCGCCGCCGATGACCACGAAGGTGAGGGCCTTGCGGCGGATCGCCTCGTCCGTAGTGGACTCGGCCTTGTCCAGCTGGGCCAGGACGTGGTTGCGGAGGCTGATCGCCTCCTCGACCGTCTTCATGCCGATGCCGTGCTCGGCCAGGCCGGGGATCGGGAAGGTGCGGGAGACCGAGCCGGTGGCCACGACCAGGTAGTCGAAGGGCAGCTCGTAGGTGTCGCCGGCGAGCGGCGCGATGGTGGCGACCTTGCGGGCGTGGTCCACCTCGGTCACCTGACCGGTGAGGACCTCCGCGTTCTTGAGGGCGCTGCGCAGCGGCGCGACGAGGTTGCGAGGCGCGACGTTGCCGCCGGCCGCCTCGGGAAGGAAGGGCAGGTACGTCATGTACGACCGCGGGTCGACGACCGTGACGGTCGCCTCCCCGAAGCGCATCTTCTTGAGGATGCGCATCGCGGCATACAGGCCGACGTAACCACCGCCGACAATGAGGATGCGAGGACGCTCCGTGGTGCTCATATCGGAAAGTATCCAGCACCGCTCGGAGCACCCTTCGTGAGGCCCGTCACAAGGTGATGGACAGGGCCTGCTACACTGCCCGCCCACAACTCGGGCCCCACTCCTGCGCACGACTGCCGGGGGCGGCCTCGGGCGGACGTTTGAATTCCGCTCACCCGATTGAGCAGCAGCGATCCGCCGCCACTGGCACCTTAACTGACACCTGTTTGGATTCCATCGGCCGAGCCGGAACCCCGCCTGGGATCCATCGGCCGCAGCCACCCCGACGCCTTCAATCCCGCATACCGGACGAACCGGTCGTCGGACTGCGGAGAACGGGGGGAACTCCATGTGAAGAAATTCACGAAGCTTCTCGCGGCGCCGGGCGCGCCACCCCGGCCCGAGGGTCCCGGGCCGGGGTGGCGGTCCGTCAGAAGGGGGTCAGGAGACCAGGCTCCAGGCGACGCCGTCCAGGATGTCGTGCTCGCTCACCACCAGCTCGGCGGCGCCGGTGCGCTCCATGATCGAACGCAGTACCAGTGCGCCGGCCCCGATCACGTCGACCCGCCCGGGGTGCAGCGACGGAATGGCCGCCCGCTCGGCGTGGGTGGCGCCGAGCAGCTGCTCGGTCACCTCGCGGACCCGGGTCAGCGAGAGCCTGGAGTGGTGGATCCGGGCCGACTGGTACTCGGGCAGGCCGAGCGCGATCGCGGCCACCGAGGTGACCGTGCCGGCCAGGCCGACCAGGGTGGCCGCCTCGGTCAGCGGCACCGTCTCGGCGGCGAGGTTCAGCCCCTGCGCGATGTCCGCCTCGGCCGCCGCGATCTGGACCGAGGTCGGCACGTCGGAACCGGCGAAGTGGCGCTCCGTCAGCCGCACCGAGCCGATGTCCACCGAGCGCGCGGCCCGCACGGTCTCCCCGCCCAGCACGAACTCGGTGGAGCCGCCGCCCAGGTCGAAGACCAGGTACGGGGCCGCGACCGCGGTGCCGGCCAGGCCCTTGGTGGCACCGGCGAAGGAGAGCTGCGCCTCCTCGTCACCGGAGACCACCTCCGGGTCGACCCCGAGGATCGCCCGCACGCCCTTGGCGAACTCGGCGCTGTTCTCGGCGTCCCGGGTGGCGCTGGTGGCCACGAACCTGGTCCGCTCCGGGGCCACGCCGTACTCGGCGATCACCGCGGCGTACTCGCGGCAGGCCGCGAAGGTGCGCTCCAGCGCCTCGGGCGCCAACCGCCCGGTGCGGTCCACGTCCTGGCCGAGCCGCACCATCAGCAGCCGGCGGTCCAGGTCGACGGCATGCCCGGCCTGCGGGTCGATGTCGGCGATCAGCAGGCGGATCGAGTTGGTGCCGCAGTCGACCGCGGCCACCCGGATGCTGCTCACTGGCTCTCCCCTGGCTGCTCCGGACCGCCCTGCTCCGGACCGTCCTGCTCCGACTCGGCGGCGGCCCGCTTGGCGGCCCGCTCGGCCGTCTTGCGCTCCTTGGCGGCGATCACCCCGGCGTGGTCCTCGGCCTCCTCGCGCTGCCGCCGCAGCGCCTCGACGCCGGCCTGGATCTGCTCCTCGGTGACGCAGGAGCCCTTGCGCCACCACTCGGGCAGCATCGCCAGCGCCTCGTCACCCAGCGGGTTGACGCCCTCGCCGGCCGCCAGCGAGTGGCCGACCAGCACGTGCAGGCACTTCACCCGGTCCGGCATGCCACCGGCCGACGGGAAGCCCTCCAGCACCTCGATGGCGTCCCGGCGGGCGATGTAGTCCTCGTGCGCCTTCTGGTAGGCGGCCGCCAGCTCCGGGTCCTCGGCCAGCCGGGCGGTCTGCTCCTTCATCACGCCGTCCGCCTCCAGGGTGCCGATCAGCGAGGCGGCCTTGGGGCAGGTCAGGTAGTAGAGGGTGGGGAACGGCGTGCCGTCCGGCAGCCGGGGCGCGGTCTCCACCACATCGGGGTTGCCGCACGGGCAGCGGTGCGCGACGGCACGGGTACCGCGCGGCACCCGGCCGAGCTGGGCCGCCACGGCGGCGAGGTCGCGGTCCGCGACGGGCTGGTTCTCAGTACTCATGGCTCATCAGGTCTTCACGGAGCGGGGGCGGGGGAGGGTGAGGCGGCGGCGTCCACCGAGTTCCAGACGGTGGTGTACCAGGGGAGGGCCTTGGCGGCCGGCCCGGAGCCGGTGCCGGACGGCTGGGTGGCGCCGGGCCCCGGGGTGGGGTCGACGGCGGTGAACGGGGTCTCGCCGGGCATCGCGTAGTGCAGCCGCTGCCGGGCCTGGGCCTTGACGAACTCCGGGTCCTGCCAGCGGGCCTTCTCGGCGGTCAGCTGCTGCACCGCGTCCTTGGCCTGCTCGGCCTTGACCCGCTGGGCGGCGATCTCGTCCCGCTGGTTAATGAACTGACGTGCCGGATAGGCCAGGATCGCCACCAGCGAGCAGAGCACCAGCACCAGCACGGTGGCCCGGCTGGTGAACCGCGGCCGCCCCGGGAACTTCCACGCTGCCATGAACTCCTCGCCCCTCCGTCGCGCCGGTGCCCCGGCCCCACCCTAAGCGGTGGCGGCCGGGGCACCGGTCATTTGCCGAGTTCGTCAGCCCTCGAACTTGCTGGGCCTGTCACTCCGCGGAGCGACTGCGCTTGTTGCTCCGCGGAGCGACTGTGCTTGTTACTCCGCAGAGCGACTGTGCTTGTTACTCCGCAGAGCGGAAGCGCGGGAACGCGGCGCGGCCCGCGTACTCGGCGGCGTCGTCGAGGATCTCCTCGATGCGCAGCAGCTGGTTGTACTTGGCGACGCGGTCCGAGCGGGCCGGGGCACCGGTCTTGATCTGGCCGCAGTTGGTGGCGACGGCCAGGTCGGCGATGGTGACGTCCTCGGTCTCGCCCGAGCGGTGCGACATCACGCAGCGGTAGCCGTTGCGCTGGGCCAGCTCGACGGCGTCCAGGGTCTCGGTCAGCGAGCCGATCTGGTTCACCTTCACCAGCAGCGCGTTGGCGGTGCCGGTCTCGATGCCCCGGGCCAGGCGCTCCGGGTTGGTGACGAACAGGTCGTCACCGACCAGCTGGACCTTGCTGCCGAGCTTGTCGGTGATGGCCTTCCAGCCCTCCCAGTCCTCCTCGTTCAGCGGGTCCTCGATGGAGACCATCGGGTAGGAGTCGACCAGGTCGGCGTAGTAGTCGATCAGCTCGGCGGCCGACAGCGACTTGCCCTCGAACTGGTAGGCGCCGTCCTTGTAGAACTCGGAGGCGGCGACGTCCATGGCCAGCGCGATGTCCTTGCCCGGCACGTAGCCGGCCTGCTTGATGGCCTCGGTGATGAGGTCCAGCGCGGCGCGGTTGGTCTCCAGGCTCGGCGCGAAGCCGCCCTCGTCACCCAGGCCGGTGGACAGGCCGCGCTCCTTCAGCACCGCCTTGAGGGTGTGGTAGATCTCGGCACCCCAGCGCAGCGCCTCGGAGAACGACTCGGCGCCGATCGGCGCGATCATGAACTCCTGGATGTCCACGTTGGAGTCGGCGTGCGCGCCGCCGTTGAGGATGTTCATCAGCGGGACCGGCAGGACGTGCGCGTTCGGGCCGCCAAGGTAGCGGAAGAGCGGCAGGTCCGAGGCCTCGGAGGCGGCGTGCGCCACGGCCAGCGAGACGCCGAGGATGGCGTTGGCGCCGAGCGAGGACTTGTCCGGGGTGGCGTCCAGGTCGAGCATCGCCTGGTCGATCAGCCGCTGCTCGGTGGCGTCGTAGCCGACCAGCTCCGGGCCGATCTGCTCGATGACGGCGAGGACGGCCTTCTCCACGCCCTTGCCGCCGTAGCGGTTCTTGTCACCGTCACGCAGCTCCAGCGCCTCGAAGGCTCCGGTGGAGGCGCCGGACGGGACGGCGGCACGGCCGGTGCTGCCGTCGTCGAGGCCGACCTCGACCTCGACCGTGGGGTTGCCGCGGGAGTCGAGGATCTCGCGTGCGACGACGACATCGATGGACGGCACTATGCATCTCCTTGCGGAAGCGGTCCTGGGGACAGCGGGAGGACGGGGGCCTTACGACCAGAGCCTAACCGCACCGGCCCGACCGGAGACCGGGACCTGGCTCCCGTCTCACGGTGTGGTTCTGCTACCTGTCGGTAGTTCACCTGAATGCCCGTCCGCCCCGGACCGGGGCCGCCGCCGGCGCGACGGCCCCAGGGGCCGGGCGTCGGCGGGTCAGCCGAGGTGGAGCGTCTGGCCGGGGAAGATCAGGTTCGGGTCCTGGCCGACCGTCGTGTGATTGGCCTGGTAGACCGCCTGCCAGCCGCCGGCCACGTGCTGGACCTGGGCGATGGTGGAGAGCGTGTCGCCGGGCCGGACGGTGTACTCGTGGGCGCCGGTCATGGCGGGCTGGGCCGGCTGCGGGGCCGGCTTCGGCTGGGCCGGCTTCGGGGTCGACCGGTGCTGCGGGGCGGCCGACTTGGGCTGGGCCTGCTGCGGCTTGGCCTGCTGGGGCTGAGCCTGCTGGGGCTGGGCCGACCGCTCGGCGGACCGGGAGGCGGCCGCGCCGCCGCCGGGGTTCGCGGAGGCCGGGGCGCCGCCCTGGGTCAGCCCGGCCTTGACCGAGCAGACCGGCCAGGCGCCCGGCCCCTGCGAGGCCAGCACCCGCTCGGCGACCGCGATCTGCTGGTCCTTGCCGGCCAGGTCGGCCCGCGGGGCGTACTGGGTGCCGCCGTACGCGGCCCAGGTCGAGTTGGTGAACTGCAGCCCGCCGTAGAAGCCGTTGCCGGTGTTGATCGACCAGTTGCTGGTGCTCTCGCAGTTCGCCACGCCGTCCCACACGGAGACCGGGGCGGCGTGCGCGCCGGTCGCGGTGAGCAGCGGCATCGCAACTCCCGCGCCTGCCACGCCGGCTACGGCGATGGCCTTCTCGGCGGTGGTACGGCGACGATGGCGGCCGGTGCCAAACAGCATTGAGACGTCCCTCTCCGCACGCCTGCGAGGTGAGCTGTCGGGTTCGGACCGGTGAGGTTGGCCCGGCCGCCCGCTCGGATCGCTCCGGCGGTCGGCTTCACCCCTAGCCGTGGGAGACGGCAGAAAAACCTGGGTCCCCCGCCCCTGCCCCCTGGTGGTCAGGTGTCCCGGCGACGCGATGGGCAGGATTCGGCGTACTCGCGTGCGGGGTTCGCCTACGCGAACTCCTGGGAGGGTAAGCAGATCTACTGACCAATCACAAGCTCATATCGCCCACATCACGCGGAAATTACGGTGCGTCATGCATCGCCTACCAACCGGTCAGATTTGACCGATTTGATCCGTATTCAGACCATCACTGCACCAATGCTTCCGACGCGCCGTCAGGGCGGCGGGAGTTCGCGCACACTCAGTTCTCGACCGCGTCCGCGGGCCTTTCGGGCGTGAACGAAACCGGCAGTTCGCGCAGTCCGCGCATGATCAGACCGCCGCGCCAGCGCAACTCCCCCGGCTCGGCGGCGAGTCGCAGGTCCGGCAGCCGGGTCAGCAGCGTGGCCAGCGCCCGCTGCCCCTCCAACCGGGCCAGCGGCGCGCCGATGCAGTAGTGGATGCCGTGCCCGAACCCCAGGTGCGGATTGTCCCGACGGGCCAGGTCCATGGTGTCCGGCTGGTCGAACCTGGCCGGATCGCGATCGGCCGCGGCCAGCACCACCAGCACCGGATCGCCGACCGGGATGTCCACCCCGCCGATGCTCAGCGGCGAGGTGGCGAACCGCCAGGTGGCCAGCTCCACCGGGCCGTCGTAGCGCAGCAGTTCCTCGACCGCGGTGGTCAGCAGCCCGGTCTCGCCGGCCGCCACCGAGGCCTGCAGGCGGGCCCGCTGCTCCGGGTGGTTCAGCAGCGCGAAGACGCCGTTGCCGATCAGGTTGACGGTCGTCTCGAAGCCTGCGAACAGCAGGATGAAGGCCATGGCGGCGGCCTCGTTCTCGGTCAGGTGCTCGCCGTGGTCGCTCGCCCGGATCAGACCGGAGATCAGGTCCTCGCCCAACTCCCCCCGCTTGCGGTGGATCAGCTCCAGCAGGTAGGCGCGCATCTTCTTGACCGCCCGGGCCACGCCGCCGCGCGGACCGCCGCCGTGACGGATCATCATCCCGGCCCAGTCCCGGAAGTCGTCCTGGTCCTCGGCCGGCACCCCCAGCAGGTCGCAGATCGCGTAGATCGGCAGCGGGAAAGCGAACTCATGGATCAGGTCGGCCGAGCCGCGCGCCGCGAAGGTGTCGATCAGCCGGTCGGTCAGGCGCTGCACCTGGGGCTCGAACTCGGCCACCCGGCGCGGGGTGAACGCCTTGGAGACCAGCCGCCGCAGCCGGGTGTGGTCCGGCGGGTCGATGTTCAGCAGGTGGGTCATCAGATCGGCCTGCCGCTCCCCCGGGATGCCGACCCGACCGGTGCGGTGCGCCTGCTCACTGTGGTGCGCCGGGTTCTTGGAGAGCCGGCCGTCGGCCAGCGCCTGCCGGGCGTCCGCATACCGCGTCACCAGCCAGGCGTCCACCCCGCTGGGCAGCGTGGTGCGGTGCACCGGGGCGTGCTCCCGCAGCCAGGCGTACGCCGGGTAGGGATCGGCGGCGAACTCCCAGGTGAACAGGGGCGGCATCGGGGCGGGCGGCTGGTTGGGCATGTCTTGACCGTATCCGTTCCCAAGTGGGAGTGAGTCTGGTCACCTGCCGGGTAATCCCTGTTGCGGAGGGTCAGGCGAAGCCTACGATCCCCGATTACATGGGTGGGCCACAGTGCGGTGGTGCCCACGGAGAGGAGTCAGGCCATGCGAGTAGCCGGGCAAGTGGTGGTCATCGCGGTGCTCGACGGCGGCGACGGCGACGCGCCGGCCCGCCGGTTCGCCGCAGCGGGAGCCACCGGTCTGCTGCTGGCGCACCCCCGGGTCGGCGTCGCCGAGGACCTGGCCGCCGCCCTGGACCGCACCGGCTGCCCGGTGATCGGCGTCTCCTCGGACATCCACCAGCCCAGCGACATCGCCGCCCTGGTCGACACCTGTGAGAAGCACCTGGGCCGGATCGACCTGTTCTGCGTGGCCGGCCCGGACGGCGAGCGGATCGTCACCCTGGCCGACCTCCCCGGCGACCTGGACCGGCTGGCCGAGCTGCTCTACCCGCTGAGCGAGGCGATCGGCGAACTGCTGCCGCCGCAGCGGGAGCCGGTCAGGCCCACCGCGGCCTGACCCGCCCCGCTCAGTCGGCCAGGCCCTCCGCGGCCCGCACGGCCGCCCGGTAGCCGCGCGCGGCGCGCCGCAGCGCCGCGTCCGGATCCACCCTCGCGTCGTGCGCCCGCTGCACCACGGCCAGCAGCAGGGCGCCCGCGCTCTCCTCGGTCAGCTCGGCCGGCAGCTCGTAGGGCGCGTCCGGCACCCCGGTGAAGTCCGCGCGCCGCACCCGGGAGACCAGCTTGGCCGCGTACGCCAGCGCCGGCAGCCCGCTCGGCACGCCGTCCAGCACCGACTCCCGGTCCTGCTTCTCGGCCGCCTTGAGCGCCTCCCAGTTGGCCTCCACCTGGTCCGTGGTCTCGGCGTCCGAGTCGGCGAAGACGTGCGGGTGACGGTAGACCAGCTTGTCCACGATGTCCCCGGCCACGTCGTCGATGGAGAACGGGTCCTCGGCGTGCTCCTCACCGATCCGGGAGTGGAAGAAGACCTGCAGCAGCACATCGCCGAGCTCCTCGCGCAGCGTCGCCCGGTCGCCCTCCTCGATCGCCTCGACCAGCTCGTAGGCCTCCTCGACCAGGTACTTCACCAGCGAGTCGTGGGTCTGCTCGGCGTCCCACGGGCAGCCGCCGGGCGACCGCAGCCGGTCCATCACCGCGACCAGGTCGAGCAGCCGGGCGCCGGGCAGGTCGTAGGAGCCGGGCAGCAGCTCGATCTCGGGCGCCTCGCCGGCCTGCTCCACCGCGATCCTGGCCAGCGCGTCGGTCAACCCCGGATCGCCGTCCTGGCCGCCCAGGAACACCAGCGGGGCCCGCTCGGTCAGCTCCCGGGCCAGCGCGGGCGCACTGGTCCGCTCGATCTGCTCGACCTCGATGCCGGCCTGCGCCAGCGCGGGCAGCTGCGGGTGCTCCCGGTCGGCGGCCAGCACCAGCGGCGCGCCGTGCAGCGCCTGCCAGGCGGGCCAGCTGAGCAGCCCGGGGGCGATCCGGTGGGTGGTGGTCAGCAGGGTCAGCTTCGAGGTCTCCACACCTCGAACCTACCGCCCCGCTGTGAACTCAGGCCGCGGCGCCGGACTGCGGCAGCCACGGCTCGCTCGGGGTGTCCAGCACCGCCTGCGCCGGATCCCAGCTGCCGTAGCGCGGGTTGATCGTCACCCGCAGCTCCTCCGAGGCGGTGGTCAGCAGCTGGTGCACCGCCTGGTTGCCGTCGGTGGTGCCCAGTTGCTGCCCGCTCACCTTGGCCAGCTTCTGCAGGCCGATCTGCTCGCGCAGGTAGCCGTCGATCGCCTGGGCCGGGACACCGTTGCGCAGCAGCAGGTTCTGCTCCAGGGCCGCCTCCCCGCCCAGGGCCGCGACCTCCTGCTGGCGCAGCTGGGCCACCTCGGTGTCGGAGACCGACAGCTGGTGGTCGGCCAGCGCGCGGGCCACCACCTGGTCGAAGACCATCCCGTAGACGGTCGCCCCGACCAGGCCCGCCTGCTCCTGGTACTGCCCACTGGGCAGCTTGGCCGCCTGGTCCCGGAACTCCGCCACCCGGGCCTCCACCTGCGCCACCGTGATCCGGTCCGAGCCGATCAGGGCGGCGGCCCCGGGCCGGGGCGGCTGGCCGCCGCAGGCGCTCAACGCCAGCGCGCCCAGCAGGACGCCGAGCGCGGGCAGGGTGCGGCGGACGGAGCTGCTGCGGATCACGCGGGGCCTCCCGGGCAGGACTGCGGTGGCGAAGTGGCCGAGACGTACTCCTGACGAGTCATGAGGATAGGGAGCGGGCCTGCCGTTGCCCAGACGTTGAACCGAACAGGTCACCGAGATGGACGATTTGGCGGATCGTCAGCTGATGGACTCAACTGACCGGGAGGCCTGCCTGGTTGGGGTTCGATCGTGGGAGACGCCCGGTCGGCCGAGGCTCAACCGAGGGGAGCACCGGGCTCGTTGGGGGCTCAGGCGAGCAGAGCCCCCGCCCGCTGGGGATCCACCCGACGGGCACGCCCGGTCGACCGGGGGCTCAACCGCCGGAACACGCGGCCGGTTGGGGGCTCAGCCGAGCAGAGCACCCGGCCAGCTGAGGAGTCAACCGACGGGCACGCCCGGCCGGCCGGAGCCCATCCGACGGAGACGCCCGATCGGCCGGGGGCTCAACCGCCGGAACACACGGCCGCTTGGGGGCTTGACCGAGCAGAGCACCCGACCCGCTGGGGAGCCAACCGACGGAGACGTCCGGCTGGCTGGGGCCCACCCGAGCAGAGCGCCCAGCACGTTGGAGGCTCAGCCGGCGGGGCGCCACCAGCTGGCGGTGCGCGGGTCGAGCGGCGACAGCCGGCCGGTGCGGTGCTGCTGCAGCTGGTCCAGGTGGCGGCGCAGCCGCAGCACGTCCGGGTGGTGCGGACCGAGCCGCGGCTCGCGGTCGAAGAGCAGCGCCAGCAGCCACTCCCAGGCGCCGTCCGGGTCGCCGGAACCGGCCAGCAGCAGGCCGATCCGCTCGCGCAGCTCGAAGCAGCGGGCCGGGTCGGTGTCCGCCCCCTCGGCCAGCCGGGCCGTGCAGTCGGCCAGCAGCGCCCGGTACTCGGCCAGCGCCTCGGTCACCCGGCCGAGTTGCTCCAGGCAGGCGGCCGTCCGGCGCCGGTGCTCCAGCGCGGGCAGGGCGCGCGGGCCGTGCTCTGCCACCGCGGCGGCCGCCAGCAGCTGGTACTCCGGCAGCGCGGCCCGGTACTGGCCCTCCTGCAGCAGGGTGCGGGCGTAGATGGTGCGCAGCGTGGTGACCAGCGGGGCGTGCTCGCCGTGCCGGGCCCGGGCCTGCGGCAGCAGCCGGCCGGCCAGGTCGATCACCTCGGCGTAGCGCTGGGCGGCCAGCAGGTCGGAGACCTGTCCGCAGGCGGCGGCCAGGTCGGTGACGGGTGCGGCGGCGGGCGGTGCGGCGAGCGATGGGGGCACGCCCCCAGCCATGGGGGTCCCCCCGGCCGGAGGCTGGGGGAGGCCGGGAGGTACCCCCACCCGGCTGAAGGCTGAGGAGGGAACGGGTTGGCTGCTGGTCGGCTCGGGGACCGGGTGCTGCGGGTGGCGGAACGGGACGGTCGGGTCCGGCACCGTCCCGTACGGCCGCGGCGGCTCCGGTTCGGTCGCGGGCAGCAGCGGCCGCAGCCGCCCGAACACCTGCTGCGCGTCCGCGGGCCGGTCCGCCGGGGCCTTGGCCAGCAGGTCGAGCACCAGCGCCTCCAGCTCGGCCGGCACCTCGGCGCGCAGCTGCCGCAGCGGCACCGGCGGATCGTCCACCTGGCGGCGCAGCACCCCGAGCACGGTGGGGGCCCGGAACGGCTCCTCGCCGGTGAGCATCTCGTGCAGCAGGCAGCCGAGCGCGTAGAGGTCGCTGCGGGCGTCCACGGTGCCGGAGAGGGCCTGTTCGGGGGCCATGTAGGAGGGGCTGCCGATCGGTACGCCGGTGAGGGTGAGCCGGGTGTGGTCGCCGTCCAGCGCGGTGGCGATGCCGAGGTCGAGCAGCACCACCCGGCCGTCCGGGCGGACCATCACATTGCTCGGCTTCAGGTCCCGGTGGACCACCGGGACGGCGTGCACCACCGAGAGCGCGGCGCAGATCTGGGCCGCCACCGCGGCCGCCCAGGACACCGGCAGCGGGCCCTCCTCGGCGATCAGGTCGCCCAGGCCGATGCCGGGTAGGCGCTGCATCACCAGGTAGAGCTCGCCCGCGTCCTCACCGGCGTCGAAGACGGTGACCAGGCCCGGGTGGTCGAGGCCGGCGGTGATCCGGCACTCGCGCAGGAAGCGCCTGCGCAGGTCGTCGCGGAGCTCCGCGGTGTCGGCCGGGCCGGGCAGCAAGTCGGCGCGGAGCAGCTTGACCGCCACCCGCCGGTCCAGGCGCTCGTCGTAGCCGGCCCAAACCTGGCCCATGCCGCCGTGTCCGATCTTCTCGGCGAGCCGGTAGCGCCCGCCGATCAGCCGCTCCCGGGTCACCGCCGGTCGCCCCCGGCCTGACGGCGCAGCAGCTCGCCGAGCTCCCGGAGGTCGTCGGTGGGGGTCGACGGGGCCTGGACGGGAGGCTGATCCTGGACGAGCGGCCGGTCCTGGACGGGAAGCCGGTCCTGAACAGGCGGCCGGTCCTGGACGAGCGGCCGGTCCTGGACGGGAAGCCGGTCCTGAACAGGCGGCCGGTCCTGAACGGGCGGGGCCGGGGCGTATCCGGCGACGGGCTGCGGGTACGCCCCGTACGGCTGCGGATACGGGTACCCCGGCGCGGACTTCGGCCGGCCGCGCTCCCAGACCGCACGGCGGTCCATCAGCAGGAAGTGGATCGGCGTGCCGAAGATCAGCAGCAGCACCAGGCAGACGCCGGCCTTGTTGGCCGGGCCGCTCGAGTCCTTCCCGGACAGCACGGCGCAGACCATCATCGCCAGCTCCGTCACGGCGACCGCCACCGCGCCGGCCACGTCCGCCTTCCGCTTGCGCCGGGCCGCCAGCACGACGGCCGGCACGAAGCTGAAGAACGTCAGCGTCACCAGCGGCACCAGGCAGATCGCCGCCTTCGCCCACACCGTGAGCGGTCCCTTCACCGTGGGCTGCAGCGGTGGTTGATACGTCATCAGCGAGCTCCCCCGGGTGACACGGCCGTCAGCGAGGGAAACCGTACCGCCCGGCAGGCGCGGGTGGTCAGGGGCGCCTGCCCAGGTGCACCACATCGGGCACACCGCGGCTCACCGGGATCTCCACGGTGTGCACGTCCGCGAACCCCGCCGCGCGCAGGGCGTCCTCGAAGGCGGCGGAGGGTCGGGCGCTCCACACCGCCAGGATGCCGCCCGGGTGCAGCCGGGCCCGGGCGGTGGCCAGGCCGGCCGGGCCGTAGAGGCCGTCGTTGGAGTCGGTGACCGTCCAGTCCGGGCCGTTGTCGATGTCCAGGCACAGCGCGTCGTAGCGGTCCTCGGTGGTGGCCAGGTAGTCGACCAGGTCGATCTGGCGGATCGTCACCCGCGGGTCGGCCAGCGCCGCGCCGGAGATCTCCCCGAGCGGGCCGGTGCGGTGCCAGTCGATGATCGCCGGCTCCCGCTCGGCGACCGTGATCGCACCCCAGCGCGGCTCGGCGGCGGCATGGGCCAGCGAGAACCCGACCCCCAGGCCGCCGATCAGCACCGACGGGCGCTCGGCGGTGAGCCGCTCCAGCGCGGCGTCGACCAGCAGCCGTTCCGAGCGGCCGTCGGCGGTGTCCATCAGGAAGCAGCCGTTGGCGATGATCTCGTGGTCGGCCCCGCGCCGGCGCAGCACCACCTCGCCGAACGGGCCGTCGCGCCGGTCGAGCACCACGGGTTCACCGGCCTGGTCCCTGGTCGGCAGCTGATCGGTGGTCATGCGGGATCACCTTTCGCGGAGGGCTGGTCCGTTCAACGTACCGTCAGCTCGCCGTCCGCCAGGCCGTCGGTGAGCCCCTGGGCCAGCAGGCTGCCGAGCCGGGCGGCGCGGCGCAGCCTGGTCTCGAAGGCGGCGGCGCGGCGGAACGCCTCGCCGAGCTCGCGCTGGCGCTCGATCGGCAGCCGGGGCAGCTGGACCCGGCGGACGTCGAGCCGGGTGGTGGTGGAGGCGTGGCTGCTGGCCCAGCGGCTGCCGGCGGTGGAGCGCAGCCGGCCGGCCAGGTACTCGGGGTCGAGCAGTTCGGGGTCGGGGCGGAGCAGGTGCAGCCGGGCGCCGAGCGCCGCGCCGTCGGCCGGCTCACCGGGCCGGACCACCAGGGCGGTGCCGCCGCCGAGCACCGGCACCAGGACGTCGCCTGGCCGGGCGCGCAGCACCGCGCCGCCGGCGCCGTCGCCGTCGAGCACGGCGCCGGGCGGCTGGTCGTCGGTCAGGTCCTGGTCGGTCAGCACCGGGGTGCCGGCGGCGGCGGCGACTGCCGTGGGGGTCCCCCCGGCCGAAGGCTGGGGGAGGGTGGCCGGCCCCTGGCCCGAGGAGTACACCTCCAGCACGCCGGTCCTGGCCAGCTCGCCCAGTGTGGTGAGCGGGGTGCCGGCCGGCTCGGCGGGCTCGGTGACGGCGGGCAGTTGCCGGTCCAGCGCGGCCAGGGCGGTCAGTTCCTCGGCGAGCCGGTCGCGCAGCCGGTCGAGCTCCCGGGCGCCGCCGGGGGCGGCGGGCGGCGGCAGGTGGCGGGCCGGGGCCAGGTCGGTCTCGTCGTCGAGCAGGTCGATGGCGTCCAACACCCGGTGCACGCCGGGCCGTTCGGCGGGCAGCGGCTCGCCCTGGCGGACCGCCCGGTCGAAGCCGGTCCAGGTGTCCAGCACGGTGCGGTGCAGTTCGGGCCAGTCGATCCGGTCGCGGCCGCCGGCGGCACCGGCCGGCTGGGTGGCGGCCGCGTCGAGCAGCAGCAGGCGGCGGGTGGCGGCGGGCTCCTGCTGTTCGGGGCGGCGCAGCAGCCACAGGTGCAGCGGCACGCCGAACGGCGGGGCGGCGCCGGCGGGCAGCGCGACCACCGCGCGCAGGGCGCCGCCGCGCAGCAGTTCGGCCCGCAGCCGGCGCCCGGAGCGGCGGGAGGCGACGGTGGGCGGCAGCAGCACGGCGGTCAGGCCGCCGGGGCGAGTGTGGGCCAGGCAGTGCAGCAGCCAGGCGAGTTCGGGTTCGGTGCGGGGCGGGGCCTGGTCGAACAGCCAGCGCGGGTCGTACCGCAACTCGTCGTGGCCCCAGTCGCGTTCGTTGTAGGGCGGGCGGCAGAGCACCGCGTCGGCGAGCAGGCCGGGGTGGGCGTCGGCCCGCAGCGCGTCACCGGCCCCGAGGTACAGGGGCAGCGGCCCGGGGGCGGTCGGGGGAGCGTGCAGGGCGAGCCGCAGCATGGCGGCGCCGGCGGCGCCGCGGTCGCGCTCCTGGCCGTACCGGACGGCCTCGGGGCCAACGGCGAGCAGGGTGGCGCCGAGGCCGCAGGCCGGGTCGAGCACCGCGGCGGGCCGGTCGGCGGCGGCCAGCGCGGCGAGCAGGGCGGCCGGCTGCGGCGGCAGCAGCGGCTGGCGGGCAGCGCCCTCGGTGGCGCGGCTCAGCAGTTGCTCGTAGCCGGCGGCCGGGCCGCCGTCCCGGGCCAGCGCCACCAGCAGGCGGACCAGGCCGAGTTGGGTGCTGCCGAGCAGCCGGGGCAGGTCGAGCAGGGCGCTGCTGTGCGGGCCGAGCAGTTCGTCGGCCAGTTCGGCCAGCTCGCGCGGCAGGGCCAGGGCCAGGGCGGTGTCGGACTGTTCGGCCAGCGCCGCCCAGCGCTCCGGGCGGCGGTGCAGCAGGAGCAGCACGGCGCCGGCCAGCACCAGCGGCCTTCCCCCAGCCTTCGGCCGGGTGGGGGTGCCTCCCGGCCTCCCCCAGCCGCCGGCCGGGGGGACCCCGATGGCTGGGGGCGTGCCGCCATGCCCGGCGGCGGGCTCGGCGCCGGCCGGCTCGCGAAGCGCCTCCAGCTGCTGGTGGCAGCGCTCCAGGAGCGGCAGTTCGGCGATCTTGCCCTGGCGGCGCAGCCACTCCTCGACCTGGTCGAGCGCGAAGCTCGGGCTGCTGTCGGTGCCGCCGACCGGCTGCGGGAAGTCGGGGTGCCGGCGGCGCCAGTTGCTCACGGCGGCCCGGCCGACCCCGGCCAGCCGGGCGATTTCGACGGGGGTCACCTCGGGGCGCTCCGACACGGCGCAACTCCTCTGTGTGCGGGGGCTGTGGCCGCCCAGCATAGCCAGCGATCCGCGAACTTCCCCGTTCACACGTGAACGAGGACGTTCGCTGTTTTCCTGTTGACCTTGTTCACAGCATCTGATGTAGTGATGGCAACGCACCGGACGGCGAACCCGCCGACCGGCTGCATCCAACAAACCCAGCCACATCGTGTGAACAGAGGACCCGCCATGCGCCGCACCGCCGCCCTGCTGACCGGCACCGCCCTGCTCGCCCTGGCCGTCACCGCCTGCGGGCCGACCGGCGGCAACACGGTCTCCACCCAGCCCAAGCAGACCGCCGCCGCATCCGCCGCCGGCGGCCAAGGCAGCAAGGCCCCGGCGAGCAAGGGCCCGTCGGTCGCCAAGGTCGGCGACACCATCGGGCTCAAGGGCATGAACGCGGGTGCGTCCGCCGACATCACCGTCGTCAAGGTGGTCGACAACGCGCAGAGCGCCACGGACGGCATCAACCCGGCCGACGGCAAGCGCTGGATCGCCGTCCAGTTCCGGATCAAGAACACCGGCACCGCCGCCTACAGCGACGCGCCGTCCAACGGCGCCACCGTGCTGGACGACCAGGGCCAGTCCTACAACTCGGTGGTCGCCGACACCACCGCCGGGCAGAGCTTCCCGACGCCGCTCAACATCGCCGCCGGTGACAGCGCGCTCGGCTTCATCACCTTCGAGGTCCCGACCGGCACCAAGCTGGCCAAGGCGCAGTTCACCCTGGACAGCGGCTTCGCCGACCAGACCGGTCAGTGGCAGCTGGGCTGAGCGGTCGAGGCCCAGGGCCTGGGCCTCGACCGGGCGAGCGGGCCTACTTGGCGCCCGCCAGCTCCTCGAACATGGTGCTCAGGAAGGTGCCGCACCAGGCGAGCAGCTCCCGCCCCACCACCGGCTTCCCGCCGATCCGCGCGGTGGCCGGCCGCGGCACCAGCAGCTGCGAGGTGGCCGCCTTGACCTGGCTGCGCGGGTAGATCCGGTTCAGCCGCAGCGTCTGCGACTCGCGCAGCTCGACCGGCCCGAACCGGACGAAGTTGCCCTGCAGCGTGATGTCGGCGACCCCGCAGCGCCGCGCGTACAGCCGCAGCGCGGCCACCATCAGCAGGTTCTCCACCGGGTCCGGCAACTTGCCGTAGCGGTCCGTCAGTTCGGCCCGGACCTGCTCGATGTCCGGCTCCGAGTTGACCGCCGCGATCGAGCGGTAGGCCTGCAACCGCAGCCGCTCGCCCGGTGCGTAGTCGTGCGGCACGTGGGCGTCCACCGGCAGCTCGATCTTCACCTCCAGCGGCTCCTCCTCCGGCTCGCCGCCCGCCTCCAGCGACTCCCGGAACTCCGCCACCGCCTCGCCGACCATCCGCATGTAGAGGTCGAAGCCGACGCCCGCGATGTGCCCGGACTGCTCGCCGCCGAGCAGGTTGCCGGCGCCGCGGATCTCCAGGTCCTTCATCGCCACGTACATGCCCGCGCCCATCTCGGTGTGCTGGGCGATGGTGGCGAGGCGCTCGTGGGCGGTCTCGGTGAGCGGCTTCTCCGGCGGGTAGAGCATGTAGGCGTAGCCGCGCTCGCGACCGCGGCCGACCCGGCCACGCAGCTGGTGCAGCTGGGAGAGGCCGAAGGTGTCGCCGCGCTCCACGATCAGGGTGTTGGCGTTGGAGATGTCGATGCCCGACTCCACGATCGTGGTGGAGACCAGCACGTCGAACTCCTTCTCCCAGAAGTCGACCACCACCTTCTCCAGTTGGGTCTCGCCCATCTGGCCGTGCGCGGTGGCGACCCGGGCCTCCGGCACCAGGTCCTTCAGCCGGGCGGCCGCCTTGTCGATCGACTCCACCCGGTTGTGGATGTAGAAGACCTGGCCCTCGCGCAGCAGTTCACGCCGGATCGCCGCCGAGATCTGCTTCTCGTCGTACGGGCCGACGAAGGTCAACACCGGGTGCCGCTCCTCCGGCGGGGTGGTGATGGTGGACATCTCGCGGATCCCGGTGACCGCCATCTCCAGGGTGCGCGGGATCGGGGTGGCGGACATGGTCAGCACGTCGACGTTGGCCCGCAGCTTCTTCAGCTGCTCCTTGTGCTCGACGCCGAACCGCTGCTCCTCGTCGACGATCACCAGGCCAAGGTCCTTGAACTTGGTCTCCGAGGAGAACAGCCGGTGGGTGCCGATCACCACGTCCACCGAACCGTCCCGCAGGCCCTCCAGCACCGCCTTGGCCTCGGTGTCGGTCTGGAACCGGGAGAGCGCCTTCACCGCGACCGGGAAGTTGGCGTACCGCTCGGCGAAGGTGGAGAAGTGCTGCTGCACCAGCAGCGTGGTGGGCACCAGCACCGCCACCTGCTTGCCGTCCTGCACCGCCTTGAAGGCGGCGCGCACCGCGATCTCGGTCTTGCCGTAGCCCACGTCACCGCAGATCAGCCGGTCCATCGGGACCGACTTCTCCATGTCCGACTTCACCTCGGCGATGGTGGTCAGCTGGTCGGGCGTCTCCGCGTACGGGAAGGCGTCCTCCAGCTCGCGCTGCCAGGGGGTGTCCGGGCCGAAGGTGTGGCCCGGCGCGGCCATCCGGGCGCTGTAGAGCCTGATCAGGTCGGCGGCGATCTCCTTGACCGCCTTCTTGGCGCGCTGCTTGGTCTTCGCCCAGTCCGCGCCGCCGAGCCGGTGCAGCGTCGGGGCCTCGCCACCGACGTACTTGGTCACCTGGTCCAGCTGGTCGGTCGGCACGAAGAGCCGGTCGCCGGGGTGCCCTCGCTTGGCCGGCGCGTACTCCAGCACCAGGTACTCGCGGGTCGCGCCCTGCACGGTGCGCTGCACCATCTCGACGTAGCGGCCGACCCCGTGCGCCTCGTGCACCACGTAGTCGCCGGCCGCCAGGGCCAGCGGGTCGATCGCGTTGCGCCGCCGGGACGGCATCCGGCGCATGTCCTTGGTCGAGGAGCGCTGGCCCGACAGGTCGGTCTCGGTGACCACGGTCAGCTTGAGCGACTCGTCCACGAAGCCGTGCTCGATCGAGCCGCAGCAGACGTAGACCACGTCCCTGGTGGGCGCCTCCGCCAGGTCGGGCACCAGCCGGGCCGGGATGCCCTCGTTGCCCAGCACCTCGGCCAACCGGGCGGCCGGTCCCTGGCCCTCCGTCACCATGACGACCCGCCAGTCGGCGGCCAGCCGCTCCTTGGCGTCCGCGATCGCCCGGGCGGTGTCGCCGCGGTAGGCCTCCACGGCGTGCATGCCCAGGGTCAGGGTGTTGGTGTCGACCTCTAGCAGCGCGCTGACCTCGGAGTCCGAGGTCGCGAACGGGCTGACGGACCACCAGGGCAGCCCGATGTCCCGGGCGTGCTCGCGCACCTCGGCCAGCGAGCGCAGCGACGCCGCCGAGACGTCGATCTGCTCCACGTCGATCGGCCGGTCGCCGCCCGCCGCGGCCGCCACCCAGGAGGCGTGCAGGAACTCCTGACTGGTCGCCACCAGATCGGCGGCCCGGGTGCGCACCCGCTCCGGATCGCAGACCACCGCCACCGAGCCGGCCGGCAGCACGTCGAGCAGCAGCTCCATGTCGTCCACCAGCACCGGGGCCAGCGACTCCATGCCCTCGACCGCGATCCCCTCGGCGATCTTGTCCAGGATCTCGGCCAGCTCCGGGTGCCGCTGGGCCAGCTCGGCGGCCCGGGCCCGCACCTCGTCGGTCAGCAGCAGCTCGCGGCACGGCGGCGCCCACAGGCCGTGCTGGGCGATCTCCAGGGAGCGCTGGTCGGCGACCTTGAAGTAGCGGATCTCCTCGACGTCGTCGCCCCAGAACTCCACCCGCAGCGGGTGCTCCTCGGTCGGCGGGAAGACGTCCAGGATGCCGCCGCGGACCGCGAACTCGCCGCGCTTCTCGACCAGTTCGACCCGGGCGTAGGCGGCGGCCGCGAGCTTGCGGGCCACCTCCTGCAGATCGTGCGTCTCACCGCGCTGCAGCGCCACCGGCTCCAGCTCGGCCAGGCCCTTGACCTGCGGCTGCAGCACCGAGCGGACCGGAGCCACGACCACCTGCACCGGCCCCGCGGTCGTGTCATCGGCCGCCGGATGGACGATCCGCCGCAGCACCGCGAGCCGTCGGCCCACCGTGTCCGAGCGGGGCGACAGCCGCTCGTGCGGCAGCGTCTCCCAGGCGGGGAACTCGGCCACCGCGTCCGGCGGCAGCAGCGAGCGCAGGCTGGCGGCCAGGTCCTCGGCCTCCCGGCCGGTGGCGGTCACCGCCAGCACCGGGCGGCCGCGCTCTCCGGCGCCGGCCGCCAGCGAGCGGGCCAGCGCGGCGACCACGAACGGCCGGGCGGCGGGCGGGCCGACCAGATCCAGGTGCGGCCGGTGGCTGCCACCGGACGTGGCCGCCGCTTCGAGTGCCTCGGCGAGGGCGGGGTCACGGACCACGACATCGAGCAAACCGGTCAGGCTCATGCGTTCATTCGTCCCGTGGGGTCGCGGCGGAACGCCCGGCGGCTGGAGCAGCTGCAGCCGGGCAGCTTGAGGCGCCCGGCGCAAGGATTGCTGGGGCCGGGTCGCGCCTCCAGGGTACGCCGCACGGCCCGCCCCGACGCGGCCAGCACGGCCCGCCCCGGGCCGGCCGGGCGCCTCACGGGCCGCCGGGCGACCACCCGGTGCGAAGATCGGGCCCAGTGGCCGATTGTCAGGAGAAGGACACACTCCGGTCACTGCGCGTCCATGGACACCGCGCAGGATGAGGCACGTGCTCGCCGCTCCAACCGTGGGGGATGGCGCCGCGAGCCCAACGCGCTCCGATGGGGGTCGGGGTGCGAGGCCGGGCGACCCTGGGTGGGGGCGCCCGCCCGACCGTCGGGAGTCGGGGCGCCCTGTCCTGGAGGGCGCCCCGGGTCCTGGACGTACGTGCTGCCGCACCCCTCGTTCCAGTGATATTCGCGCCGGGGTCGCACTTTCCCGGCTTCCCACCGAATGCGCTCCCTAGGCTGACCGTCATGCGTGTGGTCATCGCCGGCCAGGGCTACGTCGGGCTCCCGCTCGCGGTCCGCGCGGCCGAAGTCGGTCATCAGGTCATCGGGTACGAGATCGACCAGCTCCGGGTCGAGCGGCTGGCCCGCGGCGACTCCTACGTGGAGGACATCCCGGCCGACCGGCTCCGCCCGCTGCTGGCGGCCGGCCGCTACCGCCCCACCGCCGACCCCGCCGAACTGGCCGGCTTCGA
>NZ_JARZAH010000031.1:0-90363 GCF_029892145.1 Kitasatospora sp. GP30
ACACCCCATTCCCGGGGGTCCCCGCAACCCCCGATTTATTTCTAGTTCTTTCCTGCGTATCACCACGGGGCGCCCGGGGTTACCCCCCCCGGGCCCCCACGCTGCTGCTCACTCATTGGTCGGCGCCCAGGCAAGGCCTGTTCGGTTGGCATCTGCCACCGTCCGATGCCCGGTGGCCGACGCGGGGAGATCACCTGCGCTCCGTCGACCGTTTACCCGGGTGGCCCCCCATTCGGATGGACTGCACGCGACATGCCCCCTGCAGTAACGATTCGGCAGCTGGCGGGCCATCACCATACGTCCATGATCACGCTACGCCGCGCCACCAGCCTGGTGGCCGCCACCTGCACCGCCACGCTGCTGTCCCTCGCGCAGGCCACCGCTGTGGCGCCGCCGAATGCCGGCCGCGTCCAGCAACTCACCCCCGGGGAGGCGCGCGCCTCCGCCCACCTCAACGCCATCCGCAAGGATCCGGACAAGCTGCGCGCGTTCCTCTACCAGCTGCCCAAGGGCGGTGACCTGCACAATCACCTCTCCGGCGCGGTCTCCACCGAACTGCTGATCCAGCTCGCGGCTGACGACAACCTCTGCATCGACACCGGCACGCTGACCGCCCAGGCGCCGCCGTGCAGCACCACCACCCGCCCCGCCGCCGACGCGCTCACCGACCAGGACTTCCGGCGGCAGGTCATCGAGGCCTGGTCGATGCAGGACTTCAAGCCCATCGTGGAGACCGGCCACGACCACTTCTTCGCCACCTTCGGCAAGTTCGGCGAGGCCAGCTGGCGCCACCCCGGCCGGATGCTCGCCGACGTCACCGACACCATGGCCAAGCAGAACCAGAACTACCTGGAGACCATGCTCACCCCGGCCTCCTCGGGTGCGGCAGCCCTGGCCAACAAGGTCGGCTTCGACCCCGACTTCGCCGCGATGCGCGCCAAGTTGCTCGCCGACAACGGCATCGCCGACCTGGTCACCCAGGCCCGCTCCGACGCCGACCGCATGATGGCCGAGTACCGCGACACCGAGCAGTGCGGCACCAGCCAGGCCGCGCCCGGCTGCCAGGTGACCGTGCGCCTCATCTCCCAGGCCTCCCGCGCCTCGACCCCCGCCCGGGTCTTCACCCAGCTGCTGCTCGGCATGGAACTCGCCAGCCACGACGACCGGTTCGTGGCCGTCAACCTCGTGCAGCCCGAGGACTACGCCGCCTCGCTGGAGAACTACGACCTTCAGATGCGGATGCTCGACTACCTGCACCCGCTCTATCCCAAGGCCCATATCTCCCTCCACGCGGGGGAGTTGGTGCCCGGCCTGGTCAAGCCCGAGGACCTGACCTTCCACATCCGCGAGGCCGTGCTGACCGGCCACGCCGAACGGATCGGCCACGGCGTGGATGTGGTGCACGAGGACCACGACCTCTTCCAGACCCTCGCCGCCCGCCACACCCTGATCGAGGTGCCGCTCACCAGCAACGAGCAGATCCTGTTGGTCAGCGGTGATGAGCACCCGTTCCCGCTGTACCGGCGCAACGGCGTCCCGACCGCGCTGGCGACGGACGACCCCGGCGTCTCGCGCGGCGACATCACCGTGGAGTACCAGAAGGCGACCGAGCGGTACGCGCTGTCGTACGTGGATCTGAAGGGCCTGGCCCGTACGTCACTCGAGTACGCCTTCCTGCCCGGGCGGAGCCTGTGGCGGGACCCGGACACCTTCGCGCCGGCTCCCGAGTGCGCCCGTGATTCGCTGGGCGGTTCGCGCCCGAGCGCGGCGTGTGCGCGGCTGCTGGCGGGGAGCCCGAAGGCGCAGCTGGAGTGGCAGGAGGAGGGACTGTTCAAGCAGTTCGAGACGGTGAAGCGGTAGGGGACTGCTGAAACACTCAACGACCCGGGTTGCGTTGGCAACCCGGGTCGTTGTCGAGGTGGAAAGCATATTGGCGAGCCTTCCGCGGGAGACCTCGGCGGAACACGCCCTTACGGAGTCTCGTAGTCAGGATCGGATCTCGTCGGCGAGTCAGACCAGGAGGCCGATGCTGGTCGCCGGCATCACCACCGCCGTTGCGCCGTGCACGCCGTAGGCGGCGGCCTTCGGCCCACCGCTGCGCAGCACGACCATCGCATCTCTGGGGGGGGTATCGCAGCGAACACCACCATGTACCAACCCAGCACCGACGTCGGCGCGACGAGCATCAGAACGAAGACGAAGACCCCGGACGCGATCTCGCGCAAACCCTTCACACGCAGCCAGGACCGGAAGGCGGGGTCGTCGGCCGGTGTATCGGGAATGCCGAAACCGACGGAGATCTGCGGCGTCGTGAAGAAGCTCCCGCCCATGAAGATGAGGGCCGTGCCGAGCAGGCCGGCGAGAAGCAGGCGCCGAGCCTCGCTCGACGCCTCACCGTGCCCGTCACCGTCACTTATGAGCTGACCGATCTCGGTCGCTCGCTCCAGATAGTCATGCGGGGAATCAAGGATTGGGCGGAGGGCCACATGGAGGAGGTCCTCACCCATCGCGACGGCTACGACCACAGGCAATGCGACGCCGCCGACTGATTCGAAGAGAAGCCGAGCGTCACATCTTGACGATGACACCAAGTGGTCAGTGGGTGCACCCGACCCAGACCGTCTTGCCGGGCGCCGTGGGGCCGGGCACCGGTCGTCGCTGCTGCGGTGCCGTACGCAGCTGTCCTGTCCGCCTGTTCGAAGGCGAACTCCGCTCACGCCGTGCTACCGTGCGACCACATTGCGATAGTTGACCCCGGCGGTGCTACCAACACCCCGGGGTCCGGCACGGGAGTAAGGCCTCCTCATGCACGTTCACTTTATCGCGCCCGAGCGGTATGTCCGGGCGTCACACGACATCATCCGCCACCCGCGTCTGCGGGCCACCGCGAAGACCCTGCTGCTGTGGGCCCTTTCGCTCCCGCCCGGCAGCCGCGACACCATCCTCACCATCGGCAAGCGCATGCCCGAGGGGCGCATGGCGGTCTCGCGCGCTCGCGCCCAGCTGATCGAGGAGGGGTACCTCCACGTTCGGCGCTCGCAGGATCCGACCGAGGGCACGTGGTCGACGCGAGTCCTGGTCAGTAGCGTGCCATTGACGGATCATCAGGAGATCGAGGCCGCCTGGCGAAGCGTTGGCCAAAACCCGGCACTCGGTGAAGGGGTGAGTCGGGGTGTCGGCAGTTCCCCCCAGGTTTTGAAGACTGAGGAGAAAACCTCCCCACCTATCGAGGCGACGGACCCCCCTGATGACTCCGACGGCGAGCGCAGAGCTGCCGCCGCCAAGCTCCTGACCCGGCTGACGGCTGGTCATAAGCACGTCCGCCTCGGCGTGGTCGAAGCCCTGGAGCTGGCCCCGCTGGTGGCTGAGTGGCTCGCCCGAGATCCCGACGAGCGACGACTGCGCATCGCGCTGCTGGGGGATCTGCCTGCGGGGATCGTTTCGCCGCTGGGCCTGCTGCGCTCGCGCTTGCAGCGCAAGATGCCAGCGGAGTGCGGGGCAGCGGCGCCTGCGACGGCGATGGGGGAGTGCGGGCACTGCGCCGACCCGGTGCTGGGCGGCGTCACGATCTGCGTTCGCTGCGCGGGAGTTGAGCCCGCATCGCTGCCCGCCTTTGATGCGGCCGCTGCCGAACGCAATCGTCGTGGTGCAGCCCTGGCCCGCAGCCTGCTGCGTGGCGAGGCGGCTGCGTAGCCCGTTCGAGGGATTCAACGCCACTGCCCTGGCTCAGGAGCAGCTACAGCGGCGCACAGGGCGGCCGGTGCGTGGAAGCAGTCATCACCGCCCTCGCCGCCGTCGACGTCCGCGCCTCCAGGGCCCCGCCGTTCTGGTAGCCCGAAAGGCCGTCACCGTCGAGTTGGCGCATCCTCGTTCCGTCGAGGTTCACCAGTGAGGCGTGGGCGGGCTCGAGTTCCTGGTTCGCTGAACGCCACTCGTCCCGTCAGAGCGCGCCGTCGGCAGGCGGTTTCAGCCCCAGTGCCGTTGCGGCCTCGCGCAGAGCCGCGATTACGGCGTCCGTCAGGGGGTCGGGGCCGGAGCCCGAGGAGCGTCGGAGCGCGGCGACGCGGCGGTGGCCGGCGACGGGCAGGGCGGGGAGCTTGACGAAGTCGGCGCGCGTGCCGGCCAGGGCCAGGCTGGGGACGATCGCCGCGCCGAGGCCGGCCGCCACCAGTGCGAGAACGGTGGGGAACTCCAGGGCGGTGTGCGCGTGGTGCGGGGTGAAGCCGTACTCGGCGGAGATCCGCTCCAGCGCCCGCCCACAGGCGCTCCCAGGAGGGCCGACCACCCACGGACGGTCCGCCAGGTCCCTCACGCAGCCGGGCGGAGGCGACCAATCGGCGGGCAGGACGACGCGGTACTCGTCGTCGGCAACTGGCGCGGCGGTGAGACCGGCCGGGTCCGTGGTGGCGCCGGGACCGCCCACGTCGTACTCGGCGACCACCAGGTCGAGCCCGCCGGTCCGCAGCTCGCGCAGGGCCACGGGGCCCTCTAGTTCCACCACCCGAGGCTCCAGGTCCGGCTGGGTGGCGGTGAGTTGACGCAGTGCTGGGACCAGGAGGTGGCAAATAGCCGAGGAGAACCCGGCGATGACGACCGGGCCGGTCACGCGCCCGCTCGCCCTGGCGAGTTCGCGGCGCGCCTCGGCCAGCTCCTGCTCGATGCGTTCGGCGCGGGCGGCGAGGAGCTGCCCGGCCGGGGTGAGCCCGACCCTGCGCCGGGACCGGTCCACCAGCGGCTGGCCGACTTCCCGCTCCAGCTGGGCGAGTTGCTGGGAGACCGCCGAGGGGGTCAGGTGCAGCAGTTGCGCCGCGTCCACCACGCCGCCTCGCACGGCTACCGCGTGGAGCACCCGGAGACGTCTGGGGTCGAGTTCCATAAGCGCGACTGTAGCGGCACTTCAGAAATCCTCGATTGTTCTCCAGCACAGCTTCAGTGATCATCGTAGACATGGAGACGGAGAGCATTGAGCACGGCTTCGACCGTGCCGACGGGCAGCAGTGGCGTGTGCAGTTCGACGCGGATGTGGCGTTCGCCAACGGTGGCGGCCTGCAGACCCAGGGGTTCAGGCTGGACGTGCCCGGCCCGGACCTCGGCGACGACGACATCGCCGAGCTCTTCGTGCGACACCTCGGCCTGCTGATGGTCGACACGGTCCGCATCAGCGGCAAGCGTACGCTGCGCGAGCCGCACAAGGGCGGCCGCGGCACCAGCGGAGCGGCCCCGCAGGCGGCGAGCCGCCGGATCGTAGAGCTCAGCCATCCGATCCGGCACGGCATGGTCACCCTTCCGGGCCTGCCCACACCCGAGATCAGCGACCACCTCTCGCGGAAGGCGTCCCGCGACCACTACGCGCCCGGCACCGAGTTCCACATCGGCCGGATTTCGATGGTCGCGAACACCGGCACCTACCTCGACAGCCCCTTCCACCGCTTCGGCGACGGGCCGGACCTGGCGGGACTGCCGCTCGCCGGGCTGGTCGACCTGGACGGACTGGTGGTCCGGGTCACCGGTGCGGACCGCGCCGTCGACCGGAACGCGCTGCTGCCGTACCAGGTCACCGGCCGGGCGGTGCTGATCCACACCGGCTGGGACCGGCACTGGGGCACCGACCGCTACGGATCGGGCGGCCACCCCTTCCTCACCGCTGAGGGCGCCGCCTGGCTCGCCGATCAGCAGCCCGCGCTCGTGGGCATCGACTCGCTGAACATCGACGACACCGCGGACCCGACCCGTCCCGCGCACACCACCCTGCTGGCCGCGGGCATCCCCGTCGTGGAACATCTGTGCGGTCTGGAGCAACTGCCGGTAGACGGCTTCCGCTTTCACGCCGCGCCGCCCGCCGTCGAGGGCATGGGCACCTTCCCGGTCCGTGCCTACGCAGTGCTGCCCGGCGAGGAGCGGTAGCCGCATGGGGACCGTGGTCACCGCCGCCGGGTGGATCGGGGCCGGGCTGCTGCTCACCGCCTACGCCCTCGCGTCGGCCGCGCGCATCCGCGCCGCAAGCTCCGCGTTCCAGCTCCTCAACCTGCTCGGCTCCGCCGCACTGACTGTCAACTCCGGTTACCATCACGCCTGGCCGTCTGCGGTGCTCAACGCCGCATGGATCGCCATCGGGGCCGCCACACTGGTCCGCCACACCACCTCACCCGCCGCAGGCCGCGACCGGGCGGGTGCCGGAACGGCACCGGGCGACGTGACGTGACGCGCTGTGGTGATGGTGGAGTTCCAGGCGGTTGACGTCAAGGAGCCGGAACGGGTCAGCACCCTGATGTCGGAGTTAAGCCTCTACCGGAGATCAGAGCGGGTTGAGGCGGGCCTTGAGCAGGCAGAACTCATTGCCTTCGGGGTCGGCCAGGACGTGCCACGACTCCTGCCCCGTCTGGCCGATGTCGGCCGGGCGTGCACCGAGCTTCAGAAGGCGTTCGAGCTCGGCGTCCTGATCGCGGTCGGTGGCGTTGACGTCGATGTGCAGCCGGGACTTCCCCTGCTCCGGCTCATCCCGGCGACTGAGGAAGATCGTCGGCTGCGGACCGCCGAACCCTTCCCGCGGCCCGATCTCCACCGAGCCGTCGTCCTCGCGACCGAGCACGACGAAGTCCAGGACCTCGCACCAGAACCGCGCGAGCACCTCGGGCTCGCGGCAGCCGAGCACGAGCTCACCGATACGACATGCCATGAGGAACCTGCTCTCTCAGCTGGGAACTGCCGGGCAGGCCACACGCGAACCTCATGGGCTCCCAGCAGTGAAGACAATCCCGGACCGTACCGGACGAGGCGAGCACGGGCGAGGTATTTCGGGGCCGGCCCTGTCCGGGCAGCCGGACAAGGAACAGCGAGAAGCGAGCTGACGAAGTGTCAGAACCGCGCGCCGGCGGCACATCAGGCAGGGCGGCGCCGCCGGTAGTAGGCGCAGGCCAGGGCCAGTACGATCGGCCCCCACAGCATCGCCGGGCTGATGCACACCCGGGCCAGGAGCATCCACCATCCGTTGCTGAACCCCACCTCGGGCAAGAAGCCCGCCCAGGCGAGCGGGTAGAGGTCGAACATCGCCACCAGGGCCAGGCCGCCCAGGACCGCCGGGATCACGGCGGCGAGTGGGGGCACCTGACGGCCGCCGGCGAACGGGATCCAGCGCGGGAACAGCTCGCCCCAGCCGGCCACCAGCCCAGTGGTCAGCAGACACAGCGCCTCGGTGAGCACACTGAGCCCGACGACGTAGCCCGGCGCCCACCAGGGCATCGGCGGGCGGTGCGGGTCGACCTGTCCCATCGTGAAGTCGACGGCGAACGGGAGCCGCCACAAGCAGTGCGGCAGCACGACGAACGGGAGGGCCTTGGCGAGCCGCAGGGCCCAGACGGGGACGGGGCGCTCGGTGTCGCCGAGCGGAAGGGCGAGACGGGTGATCGGCATGACCCCCACCCTCGCCGACACCCAACGACAGTGCGTCGGCTCCACGCACGATCAGGATCCCCCGCGAGAGCTACCCCTCGATCATCCCGGCGGCTCGATCCACTGCTTGGTTGACGCGACGTCAGAAGTGCGGTTCCATCATGGATGTGTAGCCGCTCGGCTGCATGATCTTTGGGGGGCAGGCTTCGTCGCGCGAGCGATGGAAGCCGGGGAAGTAACCCCACGAGACATGCGGCGTGATGCGGCTGTTTGGTTTGCGGGGCTGAACTCCTCGGGGCCTGCCTTCCCGACCGTGGGAGGACAGCAGTGTCGACGCAAGTTCAGCCGCCGCAGGACGGGCACGCCGCTCCTGAGTCCGTCCCGGAGTCCGCCCCGGGCCTCAACGCGGGCCCGGATCACCGCTGGCTCGACCTGATCGCCCTCATGTCGATCCTGGCCGTGTGCACCTCGGTCTGCCTGCTGGCCGGCACGGAGGCGCTTCAGGCGGTCATCGGCGCTGCCGGCATCCTCTTCGCCGCCTGGCGAACGCCCCGACGGCTCGGGCAAGGCCACAACCGCCGACGCCGCTGACCCGACGCATGGATCGGACGGTCTCGTCCCCGGGGTTGGTGCGGGCACGCGGTGGGACGTAGGGCGAGCGTTCGCTACTCGGTTGTGGTGGGCCCCTGGCGCTGCTCGTACCGCGAGGGTGCGTCGAGGATCCAGGACCAGGCCTGGCGGTCGTCGACGGGGCCCACCCGGGTGGCGGCGTCGAGGCAGCGCGGATCGTCCCGTTCGGCGAGTCCGAATGCAGCCCAGATACGGGTCATCTGGCCCTCCGCGTCGAGGAGTTCGGCCAGGGCGTTCCCGATGGTGGGTGCCGGATCCCGGCTCTCCGCGAGTTCGTTCACCCATCGTTGACCAGCTGTGGAGCCGGGCCCGGTTGGGTGTGGTGGTTGCGGCCGACCGGCCGGATCCCCTGCTCGTGCCCCCTGGAGAGCCATTTGCGCCGGCCCAGCACCATCTGGCTGACCGTCAGCCTCACTCTCAGCCTGCTCCTCGGTCTCGTGCAGGCGCTCCTGCTGCCCGCCGTGCCGGCCTCCGCCGCCGTCTCGGACTATCGCGTGGCCGCCTGGAACACCCATGCGCGCACGGACCAGCTGGCGGTACGCGTACCCCAGTTGATGCAGGCGCTGGACCTGAAACTGATGGCGCTGCAGGAGGTGCGCGACGACGCACTCCCCGGAGACGCGCAGCAGGACGTGACCGTCACGGACGCCTTCAGCGGTAGCGGGAACTGGAACATCGACGTCTCCAGGTGGACCCCGGTGGCCGGCGGTACCACCTACTACCTCTACCGGGTGCAGTCGCCCGACGCGGGCAACCGCTCCGTGGCGATCATCACCGACACCCTGGTGGGCGCCGACCGGTTGATGGTCTTCAAGACCGCCCAGCACCCCGAGGACAAAAAGCCTTACAGCTTCCCCGCCATCGGTCTCAAACTGGGCGACAGCTGGTACTTCAGCATCCACGCGACCACCACACCGGGGCGTGGCAAGAACAACGCCGACCTGATCGTCAACGACGCCAGCACCGTCGTCGGCCGCCGGGGCGACGCGAACTGGGCGGTGCTGGGCGACTTCAACCGGTTGCCCAACGTCAATTCCCCTGGCATGCCGAAATCGGACACTGAGAAAGCGAAACAGAGGCCGCTGAACACTGACATAAACTGGGATCCCGGCGAGGTCCTCTACGCCACCGGAAAGGCCACCTACCCGGCGAGTGACTCAGAACTCGACTACGGTGTGGCCAAGAACGCCGCAGTCGGCTATCACGCCACCATGATCAACCGGAAGTTCGAGTCCGACCACCACCCTGTGGTCTTCTCGACGGACCCGGTGGACGCCAGGGTCTGCGGGATCCCACGTGTTCCCCTCTCCGCGCTCGACGATGGTCCCTCCTGCTCCCCAGAGCGCCTGCCCGCCACCGTGGCGCTGGGCGACAGCTACATCTCGGGCGAGGGCGGCCGCTGGGCGGGCAACGCCAACACCTGGGCGACCGGGCATGCTTGGGGCACCGACCTGGCCGCCGAGCACTGCGCCGGCCCGGACGCCTGCGGCCACGACCTCACCCAGGTGTACGACGACGACACCTCCTACGGGGGTGGCGACACCTGCGACCGGTCGTCGGCCTCGGAGATCGCGGGGGCCGACATCGCCGGCGTGGCGCCGGAAGAGCGGTTCAACCTGGCCTGCTCCGGAGCCACCACGGATGCCGTGACCAGCAGCTCCTTCAAGGACGAGGACCCGCAGATCACCCGGCTCGCGCAGCTCGCACAGGACTACCAGGTCAAGACCGTGGTGCTATCGGTGGGCGGCAACGACCTCAACTTCTCCGGCATCGTGGCCGAGTGCGGCAAGGCGTACCTCTACCCGCTGCGCGCACACTGCAACAGCACCCAGGAGGCCTCCTTCGCCTCGGGGTTGTCGACTGTGCAGAACAAGGTGACCGCGACCCTGCAGGCGGTGCGCAGCACCATGCAGCAGGCCGGCTACCCGGACGGCAGCTACACCCTGGTGCTGCAGTCGTATCCCCAGGCGCTGCCCCGCAGCACCGACAACCGGTACCGGCAGACCCTGGGCAAGCGCTACAACTCGGGCGGCTGCCCGTTCAACGACGACGACTCGGACTGGGCGCACGACTCGGTCATCCCGCGGATCTCCAACATGCTGCAGCAGGCCGCCCGGGCCGGTGGAGCCACCTTCCTGGACCTCCAGGACGCCTTCGCCGGGCATGAGTTGTGTGCCGGCGCCGCCCAGCAGGCGACCTCGGCCAACAGCCCGACCAACCCGCTGCCCGCCGCCCAGGCCGAATGGGTGCGCTGGGTGCCGTACTTGAAGGACTGGACGCAGAACCTGGGGTGGCAGTCGCAGGGTGATCAGCAGGAGGCGCTGCACCCCAACGCGTACGGGCAGCAGGTGCTGAGCGCCTGCCTGAGCCAGCTGGTCGCTTCCTCGCCCGGCGCGGACACTGACTTCCGCTGCACCAACACGCCCGGCCAGGGCCCCGAGGGGGTGCGGGTGCGGCCGGGTTCGGGGCGCGGCATCGACGCCACCCTCTCGGTCGCCGACAACGAGGCCTACTTCTTCCACGGCGACAAGTACGCCCGGGTGACCTTCGACAAGCTCAACGCAGGCAGCGCGATCGTCGGCGGAGCGGACGCGGGGATCAAGAACATCGCCGACAACTGGCCGAGCCTGCGCGGCACTCCGTTCGCCGACAAGATCGACGCGGCGTTCTCGCTCCCCGACCACAAGGGCGAGGCCTACCTGTTCAGCGGCAACCAGTACATCCGGATCAACAACGTCACACCGGGCACCACCAACGACACCCGGGTCAACGGCCCGTGGGACATCTGCACCGGCTGGACCAGCCTGTGCAAGACGCCCGAACTGAAGGCACTCTTCGGCAACGGCATCGACTCGGCGCTCTCGGTGCGCGACAACGAGGTGTACTTCTTCAAGAACGACCAGTACGTCCTGGTGCAGGCCAACATCGGCAGCATCGACCAGGTGCTCAACGGTCCCAAGCCGATCGCGGGCAACTGGCCGAGCCTGGCGGCCGCGGACGCGAAGGATCCGACGGCACACTTCAGCACGAAGATCGACACCGGCTTCGGGGTGCCGGAGTGGTACTGCAACTGGTTCCAGGCCATCGTGAGCCTCGGCATCCAGTGCGCGATAAGCAACCACCCGGGCTACGCGGCCTTCTTCAGCGGCGGGAAGTACGCCGTGACGTCGGTCGTCCCCGGCACCACGGACGACAAGCTGATGTTCGGCCCGACCCGGATCAGGGACACCTGGACGGCGCTGCGCAACACGATCTTCGACGACCAGCCGGACGCGGGCACCGCGCTGGCCCGCTCCATGATCACCGGCCCCTCACCCGGCGCGGACGGCGACCCGAACGGTCCGGGACCGTTCTCGACGAACCCGGCCGAACAGCCCGGCTGCCGCCCCGACGGCATGACCCCGACCGACGGCGTGAACACCCCCTACTGCCTGCGCTACGACAACACCGGCCGCGAACTGCTGGGCACCGCTCACCAGCGCCGGGTGGTCGGCTACTTCACGGGCTGGCGGACCGGCAAGAACGGCCAGCACATGTACCTGCCCAGCAGCATCCCGTGGGGGCAACTCACCCACGTCAACTACGCCTTCGGCCACCTCGACAACAACCAGCTCTCGGTCGGACCCGACGGACCCGACAACCCGGCCACCGGCATGACCTGGCCCGGCGTGCCCGGCGCCGAGATGGACCCGACGCTGCCGTACCAGGGCAACCTCAACCTGCTGACCAAGTACAAGAAGCAGCACCCCCGGGTCCGGACGCTGATCTCGGTCGGCGGCTGGGCCGAGACCGGCGGCGCGCTGAACCCGGACGGCAGCCGGACCGGCAACGGCGGCCTGTACACCCTGACCACCAATCAGGACGGCAGCGTCAACCAGCCCGCGATCGACACCTTCGCGGACTCCGCCGTGGCCTTCATCCGCCACTACGGCTTCGACGGCGTGGACATCGACTACGAGTACCCGGACGCACTGCCCAACACCGGCAACCCGGCCGACTGGTCCGTCTCCAACCCGCGGCGCCCCGGCCTGACCGCCGGCTACACCGCGCTGATGAAGACGCTCCGCCAGAAACTGGACGCCGCGGCCGCAGCCGACCAGCACTACTACGAGCTGACCGCCGCCGGTTCCTCCTCCGGCTACCTGCTGCGCGGGATGGCGGACAACTCGGCACTGCAGTACCTGGACTTCGTCAACGACATGTCCTATGACTTCCACGGCTCCTGGAACCGGTACGTGGGCCCCAACGCCCCGCTTTACGACGACGGCCGGGACGCCGAGCTGACCGCAGCCGGCATCTACGACACCGCCCACAACCCGGAGTACCAGCAGGAGGGTTACTTCAACACCGACTGGTCCTACCACTACTACCGCGGCGCCCTGCAGTCCGGCCGGATCAACGTCGGCGTGCCGTACTACACCCGGGGCTGGGACCACGTCACCGGCGGCGTCGGCAACGGCCTGTGGGGCACCTCCGACCTGCCCGACCAGTCGCAGTGCCCGCAGGGCACCGGCAGCAACGGCGGGACCGTCGCCTGCGGCTCCGGCGCCAAGGGTGTCGACAACCTCTGGCACGACAGCAACCCCGACGGCACCGAGCTCGGGGCCGGCTCGAACCCGATGTGGCACGCCAAGAACCTGGAGCGCGGCATCACCCCGTCCTACCTGCCGCGCTACGGACTCGACCCGACAGACCCGGCCAACCAGCCGAGCGGCTACGTCCGGCAGTGGGACGACACGCTCAAGGCCAGCTGGCTGTGGAACGACGCCAAGAAGACCTTCCTCTCCACCGAGGACGAGCAGGCGATCTCCACCAAGGCCCAGTACGTCAAGGACAACGGCATCGGCGGCATGACGATCTGGGAGCTCGGCGGCGACTACGACTGCCCCGCCCAGGGCGAGTGCGCGCCCGGCTACACGCTCACCAACCTGATCGGCTCCACCCTGAGCGGCGCCGCCCCCTACGGCAACACCCGCGCCGACCAGGCGCTGCCGCAGCAGACCGTCGCCGTCACCGCCCAGTTGGTCAACTACCCGACCGACCTGGCCGACATGTGGCCGATGCAGCCCACGCTGCGGATCACCAACAACACCGGATCGGCCCTCCCGGCCGGCACCCAGCTCTCCTTCGACATCCCCACCTCCACCACACCCCTGGTGAAGGACGCGGCCTGGCACCCGATGACCGGCGTCGCACCGGGGCGGAGCGGGCCGAACACCGGCGGGCTGGGCGCCGACTTCCACCGGGTGACGATCACCCTCGGGTACTGCGAGGACATCCAACCCGGCAAGAGCCGTGACATCGGCATCAAGTACTACCTGCCGATCACCGGCCCGGCGAACTTCACCATCACCATCGGCGGCACCCAGTACGGGCTCGCCCAGGACAACCGGCAGGGCACCACCCTGGTCCAGCCCACCGCGCCCGGCTCCACCGGCTGCCAGGCGGAACCGTGGGACGCGGCCCGCACCTACAACCCGGCACTCGCACCGTTCGCGCTCTGGCACACCGGCAACCTGTGGAAGGTCCAGGACGTCAACAGCGGCAACGTGATCGACCACCCGGGCGACTGGACCACCGCCCACCTGGTCGACTCGCAGGCCGGCAACGGCAACCAGCTGTGGAACGTCGTCGAGGACGGCGGCACCGGCCGGTACCGGATCAAGAGCAGCACCGGCGGCCACGAGCAGTGCCTCGGCGCCGACAGGCAGTTGGCCGACCTGTCCGTCCGGGACTGCGATCTGAGCAATGGTCAGTGGTGGCAGCTCTTCGACGACCAGGGCAACCGGCTGTCGGGCGGAGTGCCGGCCGACGGCAAGGCGTTCTCCCTGCGGTCGGAGGGCGGCTCCGTCGCCGAACCCTTCAACAGCGGCGTGCTCCCGAACACCCGGATCGTCGCCGGCGCCGGCGACGGCAGCACCCGCACCGTCGTGTCGTCCAACGGCTACTACTGGAAGGCGAAGTACTGGACCAAGGGCAACCTGCCCGACGCGACCGATCCCAACAACGCCTGGACCCGGCTGGGACCGGTGTCCTGACCCGACGGCGCCGCCGAACGACGGCCGGGGCGGCCCAGGCGGTTCTCCGCCCGGGCCGCCCCGGCTGTCATCGGTCCCGTGGATCAGGGCGCCGCCGCGCCGGTACACGTCGGACGACGCCTCACCGACCGGGGCGACTCGGATCGACTCGGATCGACGGGCACCCGGCGGTTCACTCCCACGGCCGATGACCGATCGCCGGACCGCAGGCCGGACCGTAGGCTCCGGCTATGGAGACGCGTACGGACGAGATCGCCGACCGCATCTACCGGATCTCCACCTTCATCCCGGAGGTGGCCGCACCGGCCGGGTTCACCTTCAACCAGTTCCTGGTGGACGCCGAGGAGCCGCTGCTGTTCCACACCGGAATGCGGCAGTTGTTCCCGCTCGTCTCGGAGGCGGTCGACCGGATCGTGCCGGTGGAGCGGCTGCGCTGGATCACCTTCGGGCATGTGGAGTCCGACGAGTGCGGCGCGATGAACGAGTTCCTGGCGGCGGCCCCGCACGCGCAGGTGGCCCACGGGCTGCTCGGCTGCCTGGTGTCGCTGAACGATCTCGCCGACCGTCCGCCGGTGCCGATGGCGGACGGCGAGATCCTCGATCTCGGCGGCAAGCAGCTGCGCCGACGCGTACGCCACCTCAACACGCCGCATGTGCCGCACAATTGGGAAGCGCGGGTGCTCTTCGAGGAGACAACCGGCACGCTGTTCTGCGGAGACCTGTTCACCCAGTTCGGCAACGGTCCGGCCGTCACCGGCGACGGCCTCATCGACCAGGCGCTGGAGGCGGAGATCGCCTTCCGGCAGACCTCCTGCCTCACCGCCGCGATCCAAACCCTCCGTGCCCTGGCCGAGTTGGGGCCGACCACGCTCGCGGTGATGCACGGCTCCTCGTTCCACGGTGACGGCGCTGCGGCGCTGCGCGCCCTCGCCGAGGCGTATGAGCAACGCTTCAGCCCGGAAAGCGAGTTCGCTGCACGCCCGAGCGTCCTGGAGAGCCCGCCGGCCTGAACCAGCCGGCCACTGAGCGGCCTCAGGCATGGCCGGTGTCAGAGCCGTGACAGTCGTATGTCAGGTCCGTCGGCGATGGTGGATGCACCAACCGCCACGGAAGGACCTCCGATGACCACCACGGCTCCCATCCCGAACGGCCTTCCCATGGAGCGCGATGCGGGCCCCTTCGACCCGCCCCGCGAGATCAGCCGGCTGCGCGAGGCTCGGCCGGTCAGTCCCATGCTCTTCCCCGACGGCCACGAGGGCTGGCTCGTCACCGGCTACGACGCGCTCCGCCAGCTCATGGCCGACACCCGGTTCAGCTCCCGGCAGGACATCGGCGTCATCCATGTGCCGTACGAGGTCCCCGGCATGCCCGCCCTGACCGAGCCGTCCCCCCAAGTACCGGGCCTGTTCATCAGCATGGACCCGCCGGACCACACCCGGCTGCGGCGCAAGCTCACCGGCGCCTTCACGGTCAAGCGCATGAAGCAGCTTGAGGCGCACATCGCCGACATCGTCGAGCGGCAGCTGGACGAGATGGCGCGGCTTGCCCCGCCGGTCGACCTGGTCAAGGAGTTCGCGCTGCCGGTGCCCTCGCTGGTGATCTGCGAACTGCTCGGCGTCCCCTACGCGGACCGCGAGGACTTCCAGGTCAACTCCGCCAAGTTCCTGGTCAGGGACCAGTCGCTGGACGAGAAGATGGCCGCGTACAACGCCATGACCACGTACCTCGCCGAGCTGGTCACGAGCAAGCGCGACACCCCTGGTGAGGACCTCCTGTCCGACCTGGCCCGCGACGACGACCTCAGCATCGCGGAACTGATCGGCATGGCCTTCCTGTTGCTGTTCGCCGGCCACGAGACCACCGCCAACATGCTGGCCCTGGGCACCTTCGCGCTCCTGGAGCACCCCGAGCAGCTGGCCGAACTGCGGGCCGACCCGGAGCTGCTTCCCGGTGCCGTCGAGGAGCTGATGCGCTACCTGTCCGTCGTCGACATCCTCTTCCGGTACGCCACGGAGGACATCGAGCTCGGCGGTGAGACGATCGGCCGGGGATCGACCGTCGTCGTCTCCCAGCTGGCCGCCAATCACGACCCCCGGCGCTTCGACAACCCCGACACCCTGGACATCCACCGCGACGCTCGCGGTCATCTGTCCCTCGGCCACGGCGTCCACCAGTGCCTGGGGCAGCAGTTGGCCCGCGTCGAGATGCGCGCCGGTTTCGCCGGACTGCTGCGGCGCTTTCCGACCCTCCAACTCGCCATCCCCGCCGGTGAGGTGAGGCTCAGGACCGACATGACCATCTACGGCGTCCATGAACTCCCGGTCAGCTGGGCGGAATCGGCCTCCTAACCCCCCGCAATACGGGACAGCCCGTCCCGTCAGACGTCGCGGCGGCGCACCACGAGCGCGGTGAGCAGCAGGGCGAGCAACGGCCAGGCCAGCAGTGCCACCCAGCACTGCAGCGCGCCGGGCGGGAACGGGCCGTCATTGTCGAACGCGGTGTGTTGGCTGACCAGGCCGAACCACGCGTTGCGCGGCATCGCGTCGCTGATCGCGGCGAGCAGGTGGTTGCCGCTGTTGCCGGGGAGGGCATCCGCCAGCAGGCTCTGGGCCACGAAGACCGCGAAGAAGGAGGCCACCGGGACCCGGATGAGCGCGCCGATGAACATGCCGATGAGCGCGCTGATCGGAATCACCAGTACGGAGGCCGTAAACGCCTGCAGCACATGGGGGTTCGCAAACGAGATGCCGAGCTGCTCGGGTTCCAGGATCGACTGCGCGGTGACGAACGAGGCCACCGCGGCGACCAGGCCGGCGGCGGAGGTGACGGAGGCGAGGACGGCCGCCTTGGCGAGCACGATCCGGCGGCGGTCCGGGACGGCGATGAAGGTCGTCCGGATCAGCCCGCTGGAGAACTCGCCGACCATGGAGAGCGCGCCCAGCGCGCCGGCCCCGATGGCAAGGAGGGCGAAGGTGCCCTCCTTGAAGGAGCCGCTCACCCGGTCGTAGTCGGCCCGCGCCGAGGCACTGACCAGGTGGACGCCGCCGCTGGCGAGCCAGGAGCCGCCGATGCTGATCAGCAGGGCCAGCCCCAGCATGACGTAAGTGGACCGCTGCGCGAACAGCTTGATCCACTCGGAAGCGAACAAGTCACGGAAGCGGACGGGGTGTTCCGCGACGGACGCGACGGACACCGGTTTCATCGTCGTGGTCCTCATCAGACGTCCCGGCGGCGCTGCATCAGGACCACGACGGCGACCGAGACGACGCCCCAGCCGATCAGCGCGCTCCAGGCCGCCGGCACCGACTGGAGATGCCCCACGACGCGTCCGTGACTCATGTCGCACAAGCGGAACCACGCGTAAGGGGGCAGCGCGTCGGCGATGTGGTTCCGCAGGTCGGTGCCCAGCAGCGGTACATGCCCCTTGACGGCTACCGGCCCGACCAGGAAGAAGGCCAGCACCGCGAAGACGGTGCCCGCGGTGTTGCGAATCAGCGCGGCCAGTGCCGTGCCGATCAGACCGCAGACCGGCACCATCAGCGTGGTGGCCAGGATGCCGCGCCACACGCCCGGGTTGCTGAACGAGTAGCTGGGGATCCGGTCCGAGAAGACCATGAAGGTGACGGCCCAGATGAGGGTGGAGAGGACCAGGCCGACGGCGGCCAGTACGCCGGCCACCACCGCGACCTTGGCGAGCATCACCCGGTTGCGGTCCGGCACGGCGGTCAGACTGGTGCGGATCAGCCCGGAGGCGTACTCACCGGAGACGGTCATCGCGCCAACCGTGCCGACGGTGGCCTGTAGCAGCAGGAACGTGGGCATGTCGAAGGCGTCGTGTGCCAGGTCCCAGTCGGCCTTCATCCAGTCGGCCATGGCCGGCCAGGCGTCGTAGGCGCTGACCGCGCCCTTGTACGCCAGGTACACGTACATGACGATCAGGCAGCCCAGCACGAGCCCGGTCGATCGCAGTGACCAGAGCTTGATCCACTCGGAGCCGAGCAAGTCGCGCCAGCGGGCCCGCCGTTCGGCGGCCTCGGCGCTGGCAGCTTCGGCGTTGGCGGCTTCGGCGTGGGCAGCCTCGGCACGGGCGGTGGAGATCGGGGTGGTCATGGCGGCGCTCACCGGCCCGCACCCCCGCTCGCGACCGAACCAGCCCGGTACTGAACGGAGTTGGCAGTCAGCTCCATGAACGCGTCCTCCAGCGTGCCGCCGTGCGCGGTCACCTCGTGCACCAAGACGCGGTGGGTGAAGGCCAGTTCGTTCACCTGCGCCGGGGTGAGGCCTGTGATGGTGATGCTCTCCAGGCCGGTGATCTCCGCCGCGCCGCCCGCCTCGCGCAGCACCCGCGCCAGCGCCTCCGGGGCAGGAGCGCGGACCACGACCTGGCCGGTGGTGGCCCGGGCGGCGAAGGTGGCGAGCGGCTCGTCGGCGATCAACCTGCCACCGCCGACGACCACCAGGTGGTCGGCGGTGTGCTCCATCTCGCTCATCAGGTGGCTGGAGACGAAGACTGTGCGGCCCTCGGCGGCGAGTCGGCGGAACAGCTCGCGGGCCCAGCGGATGCCCTCCGGGTCAAGGCCGTTGACCGGCTCGTCGAAGAGCAGCACCGGCGGGTCGCCGAGCAGCGCGGTGGCGATCCCCAGGCGCTGGCGCATGCCGAGCGAGAACCCGCCGATCCGCCGCTTGCCCGCGTCACCGAGGCCGACGGTCTCCAGCACCTCCTGGACCCGGCGCCGCGACAGACCGTTGCTGCGGGCGAGCGCGGCCAGGTGCGCGTTGGCGGTGCGCCCCTTGTGCACGTCATTGGCGTCCAGCAGGGCGCCGACGTGCCGCAGGCCGGTGCCGAAGTCGCGGAACCGGCGGCCGTTGACGGTCGCCGTGCCACTGGTGGGCGTGTTCAGACCCAGCAGCATGCGCATCGTGGTGGTCTTGCCGGCGCCGTTCGGGCCGAGGAAGCCGGTCACCTGTCCGGGGCGCGCGGCGAAGGTCAGACCGTCGACGGCGACGATGCTGCCGTACCGTTTCGTGAGCTCGTGGATTTCGATCACGACGCTGATGGTTCCGCGGGCAGGAGAGGCGACACATCAGTCCGCGGACCGCATCCCGACTGCCCGGCATCAGCCCACGGGCGGCATTCCGTAGGCCGATCCCGATGATCCGCCCGGCGGCTAGCATCTCAGTCGTGCAACGACCATCGAGGCCACTCGCCCTGCTGAGACGACTCCTGACGCTGTTGCGGCGGCTGTCGCCGGACGCCCTGGCAGTCCTCAGCTGGTGCGCCGTGCCTCCCTACGCACTGCTGCTCTACGTCACCCTGCCGCCGCTCTCCTTTCCGCTCGGGCACCCGCTCGACGCAGGGCCGCTGAGTGTGCTGTTGCTGGCGGTGGTGATGTCACTGCCGATCGGCTGGGCCAGCCGGCTCACGCCTCAGGTCCTCGGGCTGGTGCTGGCCGAAGTGGTCGCGGCCAGGGCCTTGGGGGTGAGGGCCTGGCCGCTGTCCCTCGCGGCGGCCGTGCTGGTCTTCTACATCGCCGCCAACCGGTCGCGGCGGACCGCCGGTCTGGCATTGGCCGCCACCGGGGCTGTCTGGCTCGTCGACTCGCTGAGTCTGCGGTCCACCTCGGCGGCGGCGCATTCTCTCACCGGCCCGTCCTCGCTCCTCATCGTGATCACCGCGTCCGCCTGGATCCTGGGCAGCTGGATCCGGCTGCGGCAGACCCACGCCGAAGCGCTGCGCACCCAGACCGCCAACCAGGCGGTCCAGGACGAGCGGCTGCGGATCGCCCGCGAGCTGCACGACATGGTCGCCCACAGCATCGGCGTCATCGCGATCCAGGCCGGCGCGGCGGCCCGCGTCATCGAGACCCAACCGGCCAGTGCGCGTGAGGCGTTGAGCGCCATCGAGGGCACCAGCCGGGAGACCCTGGCGGGGCTGCGCCGGATGCTCGTCGCGCTGCGCGAGGCCGACTCGGACCATGCCGAATCCGCTCCGGCGCCGGGGCTGGCGGACGTCGAGCGGCTGGCCTCGACCACGGCCGACGCCGGGGTCGAGGTCGAGGTGCACTGGGGCGGGACGCGCCGACCGCTGCCCCCCGAGATCGACCTGTCCGCCTACCGGATCATCCAGGAGTCGGTGACCAACGTGGTGCGCCACGCGAGGGTCGGCCGCTGCCAGGTGTCCGTCGACTACCGGGAGGAAGAGTTGTCCATCGAGGTCACCGACGACGGCCGGGGCGGCGCCTTGACGAGCGTCGGCGGCGGCTACGGACTCGTCGGCATGCGCGAGCGGGTCGGCCTGCTGCACGGCCAGTTCAGCGCGGGGCCACGGCCGGAAGGCGGCTACCGGGTCGCTGCGAGACTGCCGGTATGACGATCCGAATCGTGCTGGCCGACGACCAGCCGCTGGTGCGCGCCGGACTGCGCATGCTGATCACCGACGCCCCGGACATCGAGCTGGTGGGCGAGGCCGGCACCGGCGCCGAGGCGCTCCGACTGGCCCGCGACCTGCAGCCCGACGTCGTGGTGATGGACATCCGGATGCCGATCATGGACGGCATCGAGGCCACCCGGCGGATCAAGGCCGAGGGCCTGCCGACCCGCGTCATCATGCTCACCACCTTCGACGACGACGAGAACGTCTACGCCGCGCTGCGCGGCGGCGCCAGCGGGTTCCTGGTCAAGGACATGGTGCTGGACGACATCCTCGCCGCGATCCGGGTGGTCGCCGCCGGCGACGCGCTGATCGCCCCGGGAGTCACCCGGCGCCTGATCCAGGACTTCGCCGCACGGGGAGCGGCCGCACCGCCGCGCCGCGTCCTCGACGGGATCACCGGGCGCGAGCGAGAGGTCCTGACCCTGATCGGGCGCGGCATGTCCAATAGCGAGATCGCCGCCGAGCTGTACATCAGCGTCGCCACCACCAAGAGCCATGTGGCCCGTCTGCTGGCCAAGTTGGGTGCGCGCGACCGGGTCCAACTGGTCATCACCGCCTATGACGCGGGCATGGTCGCGCCCAACGGCTGAACACTTGACCATCGCCCATCCGATCGCCGTTCACCCGATAGAAGGCATCTCCGATATTCAGGCCATACCGCTGGTCGGCCGTCCATAGAGTCTGCTCTGCCGTCCGGACGGGACGGCATCCATCGCTGGTGATCAGGAGTGGACATGAGGGCTTCCGGGCGTCTGGCCGTCTCGGCCATGGCTGCGGCCATGGCGGCGTTGGGGGCAGGAGCCGTTGCTCCCGCCTCCGTTGCTGCCACGGCGTCGTCGTCGTGCAGCGGGGCGGAATGCCCCAGCCTGAAGCCGACCAGGCTCACGGCCAGTCAGGCCAGCCTGAACGTCACCCAGATGCAGTTGGAGAACATCAACGCGATGGCGTCCGACGCGGTGACCGGGGAGCCCATTCGCGGTGCGAAGATCGTGTTCGCCACCATGGGCGGCAGGACGCTGGGGGCGGCCTACACGGACTACGACGGCATCGCCGCGATCGCCGCCCCGGAGAACCTGGGCCCCGGAACCCTCCAGGAACTGCTGGGCGGCTATGAAGCGGCGCTGGTCGGCGACGGCATCCACGCCCCGGTCGGTGCCCACGGAGCGATCACCATCGGTACCGACCAGGGCCCCGGTGTCCCGGGCAACCCCTGCTCCATCTGCTAGCGACCGTGCGCTCAAGCAGGACGCCCAGGACTGGCACGTCGCCTTCGGCTTCAACCAGGACGACACCACCATCCCCGTCGTCGACGGCCTCGGCGTCGCCCCGGTCTGCATCGAGGCGCTCAATCGCCGCGTGGACGAGCTGACGGCGCGAAGTTGGACCGCCTGCGACAAGCCGCGAGCGTGAACAGCGCCGTGGGCGCCAACCACCGCACCCCAGAAGGCAGGACACCTTGGCTCGACACGACACCGTGACGGAAGCATCCGAGACGATGGACGACCGGCCGGCGGTGAGTACGGACGCGGTCTGGCGGCTTCCGGTGACCGTCTGCCGGATCACCCAGTTCCTGGGCGAGCCGACGGCCGGCGCCCTCCTGGAGCGCGCCATCGCCTCCGCCGACGACACGTTGAAGCCCTCCATGATTCGCGACCGGGAGGTGGATCCCGACTATCGCCGCTCCCGGTCGCGAGGCGACTTCGCCGCGCCTGAGCTGATGGCGGCCATCGGCGAGGTCCTGGAGGCGGTCGAGCACACCCTTGGAGTCTCCTGCCAGAACACGGAACCCGACTACAGCCTCAACGTGCACAACGACGGCGACTTCTACCGGTCGCACCAGGACAGCGATATGAGGTTCGCCCCCCGGCGCCTGCTGACGTTCGTCTATTACCTTCACCGCACACCCCGGCCATTCGGCGGCGGCGAACTGCGCATGTTCGACGCCGCGTTGCCGCTGCACACCGGGACAACCGGAAGGTGGCAGGAGCGCACCTGGCGGGACTGGGAGCCCGAGCACGACAGCATCGTGTTCTTCCTGCCCACCGCCTGGCACGAGGTGCGGCCGGTCAGCTGCCCCAGCAAGCAGCATGACGACAGCCGCTTCGCCATCAACGGCTGGCTGTGCAGCCCTGACCCGGCGAGCCGGGGGAGCCTCAGCTCGGTTGGCCGTACAGCTCCGTGATCTCCGCTGCGGCGCGGGCGAGTTCGGCGCGCGCCTCGGGTGGGGTGAGGACTTCGAGGTCCGCGCCGAGCGGGAGCAGCGTGCGGGCGGCCCCGATGGTGCCGAAGGCGAAGGTGAGTTCGGCCCACTCGTCGTCAACGGGGTTGGGAGGGACGGCGATTCGCGGGGCGTGGATGCGCAGCAGCAGATCGAGACGGGTGCGGCGGACGCGGACGTGGACGCGCACGCCCTCGGGGACGCGCTCGACCTGGTCGCGGAGTACCGTCCACACGTCGGTCAGGCCGAGGCCGGGTCGGTGGTGCACCGGGTCGTCGCAGACGGCGGCCGCCAGCACCCGGTCCACCCTGAACAGGCGCGGTGCGGCGTCCAGATCGGCCACCAGGTACCAGACACCGGCCTTGCTCACCAGCCCGTACGGGTCGACGGTGTACTCGCTCGGTTCGGTGTCACCGCTATGACGGTACGTCAGAAAGATGCGCCGATCGGCGAAGACGGCCCGCTGCAACTCACCCAGGGCAGCCGCCGAGTCGACCGGTCGCTGCATCCAGCGCGCCGGGTCGATCAGGATCCGCTCGCTGGTGCGCTCGGCCACCGGCCGGTGCGGGGCCGGGAGAGCCGCCATCACCTTGCGCAGCGCCGAGTTGATGGCCTCCCCGAGACCGAGTTCCTGGTGCGACCCCTGGGTGGAGAGGACGAACAGCGCGCGAGCCTCGTCACTGGTCAGCCCGGTGACGTCGGTGCGGTAGCCGGGCAGCAGGTTGACGCCGCCGTGCCGACCGCGTTCGGCCCAGACGGGGACGCCGGCCGCCGACAGCGCCTCGATGTCCCGGTAGATGGTGCGGACGGAGACCTCCAGGCGCTCGGCCAACTCGGTGGCGGGCACCTGACCGCGGGTCTGGAGCAGCAGCAGGATCGACAGCAGTCGGTCGGCTTTCACAAGATCCGATTAAACCTGACGCTCGTTGTCAGGTATGGCCGGAAGAGTGTCCCTCGCAACGAACGCCAGGAAGAACACCGCCGCGCACAACAGGAGTTGCCCCGATGGACCCGCGCCCCCTCTACGCCCGCACCCTCGACCAGCTGGAGACGGTCTTCGCCAAGGTCACCCCGGCCGACCTCGACCGCCCCACCCCGTGCACCGAGTACGACCTGCGGGCGCTGCTCGGCCACGTCATCGGCGGCATCCACCGGATCGCCTATATCGGCGAGGGCGGCCGTGCCCTGGACATCTCTCCCACCGTCGACCGGGTCGACGACACGGACTGGTCGGGCGCCCTCGCCCGGGCCCGGGCCCGCGCACTCGCCGCCTGGGCCGACGACGCCAAGCTCGACCGGATCGTGGAGCTCCCCTGGGCCGAGATGCCCGGCCGGGGGGCGCTGGTCGGCTATGTGACAGAGACCGTCACCCACACCTGGGACATCGCCCAGGCGATCGCCCTCGACACCGACCTGGACGAGGAGTTGGCACTCATCTCGCTCGACATGGCCCAGAACGCACTCCCGGCCGACCGCAGCCGCGAGGGCCTGCCCTTCGGCCCCCTGCAGGCCGTCCCGGCCGACGCGAACGCCTACGCCCGCCTGGCAGCCTGGCTGGGCCGAGCGGTCTGAGCCCCACCGCACTGCGGGGGCCGACCGAGCCCCCGCAGCAGCGGTCACTCCTCAACGAACGGCTCGTCACTCCACCTGAACCAGGCGCGCCCGTCGCCGATGTGCAGCAGGAACTCCGCGACCGGACCCGACGGAGCCACCAGCGACAGGGCGTTCGCGATCCGGTCGTAGCACTCGTCGAACCGCTCGTACTCCTCCGCCTCCAGCAGTACGAGCGACTCGTCGAACCACGCACGCACGTCCTCGAACGCCGGCGCCGGAACGAAATCCCCGCGCAGCCAAGGGAAGTCGGCCTCGTCGATCACGATCTCGCCGAGCAAGTCCTCCTGCCGCATCAGGCGCCAGACACTGCCCTCGGAACCCATCCCGCCCGCTCTCCCATCCGTCGCCTCGCGTCGCCTAGTGAGCGTCTCATACGGCCAGAGTGCCGGATCAGCCCCGGTGGGCCCGCTCCTTCCACCAGGAGAAGTCGTAGTCCGCCTCCTCCATCGCATCGAGCCGACGCAGCACATGGCTCACGAACTCAGCGGGAAGCCTGACCGAGTGGGCGGTCACGTAGTGACTGAGTCCGCTGGGCCAGACGAATGCACCGTCCATCCGCTCGCCATTGCCATTGGACCGATGGCAGACACGGCAGCGGGACATGCCCATGAACTCACGGCTCAGCTGGCCCTGGTCGAGGTAGGTGGCCACCAGGTACCGCTCCTCCTCGTCCCACGTCGGATCCATCAGCGGGACGGGGTCCGGCAGTTCGGGCGCGGCGGCGGACCGCCAGTAACCCAGTGCTCTGATGGTCTTCATGCTTCTCGGCCCCGGTTCACGGCTTCCACGGAACCGGCCGACCGGTGAGCGCCGCCAACTGGTCGATGGCGGGTGCGTTGTCTTGGATCGTCTGGGATTCGGCGAATCGTCCGGCGCGCGGTTGGCTGGGCAGCTGGTCTCGAACGAAGCTGAGCGCCTGCTCGACGAGATCGTCGGGCGGTTCGGCTGCGAGGCCGGTGGCTTGGACAAGGTCCCACCCATGTGTGAGTAGGTCCCCGATGCGCCACTGCAGCCACTCGGCGCCGGTGGCAACGCCCATCGGTGTCGCCTTGCTCTGCTCCAGAACCCCTGGGCGGGCGGCGGCAGCGTGTAGCGCTGCTGCGGATCGTCGGTAGGCCCCGGCGGGATCGGTTCCGAGGTGGTCGGCCTCACGTTCAGGCATCGTGGTCTCCTCGAACAGTGCCACGAACACCAGGTTTATCCCGACGAGGTGATCGACCAGATCTCGCACGTTCCACTCCGTGCAGGGGGTCGGTGCGCTCCACTGGTCGGCAGCTATACGGTCGATCAGGTCGCCCGTGACGGCGGACGCACGTGCGAGATCAGCGATGATCGCAGGGTTTGGCATTCGGCGAGACTACGGCATGCCCACTCGACGTCGCACTGGTCTCGCCTTCGACCTCAGCGGACCGCAAGTCCGGGCGGAACCCAGGCCGCTGCCCCTCACTTCTTGTAGTGCAGCGTCTTGTTGGCGTTGAGCTGTTCGACGAGTCGCGTTCGCCGCGGCCGCCCGCTCGAAGCGGTCGGACGGGTCACTCACCCGCAGTCCCGCGCCGCTGGGCGAGCATCGCGCTCACGGCCCGGTTCCCGAGGGCGCGTTGCAGCGCGAGCAGGTGCTGCGGGGAGAGCGCATTCGGGGCCGGCGCGGCGTGCTGCGTCGACTACTCCGCTTCACGTCCCCGCTCCCGCTCTCGGCCGGACGATCCCTGGTGTGCCCGCTCATGCGTACCCATGAGCTGCCCCCATCGCCCAGGTTCCGCGTGCCATCTGCCCGCAGAGGCCCAACTACCCATGCGGGCAAGCAGAAACACCGCGACCAGTCCCGCTCTACTGTGTAGTGCGGGACTGATCGCGGTGGCTGACCGACGCCGGAGCTCAGGCCTGCGCGGCCGCGAACTCCAGGGTCAGCGGGTGGGTGGCCAGCGCGGACACCTCGATCTCCGCGTAGGGGCGGATCGGCAGGCCGGCGAGCACGGCCTCCAGAGCGTCCGCGTCCGCGGCCGACCAGATACCGACATTGGCGCGCTGTCCGGGCTGCCGCCAGATGTACTTCAGCACGCCGGCCGCGTGGAGCTCATGCGCGTGCGTGTGCTCCTTTTCGACGATGGCGTTCCGCTCCTCGACCGGCAGTTCGTAGACGCGGGAGCCATCGATGCGGACCAGGAAATCCATGAAGTCCTCCGTAAAGCCGTGCCAACTGGTATGACGACGTACCCCAGCGAGCGTAACGGCCACCTTCAGTTCGTCAACGCTCTTACCGAGCAGTCGGGTTGACCGAGCCGGATCATGCGATTTCGGTTCACGGACAATGGCAACTCAGGTGGTTCTACACGCGCTGCTCCCACGGCCAGGCGCCGCTGACCCCGCTCTCCAGCAGCGGCACCATGCGGAATGCCGCGTCGGTGAGTCCGCCGAAAGTGTGTCGATTGTGAACGCCCGATGGAGCGTGGCCCGTTCGGTAGCCGGCCAGGTTCCAGGTGTACATCGGTACCGAGGCCGGGACGGCCTGGCCGACGTTTCCGGCCGCCGCCTGCTCGTCGGTCACGATCACCACCCGATCGTGGCCCCGGAAGGTGGCCTGCAACGCGGCCGCGGTCTCGGTGCCACCGCCGATGAACCAGCCGCCGTCCTTCCAGCGCCGCACCTCGGCCAGGACCGAGCCGCCCGCGGTCAGCGGGAACGGCTTCACGAGGTCGTAGCTGCGCCCGTACCAGGTGCCGGCGGCGGAGAACGACACCACATCGGCCTGCTCGCAACGGTGGCCGAGGGCGATCCCGAACAGGGCGGCCGCATCCCAGCGCATCAGGGTGCCGTCCTTGGAGAAGCCAGACTCCATCGAGCCGCTGGTGTCCACCAGGATCAGCGTCCGCCCGTCCAGCCGCGGGATGTTGGCCAGCGACGCGGTCAACGCCTTTTCCAGCGCCCAGGACCAGCGCAGCGACGGGGCCGCGTTGAAGGCGGAGTAGAACCGCATCGGCAACTGCCGCGAGCGGGCCACCTGGTCCGGATCGGCCAGCTTGGCCGCGATCCGCTCGGCCGCCTCGTCACTGACGCCGGCCTGGTCGAAGTTCCTCAGGTTACGAAGCAGCGACATGTACCCCATCGACGGGATGATCGCCTCCCACGCCTGCCGGTCCATCGGGCCCTGCAGCCAGCCGGCCAGCATCTCCCAGGTGAACCCGCCGGCGTTCAGCCGCTCGGCCACGTCCGGCCGGCTCAGCAGCTCCCGCCGCTCCTCGACGGGGAGTTCACGCAGCAGTTGGTTCGCCGTGAGGGTGCGGTTGGACGGCGGCACGACGGCAGTGTCCGGGTGGTGGCGCCGGTCGAGGGCGTAGCGGAACAGCTCGCCCTGCCACGGCTTGTCCGCGTCCGGCGTGGCGTGCACCAGGTTGAGGACGTCGCCGAAGCGGTAACCCTTGCTGTCGGTGTCGTACTTGAGTAGCGCCTTGCCGTTGTAGAGCCGCTGGACGGCGTCGGCGATGCCGCGCTTCACGGGCTTGGGGACGGCGCGGCCATGGGTGGCCGTCCAGTAGGCGAGCAACTCGCCGGGCTCGTCGGCACGCTGGAGCACGGAGGCGATGACCGCGCGATTGCTGGGCGCCGTGGGCTCGTTGACGTCAGCGTCGAGGCGGGCCTTGACGAACTCGGCGGCGCCGACGATCGCCGCGGTGCGCAGATTGCCGCTCCCGCGCAGCCAGTTGAGCAACTCGGCGGTCCACTGCCCGTCTTCGACGGCGAGCTGCCTGATGATCGCGGTGTAGCGGTCGTCGCGGCGGCCGGCGCTCTCGTAGAAGCCGGTCGGAAACGCGCTGCTGCACGGCGGCGAGACCGCCGCCGTGACCTGGCGCCTGTGCGGGGACCGCTTGCACATCGGGGTCGCCGATGGCGCCGCGCTCGGCCTTCCGGTGCCCCAGAACACCTGCACCCGGCGGCCGCGGCCTGTTCCTCGTCGAGGATCTGCCGGAGCCCGGGCGAACTACCAGTGCCGGCCGGTCCTTCGGGGGTGGCGAAGCCGAAATCGGCGGTGCCGATGTGGCGTGCGGGGCTGGCCTGGTCGGCCCGGACCAGGGCCAGCGGGTGATGCGCGGCGGCGGGCCACCCCTCCCGGGCATGGCCGGCAGGTGGTGCGCGGACTGATTTCCGGAATTCACGATGCGTGAAGGTCTGAACCGCTCGTCCGGTTGGTGCCCGGTTCGCGAGGGCGACGGAAGCTCCGGGAACGGGCCGAATCAGGGCTCTGGGCCGGCATCCCCGGCGCGGCGCCCCTTCCCAAGAGTCTGGGCAGCCGCCATCATGGCTCCACTTGTCTGTCCACGGTCACCTCACTGGGCCCCACACCCCGTGAGAACCGTCTCCGCAACGCGCAATGCATCGCCCGCAGTTGACCCCCCACCTGCAGCAGGAGAACCCATGCGCACCATCAGGCCCGCCACTCTCGCCCGACTGACTGCCGTACTGGCGCTCGGCGCCACCGCACTCGGCGCCACCGCGCTCGCGCCGGGCGCTGAGGCGAACCCGGCTCCGACCGCCCACCGCCACTCCGGTGTCAAGCCGCTCAAGCGCACCGCCGACCGCCGGGCACGCGCGACGAGTGCCAACACGCTCAGCGTCCAGTCCAGCGGCAGCCAGGGCGTGGTCTCCCCCAACCCGCAGGTGTACCTGGTGTTCTGGGGTTCGCAGTGGTCCAACGACCCGGCCGGTGTGGCGCCCGACATGCAGAGCATGTTCAGCGGACTCTACGGCAGCCAGGACACCTGGGGCACCATCCTCGACCAGTACTGCGAGGGCGTCCCCACGGGCACCACCGACTGCGCCGGCGGCGGAACCCCCGTCAGCCACCCGACCAGCAGCCCGCTGGCCGGCGTCTGGTTCGACAACTCCGCCGCAGCCCCGGACAGCGCCGCCGCGAGCGACCTCGCCGCCGAAGCCTCCAATGCCGCCGCGCACTTCGGCAACACCACCCAAGCGCCCAACCTCAACGCCCAGTACGTGATCCTGTCTCCCACCGGCACCCACCCGGACGGCTTCCCCGACTCCGGTTTCTGCGCCTGGCACGACCAGACGTCCAGCTCCTACGGCACCCTCGCGTACACCAACATGCCGTACATCCCGGACAGCGGCGCTGGCGCCTGCACCACCTTCACCGACGGTCGCCTGCTCTCCGGCATCGAGTCCACCGAGACGCACGAGTACGCCGAGACCGTCACCGACTTCTGGCCCAGCACCGGCTGGAACGGCGGCGGTGGTGAGATCGGCGACGAGTGCCAGAACATGGATGCATACGTCACCCTCTCCACCGGCACCTTCGACCTCCAGGGCCTGTGGTCCAACTCGGCCGACAACTGCGTCACCCAGGGCTGAGCAGCGCCGGGGGCCGAGCGGTGGCCCGGCCCCGGCAGTTCCACGGACACCGACTCCAAACGGCCGATGGCGCCAACGCCGGTGCGATTGCCGGGTGCACCGCTCTGGGGCGGTGATCGCCATCGAGGTTGCCGCCGCCGTCGCGCAGCCGGCGAGCGCCGACGGGCAGTGCACTACCGGGGCGGTGATCGCCGTCGAGGGCGGCTTCAGCGCCTGACGTAGGGGAAACGACGTTGAGCGAGCCGCCCTCCCGTGAGGTCGGCTCGCTGGGCACTTCCGCTACGCCGTGGTCAGCGGCGGCGGTATCACCAGCGAGGCGGCGAACAACGCACGGACGGCTGTGTGGACTTGTTCCGTGACCACCTCCGGGGTGGAGGCGTCGAGCTTGCCGTCGAGGTGCAGGAACGCCAGGCCGTGGACCAGGGCCCACACCGCAGTTGACATCGCCGCCGGGTCGACGGTCGGGAAGGCGCCCCGGACGATCCCGCAGACGTACTCCGCGACGGCGCCGGCCGCAGCCGTGCGTTCCTCGTTGCTCGGATCGCAGGGCTCCGCGAACATCACCCTGAAGAGCGCCGGGTGGTCGAGCGCGAAACGTACGTAGGCGACGGCGATCGCGGCGAGGTCGTCGGCTGTCGCGGGCGAACGATGCGCGGCGGCAAGGGAGTCGGCGAGTTCCCGGTAGCCCTCGGCGGCGACCGCGGAGAGCAGCGCGTCGCGGTCCGCGAAGTGGCGGTAGGGCGCCATCGCCGACACGCCGGCCCGCCGTGCCACCGCCCGAAGTGACAGGCCGGCGCCGCCGTCCTCCTCGAGCAGCTCCCGCGCGGCGCGCAGGCAGGCAGCGCGCAGATCGCCGTGGTGGTACGGGCCATTCGCGTGTGCCATGGGTCACCTTCTCCAATGTTTACGATGCCTACATTCCTCGCATAATGTAGGCGCTGTAAACATCATAGTCGGCGAGTGGTCGGCGAGTGGTCCGTGGAAAATCGGTGGAAGGGAGAACCCGGATGGCCGGCGAACTGTTCGCGCCGCTGCACCTGCGCTCCGGGGCGGTGCTGAGCAACCGGATCGCGAAGGCGGCCATGCAGGAGGACCTGGCCGGCCCCGGCCAACTGCCCGACGGGCGGATGGTGGCGCTGTACCGGCGCTGGGCCGCGGGCGGTTCCGGGCTGCTGATCACCGGCAACGTCATGGTCCACGCCGCAGCGCTGACCGGCCCGGGTGGCGTCGTGCTCGACGATGCCGCGCCGCTGGAGCCGTTCACCGAGTGGGCCAAGGCAGGCAAGGCGGGCGGCGCGGCGCTGTGGATGCAGATCAACCACCCCGGCCGCCAGGTGCAGGCCGAGATGCCCGGCGTCGTCTGGGGCCCGTCCGCGGTGGCCCTCGACCTGGGGCGGCACAGCAGCCGCTTCGGTCGTCCCGTCGCCATGAGCGCGGAGCAGATCGAGGCCACCGTGGCCCGGTTCGCCGCGACGGCGCGCCGCGCCGAACAGGCCGGGTTCGACGGCGTGGAGGTCCATGCCGCGCACGGCTACCTGCTGTCGCAGTTCCTGTCCCCGCTGGTCAACCAGCGCACCGACGAGTGGGGCGGGTCGCTGGAGAACCGGGCCCGGCTGCTGCTGGACGTCGTCCGCGCCATCCGCGCCGCCGTCTCGCCGTCCTTCGCGGTCGCGGTGAAGCTCAACTCCGCCGACTTCCAGCGCGGCGGCTTCGAGGCCGACGACGCCCGGCAAGTGATCGCGATGCTGGAACCGCTCGGCGTCGACCTGGTCGAACTGTCCGGCGGCAGCTATGAGAGCCCGGCGATGAACGGCCGCCCCGCCGATGCGCGGACCCAGGCGCGTGAGGCCTACTTCCTGGACCTGGCAAAGGAGCTGGCCGCCACCAGCCCGCTGCCGCTGATGCTCACCGGCGGCATCACCCGATGCGACACCGCCGAACAGGCCCTGGCCAGCGGCGTGGCGGTCATCGGGATGGGCACCGCCCTCGCCGTCACCCCGGACCTGCCCGACCGCTGGCGGGCCGGGCGGGAGGCCGACCAGCGGATGCGGCCGGTGACCTGGTCCGACAAGGCGCTCGCCTCGGTGGCCACCATGGCGCAGGTGCGCCGGCAGATGCACCGCCTCGCCCAGGGCAGGGACCCCAAGCCCGGCACCCATCCGGCGGTTGCCCTGGTGGCCGACCAGCCGAAGCAGCGACGGGCACTGCGCCGGTACCGGGCGTGGCTGTCCACATCATCGCCGTCATCAGCGAGTTGAGCCCGTGCCGCGTGCTTGACCTGCGGGCGGAGGGCCAGCTCCTCCGGGTGCACCGAGGCGAGGATGTGGAGCACCGGCCGCCGGGAACCGGCCCCCTCGCCGGAGTGCAGTGACGCTGCTCACCAGGGCCGATGGCGGAAGTCGAACATCCTTCTGGCTACGATGTGAGCACCCTCTAGCTCAATCGAGAGATGGACTTGTGACTGTCAACGACGACGTGTTCACGGACTGGAAGAACCGCGAGGAGATCGCGGAGGCGATGATTCCGATCATCGGCCGACTGCACCGGGAGCGGGACGTCACTGTCCTGTTGCACAGCCGTTCCCTGGTGAACAAGTCGGTGGTCAGCATCCTCAAGACCCACCGGTTCGCCCGCCAGATCGCCGGCGAAGAGCTCTCGATCACCGAGACCATGCCGTTCCTCCAGGCCCTCACCACGCTCGACCTGGGTCCGTCCCAGATCGACCTCGGCATGCTGGCCGCCACCTACAAGGCCGACAGCCGCGGCCTCTCGGTGGCCGCGTTCACCGCCGAGGCCGTCGCCGGCGCCACGGGTGCCAACAAGCTGGAGCGCCAGGAGCCGCGCGACGTCGTGCTCTACGGGTTCGGCCGGATCGGCCGCCTGGTGGCCCGCCTGCTGGTCGAGAAGGCCGGCGGCCTGCGGCTGCGCGCCATCGTCGTCCGCAACAGTGGGGGCGACGACCTGGTGAAGCGCGCCTCGCTGCTGCGGCGTGACTCCATCCACGGGCAGTTCGCGGGCTCCATCACCGTTGACGAGGCGAACAGCACCATCATCGCCAACGGCAACGCGATCAAGGTCATCTACTCGGACGACCCGACCAAGGTCGACTACACCGAGTACGGGATCAAGGACGCCATCCTCATCGACAACACCGGCCGCTGGCGCGACCGGGAGGGCCTGTCGAAGCACCTGCAGCCCGGCATCGCCAAGGTCGTGCTCACCGCTCCGGGTAAGGGCGACGTGCCCAACATCGTGCACGGCGTCAACCACGACACCATCAAGCCGGACGAGCAGATCCTGTCCTGCGCGTCCTGCACCACCAACGCCATCGTCCCGCCGCTGAAGGCGATGGAGGACAAGTACGGCGTGCTCCGCGGCCACGTGGAGACCGTCCACTCGTTCACCAACGACCAGAACCTGCTGGACAACTACCACAAGGCGGACCGCCGCGGCCGTTCGGCGCCGCTGAACATGGTGATCACCGAGACCGGTGCCGCCTCGGCCGTCGCCAAGGCGCTGCCGGACCTCAAGGCGAAGATCTCCGGCAGCTCGATCCGCGTGCCGGTGCCGGACGTCTCGATCGCGATCCTCAACCTGCAGCTGGCCACCGAGACCAACCGCGAGGACGTCCTCGACTACCTGCGCGAGGTGTCGCTGACCTCGCCGCTGCGTCGCCAGATCGACTTCATCGACTCGCCCGACGCGGTCTCCAGCGACTTCATCGGCTCGCGGCACGCCTCGATCGTCGATGCCGGTGCCACCAAGGTGGACGGCGACAACGCCATCCTCTACCTGTGGTACGACAACGAGTTCGGCTACTCCTGCCAGGTCATCCGGGTCGTCCAGTACGTCTCCGGTGTCGAGTACCCGACCTACCCGGCTCCGGCGGTCTGACCGCTGGTAGCTGAAGGGGCGGTGACCGGTTCGCCGGTTGCCGCCCCCTTCGCGTAGGCGGCCGGTGAGATGCCGACCGCGGCCGTGAAGTCGCGGGTCAGGTGCGCCTGGTCGGCGTACCCCAACTCGGCTGACAGGGCGGCCCAGTCGACACCCGCACCCCGCTCCGCGCGGGTCGCCGCCTCGTGCAGCCGGGCCCGGCGCAGCACCCACTTCGGTGCGGCACCCACGTACTCCGCGAACAGCCGCTGCACGCTGCGCACCGACAGCCCCAGTTCGGCGGCGAGTTGGTCCACCCGGAACAGCGCGGGCGACTCGGTGATCCGGCCGACGATCGCGGCCACCTGCTCGGCCACCGGGTCCGGCTCCGGCAGGAGCTCGCGCAGGAAGCGTTCGGCGTGCTCGGCCATCGCCTGAACGTCCGTGCCGGCCAGTACGGTTCGCGCCACCTCGGTGACGGCCGGGCCGAACAGCTCGGCCACGGGCACCGCGCGGTCGGCGAGGTCGGCCACCGGGAAGCCGAGCAGCGGGCGAGCCGCACCCGGGCGGAACTTCACCCCGAACACCTGCCCGGCGCCGGTCAGTTGCCGCACGAAGAGGCCGCGCTGCACCCCGTAGACGCGGCCGGTGGGGGCCTCGAAGACCAGGTGGACGTTGGGGTGCGCCAACACCTTCTGCTCATGCGGTCGTTCACCGTCGAGGCGCCAGCGGACGATCCAGTAGAACTCCACGTGGCGGGCGAGGTCCTCGGCCGGCATCCGGCGCTCCACCGTCAACCCGCCGGGCGCCGCCGCCTGGTGCAGCACGCCCCGCCCCATCCCCGAGTCGCTCACCCGGCAAGCCTAGCTGTCGCCTTTCTTCAAGACCGGTGGCTGCCGGGCCGGATACCGTCGTGATCATGAACGACACCCTGTACCGCTGCCTGGCGGAGCACGCCCGCGAGAGCGCCCGAGTCGCCAAGGGCATCACCGCCGACCAGCTCTCCGCCCCGACCCCCTGCACGGACTTCGACACCCGGGCCCTGATCAACCACTGGGTCCTCTACACCTCGCACGGCCTGGAGCACCGCGCCCTGCGCAAGCAGCTCCCGGAGGAGCTGACCAACCGGGACTTCACCGCCGACCCCGCCTGGGCCGAGGCCTACGCCGCCCAACTGGACCGCGCGGTGGCCGCCTGGGCCGACCCGGCGGCTTGGGAGGGCGACATCGACCTCGGCGGGTCGGCGATGCCCGCGCCGGCCATCGCAGGCATGCTGCTGCTCGAACTGGCCCTGCACGGCTGGGAGGTGGCCCGCGCCACCGGTCAGGAGTACCACTGCTCCGAGGAGAGCGCCGAGGTGGTCCTGGCCATCGTCCGGGAGAACGCCGAGATCTACCGCCAGTACCAGGGCTTCGCCGAGGCGGTGACGGTGGCGGACGGTGCCCCGGCGTTCGAGCAGGCACTCGCGCTCTCGGGTCGCGACCCCGACTGGCGGGCCGCCGGCTGAGGCCGGCGGGGTTCAGGCCGGGACTTGGGCTGGGACTTGGGCTGGGGTTCGGGCTGGGACTTGGGTTCGGGCCGGGACTTGGGCCGGGGTTCGGGCTGGGGTTCGAGCCGGGATTCAGGCCTGCCGGACCAGGGTGAAGCCGGCCTGGGTGACCGCGCTGCGCAGCACGGCCTCGTCGAGCGCCGCCGTCGACGCGACGGTCACCTGGCCGGCCCTGGCGTCGGCGGCCACGTCGGTGACGCCAGGGAGGGCCAGCAGGCCCGCGCTGACCGTGCGCTCGCAGTGGCCGCAGCTCATGCCGTCGACGGTGAGCACGGTGGTGACGGGGGCGGTGGACATCGGGGAACCTCCGGTGGGATTACGGGTCTTCGGCGGCCGGAACCCCTCGGGGCGCGGCCGTCGGAGACAACGACAGCGCAGCCCGCGCGGCGGAGCACGGGACACGCCGCCTCGGTGACCCCAACGAGTGGATCGCGGCGCCGAGCCGGTGGATCGGTCCGGTGGATCGCGGCGCCGAACCGGTGGATCGAGCCGATGGATCGCGGCGCCGAACCGGGCGATCGGTTCAAACCCGGACATGACGAAGTCTTGAACCGGAATCGGCTGACAGCCAGTTGACATGTCGGGGATAATCCCAGAATGTCTGTTGACGAGGGATCACCCTGGCGGCACCGGGACTTCCGGTTGATCTGGGCCGGCCAGACCGTGAGTCTGATCGGTTCGCAAGTGACCGTGCTGGCGCTGCCGTTGGCGGCGCTCGGCTTGAAGGCCTCGACCTTCCAGGTCAGTCTGCTGACCGCCTTCAGCTCACTCCCGTTCCTGCTGGTGTCCCTGCCGGCGGGGGTGGTGGTGGACCGCTGCCGCCGCCGCTCGGTGATGCTCTGCGCCGACCTGCTGCGCGCCGCACTGCTCGGCTCGGTGCCCATCGCCGAGCTGGCGGGGGCGTTGACCCTCTGGCAGCTCTATGCGGTGTCACTGGCCGTCGGCTGTTGCACGGTGTTCTTCGACAGCGCCTACCTGAGCTTTCCGGCCACCCTGCTGGAGCGCGACCAACTGGTGGCCGCGAACAGCATGATCAGCAGCGCCAACGCGCTCGCGGGGGTGGCCGGGCCGAACCTGTCGGGCTTCGTGGTCGGCCTGATCGGCGCTGCCCGGACCATCACCCTCGACGCGTTCTCCTTCCTGGCGAGCGCGCTGAGCCTGCTGCTGGTCAAGCACCGGGAGCCGGCCCCGGAGCCCGCACCGCCGGCCGAGCGGGGACTGCGCCGTGAACTCCTCGAAGGGCTGCGGGTGATCGGCGCCAACCGGGCGCTCGGCAGCATCACCGCTTCCAACGCCATCGGCAACATGATGTTCACCGCCATCCTGGCGATCTGGACGCCCTACGCGATCCGGGAACTGGACTGGTCGGCGCGGACACTGGGCATGGTGATGGGTGCCAGCGCCCTGGGCAGCCTGACCGCGACCATCGTGGCCCAGCCGTTGATCAAGCGGTACGGCCTGGCCCGGATCCTGCTTTTCAGCCAATTCCCGGTGGTCCCGGCCTGGCTCGCCGCCGGTCTGGCGCCCAAGGGGCTGGGCGGCCAGTTCATGGCCGCCGCCGGCCTGATGGTGGGCCTGGTCGCGGCCGTCCTCTACAACATAGCCCAGCGCACCTACCGGGTCACCGCTTGTGAGTCCCGCCTGCTGGGCCGGGTCAACGCGACCACGATGTGGCTGCAGCTGGGGATCAGGCCGATCGCCGCCCTGCTCGGTGGCGGGCTGGGCACCTTGCTGGGCCTGCAGCCGACCATCATCTGCTGCGCGGTGCTGCTGGTGTTCTGCCCGGTGGTGCTGTGGACGTCGCCGCTGCGCCGGGAAGTCCGGGAGGGGCCGGCCCCCGAGCCGGAGCCCGCCGCCGACTCGTCGGAACCCGCGCAGCCCGCCGGTCGCTGAGGGGGCGGCCGAGCAGGGCTGGCTGAGATGCAGCGCTTCATCAGCGTCAACTAGACTCGCGCCCACCGCAGCTTGACTTTGCGTGGTACCGCGTGGGCGCTGTCCTCGTGTTACCCCCCTTTAGAGATCACGAGGGCTTGAACATGGTAGAGGCTTCCCCCAAGGTCGTTGTCGTCGTTCCCACGTACAACGAACGGGAGAACCTGCCGATCCTTGCCGGCCTGCTCGAGGAGCTGAAGCTCGAGAACCTGCACCTGCTCGTGGTGGACGACAACTCGCCCGACGGCACCGGCGCGCTCGCGGACGGCCTGGCCGCCGAGCGCCCGGAGAACGTCAGCGTGCTGCACCGCACCGAGAAGGACGGTCTGGGTCGCGCCTACATCGCCGGCATGTCCAAGGCGCTGGAGAACGGCGCCGACATCGTGGTGCAGATGGACGCCGACCTCTCGCACCCGGCCTCGGTGGTCCCCATCATGATCGAGACCCTGGTCACCCGCTCCGACGCCGCCGTGGTGCTCGGCTCGCGCTACGTGCCCGGCGGCTCCACCGCCTCCGAGTGGCCGTGGCACCGCAAGGCGTTGTCGGCCTGGGCCAACTTCTACGTCAACACGCTGCTGCGGCTGAAGGTCAAGGACGCCACCGCGGGCTTCAAGGCCTGGCGGGCGGACACCCTGCGGGCCATCGACCTGCCGTCGATCAACAGCAACGGCTACTCGTTCCAGGTCGAGATGAACTACCGCGTGGTCCGCCGCGGCCTGCGCATCGTCGAGGTGCCGATCCGCTTCGAGGAGCGGGCCGAGGGCGTCTCCAAGATGAGCATGTCGGTGCAGATCGAGTCCGCGCTGGCCCCGTGGAAGCTGCTCTTCTCGCGCAGCGGGAAGTGACCTCGAACTGACGGGCCATCAAGCATGCTTGATGGCCCGTCAGCTGTTTTCAGGCGACGATGCAAGCGGTCGGGAGGCGCGGCCGGCCGCTACGTTTCGGGCCGTTGCTACGTCTCAGGCGGCGGCGCGGGCAGCCGCTACGTTTCAGGCGGCGCGGGCCGCCGCCACGAAGGCGCGGATGCGGGCGTGGTCCTTGACGCCGCGGGTGGATTCGACGCCGCTGGAGACGTCCACGCCCCAGGGCCGGGCGGCGGCGATGGCGGCGGCGACGTTGTCGGGGTTGAGGCCACCCGCGAGCAGCCAGTGGCCCTGGGGAGTGGCCTGGTTCAAGCGGGCCAGGTCCCACTGGGCGCCGGAGCCGGCCACGGGCGAGTCGAGCAGCAGGAGCTCCTCGCCGTAGGCGCCGGCGGTGAGTTCGGTGGTCTCGTCCAGCGAGGTGGCCCGCACCAGGCGCAGCGGCAGCCCGGCCAGCTCGTCGAAGGCCTCGCGCGGGTAGGGGCCGTGGAGCTGCAGCGCCCGCACCCCGGCGGCCAGGGCCAGCCGGCCGGCCTCCGCCGCCGGAACCCCGGCGGCCACGCCCACGGTGAGGATGTGCTCCGGCACCGCGGCCGCCAGCTCGCGCGCCGCCGCCGGCTCCAGTCGGCGCACGCTCTCGGTCAGCACGAAGCCGATCGCGTCCGCCCCCGCCTCGACCGCTGCCGCCACATCGCCCGGGGTCCGGACACCGCACACCTTCACATACATGCCGACCAGGGTAGTCGCCCTCAGTAGTGCCAGTGGTTGCGGCCGCTCACCAGGCCGCAGTAGATGGTGGTGCCGTGGGCGTCGACGGTGGACTTGCCGGCGTCGGCGTCGGGGCAGAACTCGCCCGCCCGGTAGTAGTTGCCGGTCGGGGACATGATGATCCCGGCCTGCGCGGGTGCGGGGGCGTCGGTGGTGGCGGGGGCCTCGGGCGCCTGGGTGGGCTGCGCCTGCTCGGTCGGCTGCGCCTGCTGGGTCGGCTGGGCGGCCTGGGCCGGCGGGGGAGTGGGGCTCGGCTCACGGGTCGGGGCGGCGGGCGCCGCGGTGTGCGTGGGTGCGGCCGAGTGGCTGGGAGCCGCCGGCGCGGGCGCCTGGGCGGCGGGCGAGGCTGTCGATGGCGGCGCCGAGGCCGGTACCGAGGGCGCCGCCGCACTGCGCTGCGCGGTCGCCGCGGCCGGTGCCGCCTTCGTCGAGGTGCTGCCGTGCTGCGTCGCACCGACCCCCACCAGAAGCACCAGGGTCGCTATGCCCGTGCCCAGCAGCAGCTTCCGCTTCGTCGCCTTCGAAGCGCCGGGAGGCTGCTGCTGACCCCAACCGGGAGGCACGGAAAGTGTTTTCGGCATGGCGATTCCCTGGGCAAAGTGTGGACGGTTTGCGAGGGGAACAGCCTGTCAGCTCTGGTTGACGTGCCGTCAGGATGTGATGATCCCGTTACCGTCAGGCCAGGGAATCGTGATCACGCCAGGGGCGGGACGGTACGGACATGAAGGGTGCGGTCGACCCCGCCCGGGCCCCCGGGCTCAGGCCGCCCGGTGGGCGCCGTTCCGGCGGGCCTTGGCGTAGATGAGGTCGGCGAGGGCCTGGGCGGCGTCCGGGTGGCCGAGGGCGCGGGAGCGGGCGGCCATGTCGGCGCGCCGGCCCGGGTCGGTGATCAGCTGCCAGACGGACTCCCCGAGCCGCTCGGCCGTGACCTCGGGGCGGGTGATCGCGAACGCCGCGCCGTGCTCCGCCAGGTACTCGGCGTTGCGGCGCTGCTCGTCCGCCGCCGTGGGCTCCAGCGGGATCAGCACGGCGGGCTTGCCGATCGCGGTGAGCTCGGCCAGGGTGCCGGCGCCGGCGCGGGAGATCACCACGTCGGCCGCCGCGAACACATCGGCGAGCTCGCCGTCGACATAGGGCACCGGCCGGTAGCGGTGGGCGAGTTGGGGGTCGAGGCCGGCCGCGTGGGCGGTCATCTTGGCGTGGTGGTCGGGGCCGCACTGGTGCAGCACCTGGCAGCTGCCGAGCAGCGCCGGGAGCACCTCCAGCACCAGGCCGTTGACCTGCGCGCTGCCCTGCGCCCCACCCGTCACGTACACCAGCGGCAGCTCGGGATCGAGCCCGTAGGCGGCCCGGGCCTTGGCGCCGTTGCCGCGCAGCAGCGCGGGCCGCACCGGGTTGCCCGTGACCTGGGCCCGGGAGCGGGCCCGGGCCGGCAGCGCGGTGAGCGAGGACTCGTGGCTGAGCGCGACGGCCTTCGCCACCCGGGAGAGCAGCCGGTTCGCCAGGCCGAGCGAGGTGATCTGCTCGTGCATCACCAGCGGGGTGCGGGTGAGCGCCGCGCCGAGGCCGACCGGGACGGCGACGTAGCCGCCGGTGGACAGCACCACGTCCGGCCGCTGTCGCGCCAGGTGGACGGTGGCCTGCAGGATCCCGTACGGCACCCGGGCCAGGTCCACCAGGGTCCGGGCCACCGCCGCGGGCTTCAGCGACCGGCGCACCTTGCCGGTGGCGATCGGCCGGAACGGGATGCCGTTGTCGGCGCTGATCCGCGCCTCCAGCCCCGTCGGGGTGCCGTACCAGGTCACCTCGAGCTCCCTGCCCTCGGCGGCCAGGCGCTCGCGCAGTGCGTTGATGGCGGTCAGCGCGGGGTAGGTGTGGCCGCCGGTGCCGCCGCCGGTGACTGCCATACGGATGGTGCGCGAGGGGGCCATGAGGATACGGGTCTCCGGAATTGGCGGCGTTTCGGGCGAACCGGGGCAGCCTACCCGACGCCGCGAACGACCCTTCCCCGGCTGACGGTTAGTCAGCCGGCTGCCGGAACTCGCGGACCACCTCGATGCGGCCGACGATGTGCCGGTTGAACTCCGCCAGCTCCTCGGCGGGCACCCACAGCTCCAGGATGGTGCGGCCGCCGGCCTGCTGGACCGGGTAGCGGGCGGCAAACGCGGCATCGACCTGAAAGCGCGTCACATAGCCGACGCCGGAGGCGGGGACGTTCCAGTCCCGGGCGATCCGGATGGCATAGTCCTCGTTGAGCACCGGGTAGAAGATCGGCTGCTCGGGGAGCCGGGGCGGCCAGGCGCGCCAGCCGGAGGCCTTGACCAGGGCGAGCTCCTCGGGGCCGGTGGGGCGCCAGAGGGTCAGGGTCTCGGTCATCGGGGGGCTCCCTACAGGGTCGGCTGCGGACACCGTAGGGGGCGGGACGAGTACGCAGCCACCGCTTTAGCCGCCTCAGCCGCCGCCCAGCCGGACCGCCTTCACCAGCAGCAGCACCGCGCTGAGCACCAGGTACGCGCGCAGCGCCAGCATGCCCAGGCGCAGCCCCGGGGACCACTCGACGGGCTTGAGCAGCGCCAACGGTGGCATCCGCCAGGCGAGCTTCTCGGCGGGGGAGAGCACCCGGGCGGGCGGCGGGGCGGGGGCACGGCGGCGGGCCCGCCGCATCGTGAGCAGACCGGCCAGCGTGGCGACGGCCAGCCCGGCCGCGAGCCAGGCGGTGAGCGCCTTGACGTCGATGGACGGGAAGAGCGTGGTGGTCATCAGGATGCAGGAGAGCAGGAGCAGCACGCCGATGATCACGCCCGCGAGCACGTTCAGCCAGCGCGGGTTGACCCACGGCCCGAGCACCTCGGGGTCGTTGCAGAGCAGCAGCAGGAAGACGCTGGCGGAGGGCAGCAGCAGTCCCGCGAGCGCCTGCACGGCCTCGGTGATCACGCCCAGCGGCGCACCGGGGATCAGCACGATCCCGGCGGCGACCAGCACCATCAGGCTGTACGAGGCGTAGAACTGCTTGGCCTCGCCGAAGCCGCGGTGCAGCGAGTGGCGCAGGTTGAAGACGTCGCCGAAGGCGTAGCTGGTGGCGAGGGTGACGGCGGCGGCGCCGATGATGCTGGCGTCCAGCAGCACGATCGAGAACATCACGGCCATCGCATGGCTGTGCTGGGCGAGCGCCTGGGCGACCCCGCCGGCGTCGGTAAAGTGCCCCGCGAAGGGGGTGCCGCGGGCGGCGAAATCGGCGATCATCACCAGGGCGGTGGCGCCGATCACCACCACGAACGAGCCGATCACGGTGTCGGCCCGCTCGTAGCCGATGAACCGCGGGGTGATCCGCTTGTCGATCACATTGGACTGCTGGAAGAAGAGCTGCCAGGGCGCCACCGTGGTGCCGACGATGGCGATGATCAGCAGCACGGCGTCGCTGCTGATGCCGCCCTGGATGCTCGGCACCACGAAGGAGTGCGCCGCGTGCAGCCACTTCGGCTGGGACATCAGCAGCAGCGGGACCAGCAGCAGGCTCACCGCGATCAGTGCGAACATGGCCCGCTCCCAGCGGCGGAACGAGCCGCTGGCGGTCATCGCGATCAGGAGCAGCGCGGACAGCGGCACCACCCAGTACTTGGAGGCGCCCAGGTATTCGGAGGCGAGCGAGATCCCGATGAACTCGGTGACGATGGTGAGGAAGTTGAGCACGAACAGGTCGCCGACGCTGAACCAGCCCCAGAACCGCCCGAACCGCTCGTTGATCAGCCGGGCGTGGCCGACACCGGTGACGGCGCCGAGGCGCACCACCATCTCCTGGTTGACGATCAGGACCGGGATCAGCAGGAGCAGCACCCAGAGCAGCGAGTAGCCGTAGTTCTGGCCGGCCTGGGAGTAGGTGGCGATGCCGCCCGCGTCGTTGTCCCCGACCATGACGATGATGCCGGGACCGACGATCGCCAGCAGGGTGAGCAGCCGGGTGCGCAGGCCGGGCCGGTCCTCGGTGTGCTCGCGGGGGATCCGGCCGAACGCGCCCTCGATGTCGCCGAGGTGCGCCTCGTCGAGCACCGCGGACTGGGCCGGCTTGGGGGCGGGCGCGGGTTTCGGGGTGGGCGAGGGTTTCGAAGCGGAAGCGGGCTCCGGCGCGGCAGAGGGCGGAGCCGCCTTGCGCGGCGGCCCGGTGGGCTCCGGCGGGCCGGCGGAGTCCGTCACCCTTCCGGCTCCGCGCGCTCCGCGTCCTCCGCGTCCTCCGCGTCCTCCGCGTCCTCCGCGTCCGCCGCGTTCGCCGGGTTCGCCGGGTTCTCGTCCGAGCGGGTGCCGTTCGCGGGGCTGTCGTTCGCCGGGTTCTCGTCCGGCGTCCAGTGCGCCGGGTACGGCGCGGGCTCGCGGCGGCGCCAGTCCTCCGGGATGACGGTCGCCAGCAGGTCGTCCACGGTGATCACGCCCAGGATCCGGTCCTGCTCGTCCACCACGGGCACGGTCAGCAGGTTGTAGTCGGCCATCAGCAGCGCGACGTCCTCGGCGTCGGTGTCGGGGAGCACGCAGACCGGCTCCGTCGCCATCAACTCCCGTAGCGGCGTGGCTGGTTCGGCCTGGACGAGGGTCACCAGGGTGGCGGTGCCGGACAACCGTTCGCCCGCCCCGATCGCATAGACGCTGGTGAGCGCCTCCGGCTGCATGATGCGAGCGGCCCGCACCCGGGCGAGTACCTCGGCGGCGGTGGCGTCCGGCGCGGCGGTGACGAAGTCCAGGGCCATCAGGCCGCCGGCGCTGGACGGGTTGAAGCCCATCAGGGTGAGCACCTTGGTGCGCTGCCCGGCCGGCAGGGCATCCAGGACGGGCTGCCTGCGCCGCTGCGGCAGGTCGTTGATGGCGTCGGCGGCGTCGTCGGCGCGCATCCGGGCCAGCACGGCGGCGATCTCGGCGTCGCTGCGCTCGGCGAGCAGCCGGGTCTGCGAGTCGGGCTCCAACTCCTCGAAGACGTCGGCCTCCAGCTCGGGGTCGGCGTGCACCGTCGACAGGATCTCGGCGGACTCGGTGCGGTTGGCGTCCTCCAGCAGGTCGGCGAGGTCGGCCGGCTTGAGCTTGCCGAGGCGGCCGAAGGGTCCGCGCACCCGGGCCGACTGGGCGTGGCCGATCAACGGTTCGAAGGCCTTCCAGTCCCGCCACTGCGGCGGTGACTCGCCGGCGAAGAAGCCGAACAGCCGGGGCCGGTGCGGATGCGTGTCCAGGCGGTCCACCACCCAGCCGTCCGGGCGGTAGCGCAGTTCCAGATCGTGGGCGCGGACCAGCTCGGCGTCGGCCACGTCGATCACCCGGTGGCCGAGCACGTCCCGGCGCAGCAGCACCTCGCCCTCGCGCCGCTCGAACGGGCGCAGGTCGACCACCTCGCTGGTGAGCCGGATCCGCTCGCCGCCGAACGCGGCGACCTGGGTGATCGGCAGGAACACCTCGCGGGCGCTGATCCGGGCGACCAGCCCGGTGACGACGGGGTAGTCGCGCCCACGGAGCCGGACGATCACGTCGGCCAGCCGCCCCACCGGTTCGTCGTTGCGCCCGGTCAACGGGCGGCGCAGCAGTTGGGAGAGCACCACCACTCGTTCCACTCGCACGAAGCTAGCGGTGGCGTCCGGCGGCTCGCGGTGGCGCGGCCGGGGCCGCGTGGGGATCACCCCGACGGCGCAGTGCGGCTACCCGGCCGGGATGCGGTGCCGGGCGGCCGCGACCAGGGTGCGGGCGACCGGCCCCGGCAGCCCGAAGTGGTGCTCCAGCCAGACGACGTCATGGCCGTGAGTGGCGCAGACCCAGGCCGCCTCCAGCTGGTGCGGGCTGGGCGGTTCGTCGAGGGTGGCCACCAGGGCGGTCAGCTCCCGGGCGGGGTAGTCGGCCAGCGTGTCGGCGGTGAACCACGGCCCGGGGGGCTCGGCGGCGGCCGACGGCAGCGGTGGCCAGGAGGCGTGGGCGGCTGCGCGCCGCAGCCGCAGGGTGAGCAGCAGCAGTGCCGTCGCCAGTGCCGCCGCGCCGATCAGCAGGCCGCCGACCAGCGGCCGGTCGGCGACCGGTGCGAGCGCCATCGCGATCATGGCGGCCGCCAGCACGAGCAGTACGGTGAGCACCGCGGTGCCCTCGGCGGTCCGGGGGCGGAGCAGTCGGCGCAGCTGCGATACCTGGAGCATGGGCGGACACCTCCCTCTCCAGGGTGCGCCCAGTCGGCCGGGGTGCGCCCGGTCCGGAGGGCGCCTACCTGCCCCGGGGCGCGCTCAGGCCGGCGCCTCGGCCTCCAGGGTGCACCCGGTTGTCCAGGGTGCGCCCTGCCCGGCGGGTGCCCACGAGGCCGAGCCGCGCTCAGGCCAGCGCCTCGGCCTCCTGCTCCGCCGCCAGGTGCCAGTGCAGGTCCGTCACCCCGGGCTCCAGGGACAGCCGGGTGATCACCTGCTCCAGCGCCGCGGTGGCATCGCCGCTGATCGCCACGGTGGCCTGCAGCGTGGTCTCCGCGTCATCGGCGTCGCGGTTGGCCCGCAGGCCGAGCGGCGCCAGCCCGGAGGCGGCCAGCGCTTGCAGCAGCAGCGCCCGGATGTGGGTCTCGGAGCGCCGCTCGCAGTCCAGGTGGACGATGGCGCGCAGGGTGGCGTCCGGATCGCTGCCGGCGGACGGCGCCCGGTCCAGCAGGCGCCCGGCGGGCCGCAGCACCAGGTGCACGGCGAGCACGGTGAACGCGGCCAGCCAGGCCAGGTCGAGCTTGCCGGCGGCGGCCAGCACCCCGACGGCGGCCGAGCACCAGAGCGTCGCGGCGGTGTTGAGCCCGCGCACCCCGGCGCCATCCCGCAGGATCACCCCACCGCCGAGGAAGCCGATCCCGGAGACCACGTAGGACGCGACCCGGGTAGGGCTGCCGGTGTCGCCGACCGCCTCGCTGTAGAGGACGAACAGCGTGGCCCCGGTGGCGACCAGCGCATTGGTGCGCAGGCCCGCCATCCGGGCCCGCCACTGGCGCTCCACACCGATCAGCGCGCCGCAGGCGACGCCGGTGGCGAGGCGGATGAGGAAGTCGAAGGTGGTCAGCGCGTGCATGGCGGGTCTCCTGGCCTGTCGGCGGCGGCAACCGGCAGCAGTCGCCGGCGAGTTGGCTGGAAACGGCCAACTGGCCGACGGGAGGCACTGGTTACTGCTGGGTCACCACACGCCGAGGGGGGTACGAGGGCAGGCTGGGGCGGGGCTGTGAGGGCCCGTACTACTGCAGTCCATGTCACTCGCCTCCCCTCGGTCGGAGCTCGAAGCCGCTGGCGGGATCCGCTGGGCCCGCTGCGTGCGAAGTTCGACACCAGGGTAGCCGCTTCAGCCGGCGGGCTGGTCGGGGTGCCCGGGTCGGTTGCCGCCGCACGGCCGGTTCCGTGCCGGGTGGGGCGCCGTGGCTGCGGGGGCTTCGAAGGCGGGTGTTAGTCTCGCGGTTCGACCCTGCCCGAACGACCCTGCGCCGCCGAAGGAGCCAACGTAGGCATGGCCTCCACCCTTGTCATAACAAATGACTTTCCGCCCCGGCAGGGTGGGATCGAGACCTTCGTGCATGCCATGGTCACGCGGATGCCGGCGGACGATGTCGTCGTCTACACCTCCCGCGAGCCCGGTGACCGCGCCTACGACGCCACCCTGCCGTTCCCAGTGGTCCGCGACTCCAGCCGGATGCTGCTGCCGAGCGGACGGGTCGGCCGGCGGGCCATCGAGATAGCCAGGGCGCACGGCTGCGACCGGGTCTGGTTCGGGGCCGCGGCCCCCCTGGGCCTGCTGGCGCCGACCCTGCGCCGCAACGGAATCCGGCGGATGGTGGCGACCACCCACGGACACGAGATCTGGTGGGCCAGGACGCCGGGCGCCCGGCAGCTGCTGCGGCGGATCGGCGGCAGCGTGGACGCCGTCACCTACCTCGGGCAGTACACCAGGGCCCGGATAGCGCCGGCCCTCGGCCCGCGGGCCGGGTTGAGCCGGCTGGTGCCGGGCGTCGACGCCGAGGTGTTCCGGCCCGATGACGCGGCCGGCGAGCGGCTGCGCGCCGAACTCGGCCTGGCCGGCAAGCGGGTGATCGTCTGCGTGGCCCGGATGGTGCCCCGCAAGGGCCAGGACATGCTGATCCGGGCGCTGCCGCTGATCCGGCGCGAGGTGCCCGAGGCGGTGCTGCTGGTGGTCGGCAAGGGGCCGCACGAGGCCGAGCTGCGCAAGCTGGCCCAGCAGTGCGCCCCGGGTGCGGTGCACTTCGTCGGCGGCAAGACGCACGCCGAGACGCCCGCCTACTACGCGGCGGCCGACGTCTTCGCGATGCCCTGCCGGACCCGCAAGGGCGGCCTGGAGGCCGAGGGGCTGGGCATCGTCTTCCTGGAGGCGGCGGCCTGCGGGCTGCCGGTGGTGGTCGGCAACTCCGGCGGTGCGCCGGACACCGTGCTGGACGGCAAGACCGGGTACGTGGTGAACGGCGCCGAGCCGGTGGCGATAGCGGCGGCGCTGACCCGGATCCTGTGCGACCCCGACCGTGCGGCGATGGGGGCGGCGGGCCGGGCGTGGGTCCAGGAGTCGTGGTCCTGGGATGCCTCGGCCCGCAGGCTGACCGAGCTGCTGAGGGTCGAGCGTGCCCCGGTGGCGGTGCCGGGGGAGTGACCCGGACCCCCGGGCTCGGGAACGACTCCCGGCTCAGGAACGGCGTGACCTGGCCGTTCCCCACCTTGGCACCGCACCGCCTTTTCAAACAAGGGCGACCCGATCAGTGTCCCACTGCCGCCAGGGCGCATTTGAATGCCCAAGTCCCAATGCTGTGCATTAGTTGACTGCCGCTTGGGATCTTGGTCCATCGTAGGACCCGGTGGGGCCGAGCGGTCCACATCATGCCCGCGGAAAGGACAATGTGATGACGAATCCGTTCGACGACCCTGACGCCAGCTTCCTGGTCCTGGTCAATGACGAGGGCCAGCACTCGCTCTGGCCGGTCTTCGCCGAGGTGCCGGCCGGCTGGCAGAAGGTCTTCGGCGAGGCCGCCCGTCAGGACTGCCTCGACTACATCGAGCAGAACTGGACCGACATGCGGCCCAAGAGCCTCATCGAGGCCATGGCCCAGGCCTGACCTCCGGCACTCAGCCGCCGCATCGACCGAAGGCCGCCTCCGTGACACATGGAGGCGGCCTTCGGCATGTGGTCCACACGCTTCAAGCCACTTGCCGCCGTGTACCCGTGTTCGCTGGGGAACAGTCCGCCGGATCCGAGGTCGTGCGGCTACGGATGTGATGCCTCGACAGTTCACGGTCGAACAGTGACGATGAACCTGGGCGGCTGACGGGACTTGGGGATGGAATCGTCGGCCGGGGACGTAGCGCGCCTTCCGGATTCCGGTTACGGCGGCCCCGGCACACCTCTGCTCGGACCCATGTGAGCCTGCCGGATTCGCTTCTCGCATCCGATGGGGGTTACAAGAGTGGAAAGGTCTGATGCCGGCTCGCCGCCTGAGCCTGTCGCCAACCTGGCGGTGGTCGACACAGTGGCGCCGGTCGAATACGTTCGGGGCGGCGGGGCGGTGGCCGTCGTTCCGATCGCCAGCCTGATGGCCGGGGATCCGCTCAGATCAGCGGGTCATGACCCCGAGCATGTCATGCGCCTGGCAGGTCTCGACGCACCGCTTCCACCCATCCTGGTCGAGCGCGCCTCGATGCGCGTCGTCGACGGGGCGCACCGCCTGATGGCCGCCCTGCTGAAGGGCCGTCAGACGATCGAGGTCGAGTTCTTCGACGGCTCTCCCGAAGACGCCTTCCTGCGGGCGGTCGAGGCCAATGTGTCGCACGGGCTGCCGTTGTCACTGGCCGACCGCCGGGCGGCGGTCAGCCGGATCGTGGCCACCCACCCCCGGCTCTCGGACCGGGCTATCGCCCGGATCGCCGGCGTGGGGGCCAAGCTGGTCGCGGCGATCCGGCGGCGTTCAACTGCCGCGCTGCCGCAGTTGGAGGCCAGGGTCGGGCAGGACGGCCGGGTCCGCCCGGTGAACGGCGTGGCCGGACGGCTGCGCGCGGCCGAGCTGCTGGCGGAGCGCCCGGAGGCGTCGCTGCGGGAGGTGGCCCAGCTCGCGGGGATCTCGCCTGCGACGGTGAGCGACGTCCGCAAGCGGCTGCGGGACGGCAAGGGGCCGCTGACCGACTGGGCGGCGATCCAACAGCTCGGCGAGGCGGGCGATGACGGCGCACCGGCCTCGGTCGAGGCCCCGGTGTCGGCAGCCCCCGAGTCGCGGAACAGACGCCGGCTGAGACTGGTCAGCGCGGACCCGACCGAACTGCTGGAGAAGCTGGTGCGCGACCCGTCGCTGCGGCACAAGGAGGAGGGCCGGCAACTGCTGCGCCTGCTCCGGCAGAACGCCATGGGGATCCGCGACTGGGCCGACCTGACCGCGGCGGTCCCGCCGCACTGCCGTGCCCTGGTGGTGAGCCTCGCCCGGCAGTACGCCGCGACCTGGCAGGACTTCGCCCAGGAGCTGGACGACCGGGTGCGCTCGCTCTCCCGGAACGAGCCGGCGTCGACCGTTGGCACGCAGAGCGGCTGAGTGGCTGGGCGGGTCGGCGAATGCGGCCGGGCGGCGCATTCCGGGGATGTTGCGCCGCCCAGCCGTATCCGGCGTTCCACGGCCGACATGGCCACTCGAAATCCGTCGCCGGGCGCCCGTCGGAACCGGACCGGTCGGCACCGGATTTGGATTCGTGATGTCGCCGGACGGCGCTTGGCCGTCTGACAGAGTGCCAGGTCGCGCGCTATATCTCTTGCCGTGAGATACGCACAGGGGGGTGGCCTGACCGATGAGCGGAGGGCATTCCGGGAGCGGGTGCGCCGAGAAGCGGCCGAGGCTTTCGACAGGGGTGAGGACAATGCGGCCATCGCCAGACGGCTGCGCGTGCACGTGCGCTCGGTCCAGCGGTGGCGGCAGTCCTGGGTGGCGGGCGGACCGCACGCGCTGGCCTCCAAGGGGGCGGTCTCGGTCCCGCTGCTGAGCAGCGAGGAGTTCGTCGAGCTGGAGCAGGAACTGGCCAAGGGTGCGATGGCGCACGGATGGCCGGACCCGCACTGGACCCTGGAGCGCATCCGGATGCTGATCCGCTCCCGGTTCGGCGCCGAGTACTCCGTGCAGGGTGTGGCCGGCCTGTTGAAGCGCCATGGCTGGAGCAGGCGCCCGATGCGGCGGCGGGTGTCCGTGGACGGCACCACGGTGGGGTGGGCCAAGGGTTGACGCAACGTCAATCCAGACTGCTTTCGGCCGCTGGCCTGCGACATCACCGATGGAAATATTTCCTGTCGATCACCCTATGACGTCTCGACAGTTGACGTAGCACGAGCGACGATTGGGGTGGTTGTGAGTCTGGTGCTATAGGAGTGCCTTGAGCTCGGGGCGGTAGCTCACGGCGTATGTGACGGGTGCCGGTACCCAGGCGAGACGCGTACCGGTACCTCGGCGTGCACAGTTCCTGGCGCACACGGACTCTGCGAGAGCTGGACTACAACGGGGGATACCTTGAGCGAGGCAGGCGCAACGACGCGCACATCCGTAATGATCGAGATCGCGAAGCTGGTGCCGGGCGAGTCGCCGAGAACCGAAGGGCGGGATGAGGAGCACATCGCCCGCCTTGCGGAGCTGGACGTACCGCTGCCGCCGATCCTGGTCGATCGCCACACCTTGCAGGTGATCGACGGCATGCACCGGCTGCTGGCCGCGGTGGCCAAGGGGCAGTTGACCATTGAGGTGGAGTTCTTCGACGGCAGCGCGGAGGACGCCTTCCTGCGGGCGGTCGAGGCCAACGTGGCACACGGCCTGCCGCTGCCGCTGGCGGACCGCCGGGCGGCCGTCGCCCGGATCGTGGCGTCGCACCCGCACTTGTCGGACCGGGCGATCGCCCGCAAGACGGGCCTGGGCGCGAAGGCCGTTGCGACGATCCGCCGACAGTCCTTGGAGACGGCCGTGCAGGTGAGCGCCCGGGTCGGCCGGGACGGCAAGCTCCGGCCGCTGAACAGCGCGGAGGGCCGATGTCGCGCTGCCGAACTGCTGGCCGAGCGGCCGGAGTCCTCGTTGCGTGAGGTGGCCCGGCTGGCCGGGATCTCCCCGGCGACGGTCAGCGACGTCCGCCGTCGCCTGGCGACGGGCCAGTCGCCGCTGCCGACCGCCAGCGAGCCGTTCACCAAGGTCATGTCGGTCCGGAGCCGGAGCGCCGCCACCCACCGGATGCGGCTGGTGGAGTCGGACCCCACGACCGTGTTGGAGAAGCTGGTCCGGGACCCCTCACTGCGGCACAAGGAGGAGGGGCGTCAACTGCTGCGCCTGCTCCAGCAGAACGCAATGGGCACCCAGGAGTGGTCAGAGCTGACCGCCGCGGTTCCGGCGCACTGCGGGGCGCTGGTGGTCGACCTGGCGCGGCAGTGCGCGGAGACGTGGCTGGCGTTCGCCCAGGAGCTGGACGAGCGGGTCCGGCTCGTCGACCAGGTGGCGGCGGCCAGCGGCTGACGGCGCGGTGCCGGGTCCGCGGGCATGGCAGCCCGCGGACCCGGCGAGGTCCGTCAGCGCGGCTCGTCGGCCGGCAGCACCTGCCGCAGCCAGGTCCGCTCGCCACGCTTGCGCCACTCCCGCGGGTAGCCCACGGAGACCTCCTCGAAGCGCACCCCGTCGTACCAGGTCTCCCTGGGGATGTGCAGGTGGCCGTAGATCATGGCGGCGGCACGGTACTTGAGGTGCCAGTCGGCGGTCAGCGCGGTGCCGCACCACTGGGCGAACTCCGGGTAGCGCAGCACGCTGGTGGGCTCGCGGACCAGGGGGTAGTGGTTGACCAGGACGGTGGGCAGCGCCGGGTCGATCGCGTCGAGCCGGCGCTCGGTCAGCTCGATCCGGGCCCGGCACCAGTCGCCCCGGGTCGGGTACGGATCCGGGTGCAGCAGGAACTCGTCGGTGCAGACCACCCCGGCCTCGTGCGCCATGCGCAGCGACTCCTCGACGGTGGCGGCGCCGGGGGCCATGAACGAGTAGTCGTAGAGCGTGAAGAGCGGGGCCACAACCACCGGGCCGCCGTGGCCGCGGAACACCGGGTACGGGTCCTCGGGGGTGTGCACGCCCAACCGGCGGGCGAGTTCGACCAGTTTGAGGTAGCGCTCCTCGCCGCGCAGCTGCACCCGGTCGTTCGGATGGGTCCACAGCTCGTGGTTGCCGGGGGACCAGATCACCTCGGCGAACCGCGCCCGCAGCACGGCGAACACCCAGGCGATGTCGTCGAAGCGCTCGGCCACGTCGCCGGCGATGATCAGCCAGTCCGACGGGTCGTCAGGTCGCAGCGACTCCACGATCGCCCGGTTGTCCGGGTGGGCGATGTGCAGGTCGCTGATGGCGAGCAGGCTGCCGGACAGGGCTCACTCCTCCGTTGCCGCTGGTGCCTCGAGTGGGATTCGAACCCACGCTGTCGGTGGTTTGAGCACCGTGTCTCTCCCGCTGGACTACCGAGGCGAGGGCGGGGTGACCGACACTCAGGTGCCCGCTCCAGTGCTGAACATACCCGCTTCCGGTGTGACTGACCAGGGTGATCAACTGCGGGCCCGGCGGGTGTGCCAGCTGCGATCATGAGCCCGAGAACCCGACCTTCGAGACCAGGGGGGCCACCGATGGCGGCAACGGACCGGATAGACCAGGTGTTCTGCCTGCCCTACGCGGGCGGCACCAGCATGATCTTCACCAAGTGGCCGCGCCCGGTCGGCGGCCCGAGCTGGCGGGGCCTCGACTATCCGGGCCACCTGCTGACGATGCGCCAGCCCCCGGCCACCTCAATCCCGCAGTTGGCCGCGGGGCTGCTCCCCAGGCTGCTGGACCAAGCCGACGGACCGTATGCGCTGTTCGGGGTGAGCCTGGGCGCGCTGGTCGGCTACGAGCTGGCCCGGGCCGCTGAGGCGGCGGGTCGCCCGCCCGCGCTGCTGGTGCTGGCCGCCTGCCCGGCCCCGTGTCAACTGCCATGGGGGCCCGAGTACTTCAGCAGCCAAGATGACGGTGCGTTCCTCGCCGCGTTCGCCGAGCGCTACCGCGGAATGGACGTGGAGCTGCTCGCCGATCCGGCGATCCGCGGGTTGGTGACGCCGGTGCTGCGCAAGGACGTCGCGCTCTACGGCGACTACGCCGAGGCGCACCACAGCCGTCCCCCGGTGCCGGTCGCCGCCGATCTGCTGGTGATCAACGGGACGGAGGACATCACCGCCACTGCGGCCCGGGCCGAGCGATGGCGCGACTACTCCACCGGCGCGGTGGAGTGCCTGGAGGTGCCCGGCGACCACTTCTTCGTCGACAAGCGGTCGGCCGAGCTGACCGCCCTGCTGGCCGAACGGCTCGGGCGGATCCCGGCCCGCTGACGGCAGCCGGCCGGGATCCGCACGAGGGTCAGCGCTCGGCGGCCTCCACCGTGTGCCGCAGCAGCAGCGCGGTGGTGACCGGGCCGACGCCGCCCGGCACCGGGGTCAGCGCGCCGGCGGCCTCGGCCACCGCGGGGTCGACGTCGCCGGCCAGGCCGCCGTCCTCGGTCGGGTTGGTGCCCACGTCGATGACGGTGGCGCCGGGGCGGACGTGCGCCGGGGTGATCAGGGCGGCCCGGCCGACGGCGGCCACCACCACGTCGGCGGTGCTGGTCACCGCGGCCAGGTCGGCGGTGCGCGAGTGGCAGACCGTCACGGTGGCGTTGCGGTCCAGCAGCAGGTGCGCGGCGGGCTTGCCGACCACGGTGGAGCGGCCGACCACCGCCACGTGCTTGCCCTGCAGCTCGACCTGGTAGTGCTCCAGGATGGTGAGCACGGCCTCGGCGGTGGCCGGGGCGAAGGCCGGCAGACCGGCGGCCAGCCGGCCGAGCGACAGCGGGCTGGCGCCGTCCACGTCCTTGGCGAAGTCGATCGCCCCGGCCAGCTCCTCCAGGCGGGCGCCGGCCGGCAGCGGGGTCTGCAGCATCAGGCCGTGCACCGTGTCGTCGGCGCTCAGCCGCTCCAGGGTGGCGGTGATCTCCGCGGTGGTCGCCTGCGGACCGAGGTCCACGATGTCGCAGGTGATGCCGACCTTGCCGGCGGCCTTGGCGATCGAGCGCACGTACCAGGCGCTGGCCTCGTCGTCGGTGGCGGTGACCACGGCGAGCCGCGGGGTGCGGCCCTGCTCGGTCAGCTTGGCGGCGCGCTCGGCGACGTCGGCACGGATCTGAGTGGCCAGCGGGCCACCCTTCAGCTCGGTCGCGGTCACTTGGTGATCTCCTTTCGCACCGCGGTGGTGACGGCCTCGGCCGCGGCGGCGATCCGGTCGACATCGGCGATGGCGGCGAGCAGCTCGGTCCGGGCCGCCTCGTCCTTGATCCCGCCGAGGTTGATCTCGACGTTCACCCGGGCGGTGGTGGCCGCGGCACGGGCCGCCTCGGTGGCGGCGGCGACGTCGGTGAGCACATTGCGGTTTCCGATCGGCGCCAGCTCCTCGCCGAGCGCGACCAGGCGGCGGGCCGCGGCGATGGTGTCGGCCGGCGGCTGGGCGGCGCCGACCAGGGCACCCGCGATCGCGGCCGAGCGGGCGGCCTTCTCCTCGGGGGTGCCCTTGGGCAGCCCGTAGGCGTCGGTGACGGCGGTGAAGGCGGCCGCGTCCTCCTCGGCGAGGCGCAGCGCGGTGGCGCCCAGCTCCTCGGCCTCGGCGAGGATCCGGGCGATCGCGTCCTGTACGTCGGCGTAGCGCTCGCCGGTGGTGTAGCGGGCCACCATGCACAGCAGGGCGGCACTCTGCGCCGCGTGCAGGGCGGCGCTCGCCCCACCGCCCGGGGCCGGCACCCGCGCCCCCAGCTGCCGCAGGAACTCGCCGATGGTCAGGTCGCGCATCTGTCTCCCTCAGGGAGTCGGTAACAGGGAGGGCACAGGCGTCGCTGACCGCGCCCGGGGCGGATTCTACTCAAACCGGTTTCCGCTGGTTCGTCCGGTGATGGCCTGTCCGCAACCTGCGAGTTGACGCACCGTCTTGACGCCCCGTCAGACCCCGAGGGCGGCGAAGGCGATCCGGACCAGCTCGATCAGGTCCACGTCGTGCTTCTGGGCCTCGGGCAGCCGGGAGTAGGTGAGCCGGACGGAGCGCAGCGCGGCCACCCCGGCGCGGCCCAGCGCGGCGGCGCGCAGCCGGTCGGGCAGCTCGGGTTCGGGGATGCCGGACCGGTCGAGGATGGCCCCGACGACCGCCTCCTCCAGGTCGAACAGGATGAACCGGCCGCCCCGGCTGGTCAGGTCGGGGGAGAGCGGCTGCGGGCCGACCAGCAGCATCGCCGGGGTGGTGTGGTGCCAGGTCGCCAGGTCGAGGACCGCCTCGCGCAGCGCGACCAGCGGCGGCTCCTCGACCGGGCGCTTGCGGATCGCGGCGGCCAGCAGCGGGATGGTCTCCCGGACCTGCTGCACCACCAGGCTCTCCTTGGACGGGAAGTAGCGGAAGAAGGTGCGCTCGCCCACCCCGGCGGCGGCCGCGATGTCGCGCACCGTGGTCGCCTCGTACCCCTGCTCCTGGAACAGCCGGGTGGCGGCCTGCACCAGGGCGTTGTGGGTGCGCAGGCGGTTCTGTTCGCGGCGTCCGGGTTCTTCGCTGGTCTCCACCCGTCGATCATCTCAGGGCCGTCGGCCCGGTGGTGAAAGTTGGCAGTCCTGCCACTTTGTTAATGTGGCAGCCCTGCCAGTTTTTCGCACCTCCAGACTGGAGCCTCCCCGCCATGCCGACCCTGCTCTATCGCCTCGGACGGCTCGCCTACCGCCACCGGCGACGCGTCCTAGCACTCTGGCTCGCGGTGATAGCCGCCGTCGTCGGGTGCATGCTCGCCTTCGGTGGCTCCGGCAAGCTCGACGACACCTTCACCATCCCCGGCTCCGAGTCGCAGCAGGCGCTGGACCGGATGAAGACCGACTTCCCGGCCTACTCCGGCACCAGCGCCCAGGTGGTCTTCACCGCCCCGGCCGGGCACAAGGTCACCGACCCGCAGGAGCAGGCCGCGATCCACAACGCGGTCGCCGCCGCCCGGTCCGCGCCCCAGGTGGCCAAGGTGGTCGACCCGATGGCCGCGCACAACGTCTCCGCCGACGGCTCCACCGCGATCGCCCAGGTGCAGTACGAGGTCAAGGCCAGCGGTCTGCAGTCGGACGCGATCCCCAAGCTGAAGACCGCGGTCGCCGGCGCCGACCAGGCCGGTCTCGACGTCCAGGTCGGCGGCAACGCGGCCACCGCCCTCAAGGGCAGCGACGGCGCCAGCGACGTGATCGGCCTCGGCATCGCCCTGCTGGTGCTGAGCCTCACCTTCGGCTCGCTGGTCACCGCCGGTCTGCCGCTGCTCAGCGCGCTGGCCGGGGTGGCCACCGCGATCGCCGGGGTGCTCGCCCTGGCCGGCGTCACCACCATCTCCAGCACCGCCCGCAGCCTGGCCCTGATGATCGGACTGGCGGTCGGCATCGACTACGCCCTCTTCATCGTCAGCCGGCACCGCGCCCAACTCGCGCACGGCGCCGACCCCGAGGAGTCGGCCGCGCTGGCGGTGGGCACCGCCGGCAGCGCGGTGGTCTTCGCCGGTCTGACCGTGGTGATCGCCATGGTCGGCCTCTCGGTGGTCGGCATCCCCTTCCTGACCGTGATGGGCCTGAGCGCCGCCGGTGCGGTCCTCACCGCCGTGCTGGTCGCGACCACCCTGCTGCCGGCGCTGCTCGGCTTCGCCGGCGCCCGGCTGAAGCCCCGCCAGGGCTCCCGGGCGATGCGCCGCGAGCAGGCCCTGACCCGCAGCGACGGCCGCCCGGCCAACGCCGGGGAGCGCTGGTTCCGCCTGGTCACCCGCCGCCCGCTGGTCACCCTCGGCCTGGTGCTGGCCGCCGTCGGAGCCCTCGCCTGGCCGGCCCACAGCCTGCGGATGGCGCTGCCCGACAACGGCACCGCGCCCGCCCACTCCTCGCAGCGCCTTGCCTATGACCGGATCAGCAGGGAGTTCGGCCCCGGCTACAACGGCCCGCTGCTGGTGCTGGCCGACACCTCGCACAGCACCGACCCGACCGCGGCCACCCACGAGATCGTCGACTCGATCAAGGCGCTGCCCGGCGTCAAGGCGGTCAGCGCCCCGCAGTCCGACCCGGCCACCCACAGTGCGCTGATCCAGGTGGTCCCGACCGGCGGCCCCGCCGACCAGTCGACCAAGGACCTGGTCTCCGCGATCCGCGGCGACGCCGCCACGATCCAGCAGCAGACCGGTGCGACCGTCGGCGTCACCGGCACCACCGCGATCACTATCGACGTCTCCGCCAAGCTCAACGCCGCGCTGGTCCCGTTCGCCCTGGTGGTGGTGGGCCTGTCGCTGCTCCTGCTGCTCCTGGTGTTCCGCTCGCTGGTGGTCCCGCTGAAGGCGGCGGTCGGGTTCCTGCTCTCCATCGCGGCCACCCTCGGCGCCGTGGTCGGCGTCTTCCAGTGGGGCCATTTCGACCAGCTGATCGGGGTGGACAAGGCCGGACCGGTGAGCAGCGTGCTGCCGATCATCCTGCTGGCGGTGCTGTTCGGGCTGGCCATGGACTACGAGGTCTTCCTGGTCTCCCGGATCCGCGAGGCCTATGTGCACAAGCGCCAGCCGCTGCGCGCCGTGCACGACGGCGCCCGGTACAGCGCCCGGGTGGTCACCGCCGCCGCGCTGATCATGATCTCGGTGTTCGCCGCCTTCCTGCGCACCGACAGCATGATGCTCAAGCAGATCGCCCTCGCTCTGGCGATCGGGGTGGCGCTGGACGCCTTCGTGATCCGGATGACCTTCGTGCCGGCCGTGCTCGCCCTCACCCGGCACGCCGCCTGGTGGCTGCCGCGCCGGCTGGCCCGGCTGCTGCCCGACCTCGACATCGAGGGCGAGCGGCTGCGGCGCCGCACCGAGTCGGGCGAGTCGGCCGAGGTGACCGAGTCGGCTGAGGCAGCCGAGGCGACCGTGCACGAGCTGCACCCGACCGCCAGTCGCTGAGCCGCAGGGCGGGCCCGGAGGATGGTATGACGGTCCTGACAGCTGATCAGATCCAAGGAGTGCCGCCATGTCCGAGCCCGCCCTGCCCCCGCTCCAGCCCCTCGACGAGGACTGGGACCGCGCCCTCGCCGTGGTCGCCCACCCGGACGACATGGAGTACGGCGCGGCGGCGGCCGTGGCCCGCTGGACCGCCCAGGGCAAGACCGTCGTCTACGCCATGGTGACCAGCGGCGAGGCCGGCATCGACGGGATCGACCCGGCCGAGAGCGGGCCGCTGCGCGAGGCCGAGCAGATCGCCTCGGCCGCCCTGGTCGGGGCGGACACCGTGGAGTTCCTGCACCACCCCGACGGCGTGCTGGAGTACGGGCTGCCGCTGCGCCGCGACATCGCCCGGCTGATCCGCCGCCACCGCCCGGAGATCGTGATCACCACCAACTTCCGCGACACCTACGGCGGTACGGTGCCCAACCAGGCCGACCACATCGCCGCCGGCCGGGCCACCCTGGACGCGATCCGCGATGCCGGCAACCGCTGGGTCTTCCGCGAACTGCTGGAGGAGGGGCACCAGCCCTGGGACGGCGTGCGCCAGCTCTGGGCCGCCGCCTCCCCGGTCGGCGAGCACGGGGTGGACACCACCGACTACTTCGAGGCCGGCGTCGCCTCGCTGGAGGCGCACGCCGCCTACCTGGCCGGGCTGGGCGGCCAAATGGGTGATGCCCGGGAGTTCCTGGAGTCGATGAGCCGGGGCAACGGCTCGCGGTTGGGCACCCGGTTCGCGGCCTCCTTCGAGGTGCTACCGCTGAAGTTCTGAGTGTGGCGTCCGCACGTTCCAGCGATCCACGTTCCGATCTGAAAATCTGACTTCAAAAATTCTGCGGCTAGGTGGAAATAGCCTCCCGGGAGCGGCGGTTGACGATCACCGAGCACTGCGGCCGCAGCCGCCGCGCAGCACCCGAGGAGCGCACCATGAAGATCGGCATCATCGGCGCCGGAAACATCGGCGGCAATCTCACCCGGCGGTTCACCGCCCTCGGCCACCAGGTGGCGGTGGCCAACTCGCGCGGCCCGCAGACCCTGACCGAGCTGGCCGCCGAGACCGGCGCCACCGCGGTGCCGGTCACCGAGGTCGCCAAGGGCGCCGAACTGGTCGTGGTCACCATCCCGCTGAAGGCCGTGCCGAGCCTGCCCGAGGGCGTCTTCGCGGGCGCGGCCGACGGCCTGGTCGTCGTCGACACCGGCAACTACTACCCGCAGCGCGACGGCCGGATCGCCGGGATCGAGGACGACGGCCTGACCGAGAGCCGCTGGACCGAGAGCCACCTCGGCCACCCGGTGGTCAAGGCCTTCAACAGCACCTACGCCCAGGACTTCCTGGAGCGGCCGCGCCCGGCCGGCGATCCGGACCGGCTCGCCCTCCCGGTGGCCGGCGACGACGCGGCGGCCAAGCAGACCGTGCGGGCCCTGATCGAGGAGATCGGCTTCGACACGGTGGACGCCGGCGGGCTCGACGACTCCTGGCGCCAGCAGCCCGGCACCCCGGCCTACGGCCTGCGGGCCGGCGTCCCGGAGGTCACCAAGGCGCTGGCCGAGGCGAGTCCGGAGCGCCATGCGGACTTCCGCGGCTGAGCGGGAGGCGGGTGCCCGGGGCCCGGGCGATCCGTGGGGGAGGCCCGGGCCCCGGTGACCTCGCGCGCGGTTCGGTGTAGCCGAGCCCCGGTGGCCCCCGCGCGCGATTCGGCGTAGATATGGGCCCATGGCCCGGATGAAGCGGGCGCGGGTGCGCAGCCTGGCCGGGCAGGTATTCGCGCTCCAGGTGCTGGTGGTGCTGCTACTGGTGGTGGCGGCGGTGACCGCCCTGGTGCTGCAAGCGAGTTACGACAGCACCAAGGAGGCCCGCAACCGCTCGGTCGCCGTCGCCCAGACCTTCGCCAACGCGCCCGGCACCGCCGCGGCGATGAAGACGCCTGACCCCACGGCGATCCTGCAGCCCAAGGCCGAGGCCGCCCGGGTCGCCTCGGGCGTCGACTTCATCGTGGTGATCAACACCGACGGCATCCGCCTCACCCATCCGCTACCCGACCGGATCGGCAAGAAGTTCGTCGGCAACTACCAGCCGGCGCTGCACGGCCAGGTGGTGACCGAACAGATCAACGGCACCATCGGCCGATTGGAGCAGGCCATCGTCCCGGTGCACGACACCGACGGCACGATCGTCGGCGCGGTCTCCGCCGGCATCACCATCAGCAAGGTCACCAACGTGGTGGACAACCAGCTGCCGCTGGTGCTCGGCGCGGCGGGCGGCGCGCTGCTCCTGGCCACCATCGGCACCGCGCTGGCCAGCCGCCGGCTGCGCCGCCAGACCCGCGGGCTCGGCCCGATCGAGATGACGCGGATGTACGAGCACCACGACGCCGTGCTGCACGCGGTCCGCGAGGGCGTACTGATCATCGGCGCGGCCAAGCGCGGCCCCGACACCCTGCTGCTCGCCAACGACGAGGCCCGCCGACTGCTCGGCCTGCCCGTCGACGCCGAGGGCCGGGCGGTCACCGACCTCGGGCTGGACCACCGCGCCACCGACCTGCTCACCTCGGGGCGTGCCGTCAACGACGAGGTGCTGGTCAGCCAGGGCCGGCTGCTGGTGGTCAACATCCGGACCACCGACGAGGCCGGCGGCCCGCCCGGCAGCGTGGTCACCCTGCGCGACTCCACCGAACTGCACACCGCCTCCGACCGGGCCGAGGCCGCCGGCCGCCGCCTCACCCTGCTCTACGACGCCTCGGTGGCCATCGGCACCACCCTCGACGTCACCCGCACCGCCGAGGAACTGGCCGAGGTGGCCGTGCCGCGGTTCGCCGACGTGGTCACGGTGGACCTCGCCGAGCCGGTGCTGACCGGCGAGGAGCCGGCCCCCGAGGACAGCCTGCAGATGGAACGGGTGGCGCTGTACGGCGCCGAGTCGCTCGACCCGGAGGCGTACTACCCGGTCGGCCAAACCATCACCGTGCAGCGCGCCTCACCGCAGGGCCGCAGCCTGGGCGCCGGCCGGGCGGTGCTCGACACCGACCTGCCGAACTCGCCCGAATGGCAGGCCCAGGATCCGCAGCGGTCCGCCGCCGTGCTGGCCACCGGCGCGCACTCGGTGATCCGGGTACCGCTGCGAGCGCGCGGGGTGCAGCTGGGCATCGCCAAGTTCTGGCGGTCCGGCGACTCGGCGCGCTACGAACCGGACGACCTCTCGCTGGCCGAGGAGCTCGGCGCCCGGGCCGCCGTCTGCATCGACAACGCCCGCCGCTACACCCGTGAGCACGGCATGGCGGTGGCCCTGCAGCGCAGCCTGCTGCCCCAGGGCCTGCCCGAGCAGAACGCCCTGGAGGTCGCCTCCCGCTACCTGCCGGCCCAGGCCGGAGTGGGCGGCGACTGGTTCGACCTGATCCCGCTGCCCGGCGCCCGGGTCGCGCTGGTGGTCGGCGACGTGGTCGGGCACGGTCTGCACGCGGCTGCCACCATGGGCCGGCTGCGCACCGCCGTGTACAACTTCGCGATGCTCGACCTGCCGCCCGACGAGCTGCTCTCCTACCTGGACGAGCTGGTCTCCCGGCTCGACCAGGAGCAGCGCCAGGAGCCCGGCAGCAGCGACGCGGTGACCGGCGCCGGCTGCCTGTTCGCCGTCTACGACCCGGTGACCCGCCGGTGCGCGATCGCCCGGGCCGGCCACCCGCCACCCGCCGTGGTGCACCCGGACGGCTCGGTCGAGTTCCCCGAGATCCCCGCCGGACCGCCGCTCGGCGTCGGCGGGCTGCCGTTCCTGGCGGTGGAACTGCAGCTGGCCGAGGGCAGCCGACTGGTGCTCTACACCGACGGCCTGCTGGAGGACCGCCGCCGTGATCTGGAGACCGGCCTGGAGCTGCTGCGCCAGGCCCTCCAGCGCTCCGGCCCGGATCCGGAGCAGACCTGCGAGACGGTGCTGGCCGCGCTGCTGCCCGGCCACCCCACCGACGACGTCGCGCTGCTAGTCGCCCGCACCCGCGCCCTGCCCCCCGACCGGGTGGCGCAGTGGGGGGTGCTCGCCGACCCGGCCGCGGTGCGCGAGGTGCGGGCCGCGGTCACCCGCCAACTGGAGATCTGGGGCCTGGACGAGCAGACCTTCACCACCGAGCTGATCCTCAGCGAACTGCTCACCAACGCGATCCGCTACGGCGGCGAGCCGATCACCGTGCGGCTGCTCTACGACCGGATGCTGACCTGCGAGGTGTCCGACGGCAGCAGCACCTCCCCGCACCTGCGCTACGCCGCCGAGTCCGACGAGGGCGGGCGCGGGCTCTTCCTGGTCGCCCAGTTCGCCGAACGCTGGGGCACCCGCTACACCGCGAGCGGCAAGGTCATCTGGGCTGAGCAGGAAGTCACCTGATCAGTAAGCGCTTGATCAGCTAACCGGCCGTACCGGCTGCACCGGCCGTACCGGCTGCACCCGCCAGTCCGGGTGACCCGGCATCGGTGGCGTCCGGGTGCCGTGGAGCCAGTCGCTGATGAAGCCCGACAAGTCCTGGCCGGCCACGGCGGAGGCGATGGCGATGTAGTCCTGCGTGCCGGCCACCCCGTACCGGTAGCGCGCCAGGAACGCCCGCTCGATCCGCCGGAAGGCCTCGTCCCCGACCTTCTCGTGCAGGGCGTAGAGCACCAGCGCCCCGCCGAGGTAGCGCTGCTCCGCGAACAGGTCGGCGGCGGCCGGTTCCGCCACCGGACCCCAGTCGTGGCGCCACTGGTCACCCTCGGCGTAGCTGGCCCGCATCCGGTCCTCCATCGAGGTCACGCCGGGCGAATCCGACCAGCCGCGCTCGTAGCGGTAGCGCAGGCCGTAGTAGTCGGCGTGCCCCTCGTTCAGCCACAGGTCGGCCCAGCTGCGCGGCGTCACGCTGTCGCCGAACCAGGAGTGCACCAGTTCGTGCATCATGTGGGAGCCGATCAGCGGTTCGGCCTGGGTCAGGAAGCCGGGCTTGTAGAGCGTCAGGGTCTGGGTCTCCAGACCGGTGAAGCCGAAGGCGTCGGGCGCGTCGGTGTCCACTGGCAGCAGTCCGTAGGTCTCGAACGGGAATGGGCCCAACTGCCCTTCTGCCCAAGCAATCTGATCAGGGATCAGATCGAGTGCCGGCTTCAGTGCCCCCAGTCGCGCGGCCGGCACCACATCGCGCAGTGGCAGGCCGTCCGGCCCGCGATGCACATTCAGCACGTAGTCGCCGACCGCGACTTGGAGCAGCTCGGTGGCCATCGGCTCGCGGTAGCGGTAGTGGCGGGTGGTGCGCCCGTCGTGCTCGCTGCTCCCGGTCGGCAGCCCGCCGGTCACCCCGAGCAGTCCGTCCCGAGTGGTGACCGAGACGCTGAACGAGGCCTTGTCGTCCGGTCGGTCGTTGCACGGGAAGACGGTGTGCGCGCTGATGGGCTGGCCGGCCAGTGCGAAGCCGTCGGCGGTCGGCACCCAGCCGGTGTGCGGCAGCTTGGCGCGTGGATCGGCCGTGTAGTCGACTCGCACGGTGAACGGGTCGCCGGCGCGCACGGCACGGGCCGGGGTGACGGTCAACTTCTCGTTGTGCGCGCTGAATTGAGCTGGCCGGCCGTCCAGGGTGACGCCGTGCACCGCGAGGCCGAGGGCGTCCAGATCGAGGCTGTCGAGGCGCTGGCGGCTGCGCGCGGTGATCACGGCGGTGGCCGCCACCGTCCGGTCGGCCTCCTGGTAGTCGAACGCCAGGTGGTAGTCGAGCGCGTCATAGGTGGTACTGCCGAGCCCGGGGAAGACCGGGTCATCCGCAGCGGGCGCCGCCACGGCTGCTGGGGTGAGCGCGAGCCAGCACGCGAGGGCGAGCGCAGTGCTCCGAGTAATCGTCACCTCGCGGAGTGTATCCAGAGGTGGGGGTGGACCTGGCGCCGGACGGGCCGGAGGGCCGTGGCGAGTCGCCACGGCCCTCCGGGGGTGAGCTGAGTGATCGTCAGGAGACGGTCACGTCGTCGTAGTAGGTGTAGGTCGGGTCACCCGGGTAGTTGTCGTCCTTGTTGGTCAGGGTGAGGGTGTAGCTGTGGCCGGCGGTGACGTTGGCCGTCTTGTTGACCCAGGCCGAGGTGGCGGCGCAGGTCTTGGCGAGCACCGTGGTGGTGGTGCCGGTGGTGTTGTCCTTCAGGGTGGCGGTGGCCCAGTCGTAGGTCACGGTGTCCGGGCAGGTGTTGCTGTACCAGAAGGACAGCTTGCTGGAGCCGCTCGGGGCGGTGAAGGTCTGCGCGATGGAGGAGGTGTTGCTCGGGTTGGCCGAGCCGACCATCGCGCCGTAGCTGCCGCTGTGGGCGGCCGAGCTGGTCACGCTGGTGTTGCCGCTGGAGGTCCAGCCGGTCAGGTTGCCGGTCTCGAAGCCGCCGTTGGTGATGGCGCCGCCACCGCCGCCGGAGCCGGAGACGGTCCAGCTGAACGACGCGCTACCGGAGGCGCCGGTGCTGTCCTTGGCGGTCACGGTGACCGAGGAGGTGCCCGCGGTGGTCGGGGTGCCGGTGATGTCGCCCGAGGAGCTGATCGACAGGCCGGCCGGCAGGCCGCTGGCCGAGTAGGTCAGGGTCTGGCCCGAGCCCGAGTCGCTCGCGCTGATCTGCAGGTTGACCGCGGTGCCCACGGTGCCGCTCTGGCTGCCAGGGTTGGTCACCGTGACGGTGTTGCCGCCGCCGCCACCGCCGTTGACGATCGGGTGCGAGATCGCGCAGGCGTTGGTGTCGTTGGACCAGCTGGCCTGCTCGGGGTAGGTGCCGAACGAGCCGAACGAGATGTTGGCCGCGCCGCCCGTGGTGCCGGGGGAGAGCCAGGCGCACTCGTCGGAGTTCTCCTGACCGTTGAACGAGCTGCCCGAGACGTGGTTGGTCCAGCCGCCGGCCGGGTTCATGTCGGACATCATCTCGTGCCACTCGTGGCCCAGGGTGATGGTCCAACCATCAAGGGTACCAGGTGAGTTGACGAAGCCGACGCCGCAGCCCGAGCCCGAGTCCATGTTGTAGGGCTGGTTGCTGAACGCGATGTCGCCGTAGGGCGAGTTGACCGCGCCGCCGGTGAGCGAGGAGTCACCGGTGTAGTCGTGCCAGGCGCAGTACTGGCCCTGGTAGCTGTCCGGGTTGGTCCCGGTCGGCGACATGATCACGTAGTACGCGTTGCGGTTGGAGCCCGACGCCGTGTTGCCGAAGTGGGCCGCCGCCTTGACGGCCTCCTGGCCCAGCTGGTTGCCGCTCGCGGCGCTCGGTGAGGCGGCCGAGGTGTCCTCCCAGACGCCGGACAGCACGCCGCCGGTCTGGTACGGGATGAAGTTGGCGTTCGACGGGCAACTGGTCGCCCCGGAGGCCACGTTGGGGCCGTCGCACCACTGGGTCAGGTCGGCCGACCAGAGCTCGTTGTTGGTGCCGATGCCCTTGAACATCTGCTGGGCCGCGCCGGCCGCGCCGTCCGCGTCGCCGGAGAACTGGGCGTTCCCGTTGCTGTCGGTGCTCTGTGAGCCCCACTGACTACCGTAGAACACCAGGTAGACCTTGGCGTGGCCGCTGTTCACGCCGACGCCGTCGATGGCGCCGCCGTAGGACAGCGTCTCCGGGCCGGTGGCCGCGGTCGCGGCCGGGTGGCCGGCGTCCCACGACTTCATCTTGGAGTTCTGCTGAATGGTCGGGATGACCCCGTGCCGGTACGAGTGGTTGTACGACGGGTTGTAGGGGTTCGCGACCGATTGGCTGGTGGCCGACGAGGTGCTGGCCGGAGACGCGGCCGCGGTCATGGCGACACCGGTGATCAGCGACAGTGCCGCTACGCCGGTCAGGGCCGCTCTGGCGGCACCGCGGATCTGGGGAGTACCCATCTGTGGGGGGAATCCTCTCTCCTGCAGACCGTCAACGTGCCTGGTGGGCACGGACGGTCGGCTCTGTGGGGTCGACTGCGAGAGGCGCACTTGAGGAGCCGGCCCGCGTGACGCATGGGTCCGGCCTGGCGTGCTGGATGGCACTGAGCCTAGGGACGCGGCTGTTTGGGGTTCACACCGCGCGAGTGGGGGGAGCAAAACTTGCGGGTCGCGGCAACGGTCCGCAACCGTAGGGCAGTTGATGCGCCGTTCGCTGCCGTGAAGCAAAGCAGAGTTGGCAAGTTGCGGTCAACGGTGCGAACGCCAAATTCGTGCCCCGACCGACCGATCGGTCGTGATGCTTGCCGGTGGCGGCGCCGACCGTTATCGAATTCCCAGCCGCCCGAGCATGTCGCCAAGCAACTCCTGGGTGTGGTCGGCGAGATAGAAGTGCCCACCGGTGAACGAGCGCAGCGCGAACGGGCCGTTGGTCCGCTCGGCCCAGGCAGCCACTCCCGCCTCGTCCACATACCGCTCGGCGTCGCCCAAGTAGCCGATCACCGGCAGCTCCAGGGGTGCGGCGCCCGGTTCCGGACGGTAGCCGTCCACCACCGAGTAGTCGTTCCGCAGCACCGGCAGGATCAGCTCCAGTAGCTCCGGGTACTTGAGGAACTCGGCGTCGGTGCCGCCCAGTTCGGTGAGATCGGCGATCAGCTCGGCCTCGGTGACGTTCGCCAGGCCGCGCTTGATCTCATGGCCGGGAGCGGGGCGGCTGGAGAGGAACACGGCGCGCAGCGTCGAGTGGCCGGCCAGTCGGCGCGCCGTCTCATAGGCCACCATGGCGCCCATGCTGTGGCCGAAGAACGCCAGCGGCGCATCGGTGAGCGAGGCGCAGGCCTCGGCGATCGGGGCGGCCAGCCCGGCGACCGAGCCGATCAGCGGCTCCCGGAACCGGTCCTCCCGGCCCGGGTAGCGCACCGCCAGCACCTCCACGCCGGCCGGGACGGCCTGGCCCCACGCACGGAAGTAGCCGGCTGCGCCGCCCGCGTGCGGGAACAGGAGCAGCCGCAGTCGGGGAGTAGCCGTCGGCGGCGTGAGGCACCGGAACCACTGCTCGGCCGTCGTGCTGCCCATGCCCGCTCGCTCCCCCAGTCGATCTTGTCCGGGTCAGCGTACCGCGCGGACCTCGGCGAGCAACTGCGCCCCGGACCACTGGCGCGCGTGGCCCGGCTCGGCCCGCTCCGCGGCCCGGACCAGCTCCAGCAGCCGGGCGTTGGCCGGGGCGGTCAGACCGTGCTCGGCGGCCAGATCCACGATCTCGCCCTGCAGGCTGCCGATCTCGGTCGGCCGCCCCCGCCGCAGGTCCTCCCACATCGAGGACCGGGCCTGGTCGTCCACCCGCAGACTCGCCGCCGCCAGCCGCTGGAACACCCGGTCCGGCAGCCCCAGCACCCGGGCCGTGACCGGCGCCGGGAACGGCCCCAGCCGCGCCACCGGCAGCCCCGCTGCCCGGAACGCCGCCAGCCCCTCCAGCTGGCAGAGCGCCAGGCAGCGCCGGAACGCCCGCTGACCGAGCTGCTCCCGCAGCGGCAGGCCGGACAGCGCGTTGATCGCGTTGTTGAGGTTGACCAGCAGCTTGGCCCGCTGAATGGCCTCGATGTCCACCGCCGTCCGGGCCGCCAGCCCCGACGCCGTCAGCGCGGCCACCAGGGCGGCCGCCGCCGGCTCGTCCTGCACCATCAGCGCCCCCGCCGTGCCCCGGTGGAAGGTGCCCGGCACGGTCTGCAGCACGTTGTACGGCACCATGCCCGCCAGCACCGTCTGCCGCGGCAGCGCAGCCCGCAGCACCGCCGGGTTGTGCAGGCCGTTCTGGAAGCTGACCACCACGGCGGGCCGCTCGCCCAGCACCTGCGCCAACTCCTCGGCGGCCGCCGCGGTGGCGGCGCTCTTCACCGCGACCAGCACGTAGTCCGCCCCGGCGGCCGCCGCCGCATCGGTCGCCACCGTGAACGCCCCGGGCGGCACCGTCCGGGGCGGCCGGTCGCCGCCGGAGAGGGTGAGCCCGTCGGCCAGCGCGTCCAGCACGGACGGCCGGCCGATCAGCGTGACGTCGGCGTGCGCCGCGAGATGGCCGCCCAGATAGCAGCCCACACTCCCGGCGCCGAACACGGCGATGCGCGGCCGCGCCATCCGTCCCTCCTCGTAGTGAGCGCCCAGCAGGGGCGGTAGGAAGCGCCACTCCCATGGAGGCCTGTCCGTTGGGCGGCTGGTGGGGCCGCCCTGGTGCCAGTTGTTGCTGTCGCACCTGTCGCCCGCGCGCTTCGTGGCCCCGCAGTTGGCCGGATTTCTGTCGGTCCAGTCTAGGCAGGACCGGGATCGGGGCGAACCATGGGTAAGGCCGCGCCGCTAGGGCCGTTCAGTGAGCGCGAATTCCGTATGCCGAGAGCGTTGGAGGCCGCCGGTCAGGCAGCTTTGACCTCCAGGTTGCACCAGACTTCCTTGCCGAGGGCACCGAGTGGCCGTACGCCCCAGGAATGGGCGAGTTGCTCGACGAGGAGCAGGCCGCGGCCGCCCTCGCGGGTACAGGCGTCCTGGATGACCGGGAGGCTGAGGGCGGCGGTGTCGGCAACGCCGATGCGGAGGCGGTCGCCGGACAGTCGCCAGGCTACGGCGGCGGTCTCGCCGCCGTGCAGCAAGGCATTGCCGAGCAGTTCGGACAGGACCAGGCAGGCGTCGTCGGGGTCCAGACCGTGGGCGGTGAGGTGGTCACGGAGGCGATGGCGGGCCGTGCCCACGGTGGCGCGGACGACGAGGGCGGTGAGGGTGTCCTCGTCGTCGGGATCGGACGGCCCGTCAACGGCATATGTGAGCAAGGGAACGAGAGACATGAGTGCTCCTGTGCAGGTAGATCTCCCCCTGTGGGGGTGGTGGCCCGCCCCGGTCGGACGCCGTGCACAGTGCGACGACCGCGGCGGGCCGCCCGCGTGGCCTCTTCCCCAAGCTCGACCGCGCGGGGGTCTATGGCGGTGGTCCCGCCCACCGACGGTGGGGCATGCAGACCGCCGGGCTAGGCGGTGAGGTTGATAACGATTCCGAGGTGCACCTGCTTCATCAGGAGGAGCGTGGCGTCCAGCTCGCGCTCGGTCGCGCCGGTGCGGGAGGTGACCAGATGGTCCAGCGAGCGCCCGAGGGAGCGCAGCTCGGAGAGGGCGACGGCCTGGTCGAAAGGACAGGCGAACTCGTCGTTGGTGAGCTCAAGTGGATCGGGTCGCGTAGTCATACAGGGATGATCGGCCGCCCGAAAGGGCCGAAGTGACACACCCTGTGACACTCGCTCAGACAGCACGGGTCCACCGGCAAAAGGCCCGCAACTCCTCGTTCCGGCCTCGGGACAGCCTCAGCATTGTCGCCAGCTGAGCCCTCACCTGGCCGTGCTCCCGCACATGCTGGGGCGCGATGCGCCGTGCGACCTGCAACGACTCAAGGGCGTGCTCGCGCTGTCCCAACTGCATCTGCGCGCGGCCGAGATCGATGTAGTAGTGCGAGCGGCGCTCGGCTGCCAGAGTTCGCGGAGGTTCCCAGCGGTTGGCCCCGGCCATCGCGCGGTCGAGATCGGCTGGGTCTGCAAGTTCGACGGCGACCGCCAGTTGGTGAATCCGCAGGGAGTCCGGGCCGACTGCGGTTCCGTCGTACAGGCGCTCCGGCACCTGCCGGACTAGGAGTTCGGCGAGTGAGAGGTGGTCGCGGGCCTGGTCGGCGTTGCGCATCCGGCCAGCGACTACGGCCGCCCTCATGTGTAGAGCCGCAGCCGACGCTACCTGGGTGACCGTGTTGAGTGGCGGCATTGCGTCGAGGGCGGTCTCAACCGACCGGAGGCCCTGACTTAGTCGGTCCGAGGCGAAGTAGATCTCGATTCGCACATAGGCTGCGGCAGCGAGCAGCGCCGGATCCTCGGCGAAGTCTGCTGCCCAGTGCATCAGCCCGATGAGCCGCGCCGACAAGTCGGTGTAGCCGAACTTGTAGGCAACAGCGTCCGCTGCTCGGAGTGCGAGCGTCAGGAGATGGGCGACGCGCCGTCGGTGGCCACCGGTTGCCGTGTCCAGGGCGCGGAACAGCTCCTCCAGTAGCGGCGGTACCTGCTCGGCGAGTTGGCCGTAGCGGGAGTTGACACGGTGGTGCGTCAGCTCGTCAACTCCCAGAATCAGGGCCTCGGTCGGCCTGATCGGGCCGTCATCCGGCAGATCGTATGTGGCAATGGCGCTTTGAACGGCCGGGATCGCTCGGTGAACGCGGCTGTCGGTCCGGCCCGGGCCTCCGAGCAACTCGTCAGCCGTAGTGCCCAGCGTTTCGGCCAGCACGTCCAGCACCGCGTCGCTCGGGCTGCGCTCGCCGCTCTCCAGCTTGCGAAGCATGCTCACGGACACGCCCGACGCTTCGGACACCTGGCTTCGTGTCAGGCCGGCAAGCGCGCGGGCTGTAGCGATTCGGTATCCGAGCAGGACGGCGCTGGGCATACTGGACTCCGTTCCGTGCCGACTACTCGGGACGGTACCCGGGTCCATATGGCCCAGGGACCAGAAGTGCTTCAGCGTTCCACCATGGTGTGCTTCTTCATACTGATTGGGTCAGCAGATCCGCCAGCTCGGCGAGCGAGTTGACTGTCCACTCGGCGTCGGGCGCGGACCGCAGGTAGCCGATCGGGCCGCGGCGGATGTGCGCGGTGCGGAGCCCGGCGCTCCGAGCCGGGGTGATGTCGTTGGCCGGGTGGTCGCCCACGTAGACAGTCTCATGTGGCTGAGCCGGGACCCAGTCGATGAGGTGCTGGAAGAAACTCGGCGACGGCTTGGCGACGCCCCACTCAGCGGAGGTGGCGATCCCGTCGACGGGCAGCAGCAGCCGCCGGAGGCACTCGCCTGCACGCACGTTCTGGTTGCCGGCCACCCCTACCCAGATCCCGGTGTCCTTGAGTCGCTGGAGGGCAGCCCGGGCATCTGGGTACAGGTCGGTTTCGTCGAGGTACTCGTCGTGGCCAGCGGCACGCCGCAGCTCCCACTCCGCAGGTACATCGAAGTCGGGGCGGATCAGGCGGATCGCCTCGGCGTTGTCCAGGTCTTGAGCGAGGACGGCGCCGACGAGTGCGGACATGGTGTGCGCGGGGACGCCGAGCCAGGTGGCCCAGTCACGCCAGTAACGGGTGTCGCTGGTGAGGGTCTCGCCGACGTCGAGCACCACCGCCTTGATCGTCATGGGGGGCAGCGTAGCGCGGCCTGGAAACCGTGCTCCGCGAAAGCACCCAGTGCGGCGTCCAGCAGCGCCGCCCGGGGCGCGGGCGGCGCCTGGTGGTGCTCCTGGACAGGGTGCGCTCTCGTCGGGATCGGCTCAGTCCACCAGGTCCGGGTCAGAGGCCAGGATCTGGTCGAACAGCGGCTGCGCCTGGAACCAGCCGGCCAGTGGGCCGCCGAGCTGCTCCCGGGATTGCAGCGCCGTGTCGTGGTTGATCAGGTGGGGCGTGCCGGCGGCCATCGCCAGCAGCTGCGCCTGGCAGGACCGCTCCATCGTCACGAACCACCAGACCGCTTCGGCCACCGTCGAACCCACCGTCAGCAGACCGTGGTTGGCGAGGATCACCGCCTTGTGCGGGCCGAGCGCCGCACCGATCCGCTTGCCCTCCTCCGCCTCGGTCACCACGCCGCGGAAGTCCGCGTAGAGGCCGTGGTCCTGGTAGAACGCGCAGGCGTCCTGGGTGATGGGGTCGAGCGGGATGCGCAGGCTGGAGAACGCCTTGCCGTGCAGCGAGTGCGAGTGGGCCGCCGCGACCACGTCGGGCCGGGCCGCGTGGACCGCGGAGTGGATCACGAACGCCGCCTTGTTCACCAGCCGCCGCCCGGCCAGCAGATTGCCCTGGTGGTCGACCAGCAGCAGGTCCGAGGCCTTGATCATGTTGAACGACATGCCGAACGGGTTGACCCAGAACCAGTTCGGGTTCTCCGGGTCGCGCACCGTGATGTGCCCGGCCACGCCCTCGGAGAAGCCGAACTTGCCGAACAGCCGGAACCCGGCCGCCAACTGCTCCTTGCGGTACTGCCGTTCCTCCTCGACGGTGGCGAAGCTGGGCGGCAGCGGGATGGTGACGTCGGTCGGGGCCGGGCCGACCAGGCCGGCGACGGGCTCGGTGGGGCTGGCGCTCATGGAGGACTCCTTCTCGGCAGACGAAGACCGGCGCCCAGAAGATACGCGCGTACATCCGATACGACAATGCACCTATCGCGCCGTCAGCTTCCCCGCCCGCTCCCAGCCCCAGTAGCCCAGCACCGCCGCCAGCGCCAGCGCCAGCGCGCCCACCGGCACACAGGCCGTGGTGGTGTCCGCCCGCAGCGCGTCCGACAGCGGCGCCGACAGCACCAGCACCGCCAGCGCCGGCCCCGCCGCATACCAGGCGGCGAACACCAGCGGCCCGGTGCCACCGCCCGCACCCCCCGCCGGAGACATGATCAGATCGCGCCGCATCACGCCCCGGCAGGCGTTCACCAGACCGGCCGCCACCAGCGCCGGCACCAGCACCGGAGCCAGCCAGACCGCCGGACCGCCGCCGGCCAGGGTCACCACCAGCGCCGCCACCACGGCCAGCAACCCGCCCAGCGCGACCGGCACGATCGCGTGCCGCAGCATCAACCCGGTGATCCGGTACGGCGACCAGGAGGACCGCCGCAGATCGTCGGTGTCCACCCGGGCCGGCTCCAGCAACTGCGCCACCGCCAGGTACCCGAAGAGCAGCGCCGCCCCCGAGGCCACCCAGGACGGCAGCCCGCGAGTGCTGTGCGCCGGCACCGCGCAGAGCAGCGCGGGCGCGGTCAGCAGCACCGCGCGCCCCAGCCGGGACGGCGCCCGCAGCAGTGCCGTCGCGTCCCGCCACGGCACGATCAGCCACTTCTGCCGCGGCACCGGCAGCCGCAGCCGATGCCACGGCCGCGACCCGCCGGCGCCGCTGACGGCCAGCCGGGCGGCTCGCAGCTCGACCTTGCGCAGCGCGGCCAGCACGCCGGCGGCGGTCCGGGCGCGCTCCCGCAGCCGGTGCAGCGGGATGGCCGCCGCCGTCCGGTCCGCCAGCACCAGCGCCGCCCCGGTGCCGCCGACCAGCAGCGCCGCCGCCACCCAGGCACCGGGCACGGACGCATGGGTCGGCCCGAGCGCCGCGATCCCGGCCCACCCCCACGGCCCCGACCACAACTCACCGCGTTCCAGCCACCCCACCCGGTGCCCCGCCACCGCGAACCCGCACTGCACCGCCAGCCCCAGCACCGCCAGCACGGCGGCCGGCGTCAGCCGGCGCACCCAGCGCGCGGCCCGGTCGCTGCGCTCCACCCAGACCGCCGCACTGGTGGCCAGCAGCGGCACACCGAGCCCGCCGACCAGGCACCAGCCGAACGCCGCCGCCAGCCCCACCCGGTCCATCAACCCCAGCGCCACCATCGCCCCGCAGGTCGCGACCAGCCCAGGAAAGGCGGCCAGCGCGCAGGACAGCCAGAACCACGGCCGCAGCACCGGCCGGGGCCGCACCGGATGCGCCAGCAGCCAGTCCATCGCGGCCCGCGGCGGCACCACGGGCCCGCGCCACATCGCGTCCCGCAGCATGACGAGGAACGTGCCGAGTGCGACCGCCGTCACCCCGGTGGGCAGCGCCGCGAGCAGCTGGCCGCCGTGCCCGGTGTAGTCGGCGCCCATCCGCTGCTGCAGGAACAGCCCGAGGCTCGGCATCCCACCCCAGATCACCAGCCCCAGCAGCACGCAGTAGAGCGCGAACCCGACCTGCTTGGCCCGGCCCACCCGGTGCGGGGCGCGCAGCCGGCGCAGCAGCGCCAGTGCCTCCGGGGTCCAGTCGTCCGCCTCCGTCCAGGGCGCGGGCGCTTCGGTCTGCGAGGCCGTCACCGCAGACCCACCCGGGTCAGCGCCTGGTCCGCCGGACCCTCGGCCAGCACCCGGCCGTCCTCCAACACCACTACCCGGTCGGCCACTTCACGCGCCAGGTCGGTGTGGTGGGTGACCAGCAGCACCGCCACGCCGTCCGCCAACTCGCCGCGCAGCAACTCGGCCAGCTGTCGCCTGGCCTCCGGGTCGAGGCGCTGCTCCGGCTCGTCCAGCAGCAGCAGGTCACGCGGCCGCACCAGGGCGCAGGCCAGCAGCAGTGCCTGCAACTGGCCCGAGGAGAGCGCCGACGGCAGCACGTCGGCCCGCTCGGTGAGCAGCCGGTCGGCAAGGACCTGGGCCACCCACTCCTGCGAGTCGGCCACCCCGTGCGCGACGGCGACCAGCAGCAGGTGCTCGCGGACCGTGAGATCCGGATAGTGCGCCACCGTGTCGCCGACCACCGCCACCCGGGCCCGGATCCGCGGATCGTTCTCGTCCATCGGCAGCCCGTCGAACCGCACCGTCCCCGCGGTCGGCCGCTCCCGCCCCGCGGCCACCCGCAGCAGCGTCGACTTGCCCGAGCCGTTGTGCCCGAGCAGCGCCACGCACTCGCCCGCCGCCAGCGACAGGCTGATCGGATGCAGCGCCATCCGGTTGTCGTAGCTGCGACTCACCTTGGACAGCTGCAGGAGTGCCTTGGTTTTCTCGGCCATCAGTGGGGTGCCTCTCGATGTGCGGTCGATAAACACTAGCGAGCCTGCCTGAGAGACTCGGCCGGGCTCGTTGCCACGGTGCTGCCGCCTATGCCGTCCCCTGCGCCGTCCCCGCCAGGCGTGACCGTACGTGAGCCTGCGCGCCCGGCGGGAGCGTGGCGAGGATGTCGGCGATCGAGGTGCCCGCGAGGGTGGCCCGCCAGGCCTCGTGGGCCTCGGCCATCTTCGCGGCCAGGATGCAGGTGTGCCGGCACTGCTCGGGCGACAGCGCCCCCTGGCCCTGCCGGCGGATCTCCCGGCACTCATAGGGCGGGGCCGCGCCGTCGACCGCCTCGACGATCTGCAGCAGCGTGATCTCCTCGGGCCGGCGGGCCAGCCGGAAGCCGCCCCGGGGGCCCGTCGACGCGGCCAGTGCACCGGCCTTGACCAGCGGCTGGAGCTGCTTGGCGAGGTACGGGGCGGGGATGTCGAAGTACAGCGCGAGCTGCGCCGCCGACGCCGTCGTCCCGGTTTCGAGCTGGGCCAGCGTGGTGGTGCAGTGCAGGACCCACTCGGTGCTCACAGGCAGCTTCATGCCCGTCAGTTTAGCCGGGGCGAGGCTATTGAAGATATTGCAGATCTGTTTAGTCCGAGATAGCCTCGGGCCGTGGATCCGGATGACACCGGGTCCGCCTCATGCACAGATCAGGCAGAGATCGATAGGGGAGACGAGCCATGCGAATCGCAGTCGCCGGTGCTACCGGGAACATCGGGGCCCGCACCGCTGCCGCCCTGGAGCGCGACGGGCACGAGGTCGTCCGGATCAGCCGCGCGCTCGGCGTGGACCTGGTGACGGGGGAGGGGCTCGACACCGCGCTGGCCGGGGTGGCCGCCGTCGTCGACGCCATCAGCCCGCCGGTGCTCGACCACGACGAGACGGTGGCGTACCTCGGCGCCGCCACCCGCAACCTGCTCGCCGCCGGGGAGCGGGCCGGTGTCCGCCACCAGGTGCTGCTCTCGATCGCCGGCATGGACCGGATCGGCGGCGGTGGCAACGCCCACTACGCGGGCAAGCGCGAACAGGAACGCCTGGTGGCCGCCGGCCCGCTGCCGTGGACCATCGTCCCGGCCACCCAGTTCCACGACTTCGCCGAGCTGGTGGTGAGTTGGACCGAACACGACGGCGCTGCCCTCGTCCCCCCGCTGCTGGTCCAGTCGATCGCCCCCGACGACGTGGCCGCCATCCTGGCCGAGCTCGCCACCGGCGATGCGCAAGGCCGCTACCCCGACATCGCCGGCCCCGGCACAGAGGACCTGGTCGACATGGCCCGCCGCACGCTGGCGGCACGCGGCCGCACGGTGAAGTTGCGGCCCACCTGGAACGGCCCGTTCGGCCTGGCGGCGGCGGGCAACGTGCTGCTGCCGGGCGAGGGTGCGCGGATCGCGCCGACCACGTTCGACGAGTGGCTGGAGGGGCAGCAGGCCTGATGGGGCGCCAGTGCGGGAACTTCGGGGTTCTGGGGGCGCCCGCCGTCAGTGCTGGACTGCCAGTAGCGCCCCCAGGTAGCGCGCAACCTCCGCGTGCAGCTCCTCGCGCCCCGGCGGGTGCTCACTCCCGCTGCCCACGGCGGAGTTGAACAGCACCCCGTCGCACCAGCGGACCAGCCGGCAGGCGTCCGCGTCCGGTGCCGCCGAGCCGCATCCGGCCAGCAGGGCGGCCGCAAAGTCCAGGAAGCCGGCGCCCAACTTGTCGTAGACGGCGCGCAGTTCGGGGCGACGGGTGGCTTCCAGGGCGAGTTCGAAACGGGCGATGGTGAGCGTGCGGCCGGTGGTGAGCGCCTGGTGCAGGGCGCCGCCGGTCAACTCCGTGAGCAGCTCGCGCGGTTGGCCGGGCGGCAGGGGGGTGGGCGCTTCGGGTGCCTCCAGCTCGGCGATCCGGGTGATCGCCAGCTCCAGCAGTGCCGCCCTGGTCCGCGCCAGGTTGGAGGTCGAGCCGGTGGGCAGTCCGGCGGCCTCGTCCACGGCCCGGTGGGTCAGCCCGCGCAGCCCGCGATCGCCGATCAGTGCGATCGCGGTGTCGGCGATCAACGTCGGGCGGTCGGGCTTCGGGCGCTCGGGCTTCATGGCTCCGATCATCGCGGTTCCGCTCCCTCCGACCCAAAACTCCCTCCGACTCAAACCACACTACATCTGTAGTATCGTCGACATCGGAAGCAAACTACACCTGTAGTATCCGGGGGTTGGATCATGGAAGCGATCGTCATCGGCGGCGGAATCGGCGGCCTGGCAGCCGCCCTCGCCCTGCACCGCCTCGGCCACCAGGTCACCGTGCACGAGCGGGCCGCCTCCCTGGAGCCCGTCGGCGCCGGCCTCGCCGTGGCCCCCAATGCCCTGCGCGCACTCGACCGGCTAGGCATCGGAGACCACCTGCGCGCCCACGCCGGGCCCGACCACCCGGCCGCCGGCCTGCGCCGCCCCTCCGGTCGCCGGCTGGCCCGGGTCGACTACGACGCCATGGCCGGCGTCTTCGGCGACAGGCTGGTCGCGGTCGCCCGCTCGGTGCTGGTCGACACGCTGGCCGCCGCCCTCCCGCCCGGAACCGTCCGCACCGGCTCACCGGCCGAACTGCTCGACCACGGCACCGCCGACCGCCCCGCAGTGGTCCGCACCGCCGACGGCGAGCGCACGGCCGATCTGGTGGTCGGCGCCGACGGCATCCGCTCCGCCACCCGGGCCACCCTCTTCCCGCGCCACCCCGGCCCGCGCTATTCCGGCTTCACCACCTGGCGCACCCTGATCCCGTCGCCCCCTCGCGCTCCGTCCGCCGTCGGCGAGATCTGGGGGAGTGGGGGACTGGTCGGTGTCGTCCCCTTGGTGGAGCGTCAACTCTACGTCTACGCAGCCGCCTTGGCCACAGACGGTTCCCGTGCCGCTGATGGCGACGAACTCGCGGAACTGCGGCGCCACTTCGGCACCTGGTGCGAACCCGTCCCCGAGCTCCTCGCCGCCGCCGACCCGAACCGCGTGCTGCGCCACGACGTTTGGGAAATCGCCGACCCGCTCCCCGCCTACCACCACGGCCGGGTCGCCCTCCTCGGCGACGCCGCCCACGCCATGTCCCCGTTCCAGGGCCAAGGCGCCTGCCAGGCCATCGAGGACGCCCTGGTCCTCGCCACCACCCTCGGCACCGACCCCGTCACCACCCTGCCCGCCTACACCGCCGCCCGCCTACCCCGCACCACCGCCATCGTCGCCGGCTCCCGCCGCGTGGGCGCCCTGGTGGCCCGCAACACCCCGGCGGGCGTCCTGGTCCGCGATGCGCTGCTCGCCGTCACGGGCCTGCTGCCGCAGCGCCTGGTGCTCCGTCAGATGGCGCGTACGTACGGGTGGGAGGCGCCGGTGCTGGTGAAGAGCGACCGCGTTGCCGAACGAGGGTGATGTGGTCGCGGGTACCGGAGGGCGGGCCGGTGGAACTGCCCGTCAGCGCTCGCGGCGTAGGAACTCGCGGGCGCCGCGCAGGGTGGTGTGCAGGAGGCGTTGCGTCCGAGTGCTGTCCAAGCGGACGTCCAGTGGGCCCGGGGAGTCGGTGTCGGCGAGGCGGCCGGCGGGGAGCAGGGTGGCGTCCAGGCCGTCGCGGGCGGCGATCAGGAGGCCGAGTTCGTGGCGGCTGAGGGCGTCCGATCCTGCGACATGGCACACGCCCGCGTGATCGGAGGCGCTCAGCTCGAGGAGGGCCCCGGCGAGGTCGGTGACATGGATGGGGCACCGGATGGCATCGGTGAACAGGACGCCGTTCCGCCGCCCGGTGGCCAGGTCGTGGACGAGTGCCTCGTGGACCGAGTCGCCGTCGCCGATGATCAGCGAGGTGCGGGCGATGACGGCGGCCGGGGCGAACAGGCGGATCGCCGTTTCGGCTGCGGCCTTCGCGGCCCCGTACGGGGTGATCGGGTCGGGGTCGGCGGATTCGTCGTAGTGGACGTCGGCGCCGGAGAAGACGGCGTCACTGGATACGTGCACCAGGCGGGATCCGTACCGACTCGCGGCCATCGCCAGGCGGGTCGGGCCGTCGGCCGTGGTGGCCCAGTCGGCCTTGCGGTACGCCGCGTTGATGACGACGTCCGAGCGGGTCTCCCGGAGTGCCCGCGCGATCTCGTCGCTGCGACGCAGGTCCATGGGAAGCCAGCGGACTCGGGGGATGTCGCCGGCCCGCGTGGTGAAGGTCGCCGTTACGGCGTGCCCGGTTGCCGACGCCTGCCGGGCCAACTCGCGGCCCAGGAAGCCGTTACCGCCTACGATCAGGATGTTCATGGTCCACCACGCTATGACGCCGCGCGCTGGCACGTCATCCGGCCGGCGCCAGCACCGCGTCCGCCACCTCCGCCACCGGGCGCCCGCTGCCCACGTCGATGTGGTTCAGGCCCAGGGTGGTGACGGCGTCCAGCATCGCCGCCTGGTAGCGCAGCGTGCGGGCCGTGAACCTGTCCATCAGATGCCGCTCCTGCTCCGTCGCCTCGTCGTAGCGCCCGGCTGTGCGGATCCGGGCGCGGAGCAGGGCGTCGTCAGCGGTGAGCCAGACGGCGGTCGTACCGGGGGTGGTCAAGGTGGCGACGCGGGTCGGCCAGAGCGCCGATCCCTCCAGTACGAGGCCCGGGCCCTCCCCGGCCGCATACGTGGTGACGAGTTGTTCGATCCGGGGCCACAGCCGTTCGTAGTGGTCGAGCACGGAGGCCAGCAGTTCATCGACCGTGAGGGTGCCGTAGTGCTCGGCCACATGCGCCGGCACCTCCCGCTCGGGCGTCCGCCACGGCCGCCCCGGGTGCCGCGCCAGCCCGTCCGTCGACAGGCAGTCGAAGCCGAGCCGTTCCGCGATCGCTTGGGCCACGGTCGACTTGCCGACGTTGGACGTGCCACCGATCAGGACTACCCGGACTGCGTGCATGCTGTCGACGCTACCGCCGAGCCGGGCCACTGTCAGGTTCCACCACTACCCTCGGACCCATGAGCGAGACGATCACCTACCGCACCGGAGACGCCACCGCACCGCACGGTGATGGGCCGAGGGTGATCGCACACGTCTGCAATGACGCGGGCCGCTGGGGGAGGGGGATCGTGGTGGACATCTCCCGGCGGTGGCCGCAGCCGGAGGCGGCGTTCCGGCAGTGGTACCAGGGGCGGGCGGAGAACGACTTCGGGCTGGGTGCGCTGCAACTGGTCCAGGTGGAGCCCGAGTTGTGGGTGGCGAACATGGTGGGCCAGCACGGTGTGCGGAGCCGGCGCGCACCCGGTGCGCCGGCGCCGGTGCGGTACGAGGCGATCGGGCAGGCGCTGCTGCGACTCGGCGACGAGGCGCTGCGGCTCGGGGCGTCCGTGCACATGCCGAGGATCGGGTGCGGGCTCGCCGAGGGGCGCTGGGAGGTGGTCGAGCCGCTGATTCGGGAGCAGCTGACGGACCGTGGAGTTCCGGTCACCGTCTACGACCTGGCGGGGGAGTGACCGGTTTCACCCTTGGTAGCAGGCTGACCGTCAGCAACCCAGCGAGCCCGCGAACTCGGCGAGCACCGCGAAGTCCCCCTCCCGCAGCCCGATCCGCGGGTTGACGTGGTGCAGCAGCGCGGGCCCCTGATGGTGAGCGGTCACATACGCTTCGTCCGCGTCCCCCAACTCGTCGTCCACCCAGGCGAACGGGCGGCCGGCGGCGTACTCCACCACCCGCTCCGTCTTCCAGTGCACGCCATCCGGGCGTTCCTGCAGCAGGGCGGGGCCGAAGTCGATGTAGGGCAGCTCGGGCAGGTTGACGGCCGGGCTGACCCACCGGTTGGCGTGGGCTTCCCACGCCGTGGCCCAGCACAGCTCGAAGTCCAGTGCCAGCAGCGCCGCTCCGTGCTCCGAGTTGAGCCACACCCGCAACGTGGCACCCGGTTCCCGTATCCGGGGCACCCGCAGGGTGAGGTACCCCGCCGGGCGCCGTTCGGGCTTGGCCGCATAGGGGTTGAGCGGGCCATCGACGTCGAGGAAGAGCAGGGGCCGGTCCATATCCCCTATGGGTACCGCTGGTTGACCGATCTGGGAAGCTCCCGCCCCGCCGGCGGTTGTGGCCGGCAGGTGTCAGCCGAGCAGGGCGCTCAGCAGCTCGTCCCCGGCGGGATACGGTGACGCGGCGGGGAGCAGGCACTCGGCGGCCGCCAACTGCCCTTCGCGCACCAGTCCGTGGATCTGCCGGGCCAGCGGGGTCACATCGGTGATGGCGGTGATCCACTCATCGGCGTACCGGTGCGCGGCCTCGCCGGCCAGGCCCAGCTGCAGCGAGCGGTACGGCAGCGGCTGCAGCCGCAGGTCGCGTTCCGGATCCCACTGCACGCGGGCGGGGGAGCGCTTCAACTGCCGCTGCCAGGAGGTCCGGTCGGTGTGCAGGCCGGGCTGGTAGCTGGACAGGCAGGCGTTCCGCAGCGCCCAGTCGAAGCCCTCGCGGGTGATCTCGACGGCGAGGACGCTCTCCTGCCCCTCCTTGGTGCCCCAGCCGCAGCGGTACATCATCCAGAGGAACGAGGGCTTGATCCAGGTCATCCGGTCGCGCTTCCAGGCCTCCGGGAAGCGGCCGTCGCGCGCCGCGGGCAGGCCGATCTCCGGCCGGTACGCCTGGTAGACGGTGATGGTGTCCGCGGTGTGGGTCGCGCGGATGCGGTACTTCGGTTCGTCCACGAGGACGTCGGCTTCTTCCATGACGTGACGATCATGGAGCCCGCCGCTGCCGAGCGGCCACCGATTTAATCCGGCCCCGCGTTGATCCGCTCCCAGTGCGCTAACCAAACGACGCACCGGGTCCGGCCGCCGGTCGGTACCGTTCTCGGCGGGGCAGCCGCCTCGGAGGCAGGACATTCGAGCACCTCGACCTGGGAGGCACAACATGCGCGTCAAGCACGCTCTCGCACTCGCTGTGAGCGGCGCGGTGCTGGCAACGGTCGGCGCCGCGGGCGTCGCGTCCGCGAGTACCGGTACTGCTTCAACCACCGTGACCCCGAACGCAGTCACCCTGTACGAGTACCAGAACCTGACCGGCCCGTCCGTGGCGGTGCCGGGCAGCGACGGCACCATCGTCAACACCAGCACCCTGCGCTACAGCGACGGGTCACCGGTCAGCACGATCGGCTCGCTCTACAACGATGAGCCGATCACCGTGCAGCTCTTCTTCGGCCCGTACTTCCAGGGCCCCTCGGTGGCCGTCCCCCCGTACGCGTTCACCAACCTGCAGAACTTCCCCAATTGCGCCGGGGGTTGCACGCTCTACTTCAACTAGCGGCAGCCAGCCGGTGGTAGTAGGCCCACCCACTACGGGCGCAGCTCCACCGAGAGGTGCGAGGACAGCGCGCCCAGGAACTCCGGCGCGTCGAAGATCTCACCGGCGGAGACGACGCCGACCGCCTTCGTCCGCCCGCTGAGGATCCGGTCGACCGCCTCCACCACCAGCGGCGCGGTGACGGCGTAGATGTCCCGGCCGGTGGCCACCGCGCGCCGTTCGGCGTCGCCGGAGCGCACCACGACATCGACGAGGAAGGTCTGCGCGGACCGCCCGTGCGCGTCAACTGCCGCCGGGGCCGGGGTTTCCGGGGCCACCACGTCCTCGGCTGCCTCGACCGTCATGTAGGTGCGCACCTCGGGGATCGCCAGGTGGCTGGGCACGGTGACGACATCGGCCATGGTGAACTCCCCGATGACGGAGCGAGGTCCCATCGGCTCGGGGAAGGACCACTCCAGGATCGGCGGGGCGTCGTGGCGGTAGCGCAGCTGCCCCTTCGTGTACACGGGGCGGCCGCCGCCCCGCCGCTCCCGGGAGACCGCGCCCGAGCTGCGTGTTCCGGCCGTCGGGTGCCAACTGCTCAGCGCGTACGCCACGTTGGCCTCGTCGGCCGCCGTCCAGTCGCCCATCGCCGCGGTCACCAGGAGGTCGCCGAGGCCGCCGTAGAACGCCATCGCCGGGACGATCACCGCATCTGCCGCGCGGGCGCGATCGGCGAAATGCGTGAACGTGTCGGCGTTGGCCTCGATTTCGGCCGCCACATCCAGATAAGGGATCCCGGCGCGCAGGGCCGCCTCGATCACGGGGGCGGCCGTCAGGGCGAACGGCCCGGCGCAGTTGATGACGGCCGCCGCGCCGGCCAGTGCGCGGTCGAGGGAGGCCGGTTCCTCGGCGGAGGCCTGGCGGGTCTCGAACCCGGTCTCGGCCGCCAGGAGTTGCAGCTTCTCGGTGTCACGCCCGGCGAGCACCGGAACGAACCCGCGCTCCCGCAGCTCAGCCACCACGAAGCGCCCGGTGTGCCCGTACGCGCCGAACACCGCCACCGTGAGTCCCGATCCCATGAGCTCTCTCCCGTACCCGAGTTGATCTGCTGTCACGGACCATCCTGCTGGGAGCGGCCACTCCGCCACGAGTGTCCGGAACGACAGGCCTCGTACAATTCCGGACATGACCACTGTCGCGCTGGCCGTCACCGACGGGATGCTGCATTTCGAGCTGGGCATGGCGTTCGAGGTCTTCGGCGCCAACCCGGCCGGCCTGGCGGACCCTTGGTACCGCCTCGCCGTCTGCGGGCCGACTGCCATGCGGGTCGGGCGGTTTCGCCTGGAGCCCGACCACGGACTCGACCGACTCCCGGCTGCCGACACCGTGATCGTCCCGGGCTGGGCGAACGTCGACCGGCAGCCGCCCGCCGACCTGGTCGACGCGGTGCGCACGGCCCACGAGGCCGGCGCACGGGTGGCTTCCCTCTGCACGGGCGCGTTCGTGCTGGCCGCCGCCGGCCTGCTGGACGGACGGCGCGCGACCACCCACTGGGCCCATACCGACGTCCTGGCCGCCCGCTACCCCGAGGTGACGGTCGACCCGGACGTCCTCTACGTGGACAACGGCAGCGTGCTCACCTCCGCGGGCAAGGCCGCCGCCATGGACCTCTGCCTGCACCTGGTCCGCCTCGACCACAGCTCGGCGATCGCCAACCGGCTCGCCCGCCGCCTGGTCGTGCCACCCCACCGGGACGGCGGCCAGGCCCAGTTCATCACCACCCCGATGCCCGCCCCGGACAACCACCCACTCGCCGACCTCTTCCCCTGGGCGCTCGAACGGCTCGACCAGCCGCTCACCGTCGAGGACCTGGCCCGTCAGGCCCGGATGAGCTCGCGCCATCTGGGCCGCCACTTCAGGACGGTGACCGGCACCACGCCGCTGCAGTGGCTGCTGACCCAACGCATCCGCCGCGCCCAGGAGTTGCTGGAGACTACCGACGACAGCGTCGACCGCATCGCGGAGGTCACCGGCATGGGCACCGCCACCACGCTGCGCCGCCACTTCAACCGCACGGTCGGCGTGCCGCCGGACACCTACCGCCGCACCTTCCGCACCAGGAACCGGTTGGGGTGAGTTCCGACCGGGTTGCGGGTCATCCGCTGCGGGGCGCCGAGAGCATCGCCGAGCGCGAGGAGGACCGTGGCAGGCCGGGGCGGAAGGTGCAGCCCCGGCCGGGGCGGGTGTCGAGTTCGGCGAAGACGAGGCCCGACTGCGGACATTCCGCAGTCAGGGCGCCGTTCCACTCTCACGGCCACCCCTGAGCGGGTGGTGGGAACGCGATGAGAAAGATGGGAGAATCTGTAGGGTACCTGCCAGCGACGCCTGACCCTGAAGCTACCGTCGGCCGCCGAACTCCCAGTTGTGCACCTCGACATCGGCGTACCGGTCGGGGGACAGCACGGCGCGCGCCGCGTCCGGATCCGCCGCCCGGACCAGCGCCGCCGTGCCCAGCCGGCTCGCGCCGTCGTCGGACAGCAGGGGGCCGTAGGCGATCAGGTCGGTCGTGTCCGGCGGCACGTCGAGGTCGGCGTCCCCCACCGCGCCGAGCCCGAGCACCAGATACCGGTTGCCGCCGCTCCGGCCACCGGGGAACTCCCACATGGTGCGCCCCAGCAGGTTGCGCCACCGCCGGATGAGGACGTCCCGGTACACGCCGGCCTGGTAGTTGGGCTCGTCGAAGGCGAACGCGCGGGCGGCGGCCGGGTCCGGCAGGTCCACGATGTGCACGCTGCCGGTGGGCGCGTCGTCGTCGGTGAAGGTCGGGCCGCGCGCGATCAACTCGGCGGCGTACTGGTCCATGTAGGACCAGTGCCGCTCCACCAGCTGGTTGCGCAGACCCTCGGAGGCAGGCCGGTCCCGGTGATAGACGAAGAACTCCATGCCCGGAGGGTCTCAGCAATCGGGCCCCGGAGCGAGCGGGTTTCCCAGCGGTGATCGCTCGGCCGGGGTCAGATCCCGAAGTACTCCACAGCCCGCCGGGCGACCTCGTCAGGCTCCAACTCGGTGTTGTCGATCAGCAGATGCGACTCGGGGATGTGGGCGAAGTCGTCGACCGAGTTGAGCCGGAACTTGGCGTCCATGTCGACCAGGTTGCCGTTGGACCACTCCAGGTCGCGCTTGGACGCCTTCTCCGCGAGCCGCGATTCGCCCGCGTTGCGCTCCAGCCGAACGCCCTGATCGGCGGCTAGCTCCAGGAACAGCACCCGCGCGCCGCGCTCGCGGAACGGCGCCGCGTAGCGTTCGACGAGCGCGGCGTCGGCGGGATCGTCGAAGTCCCACACGACGGTGAACACCAGCCCCCGCAGGTCGCTGGCGGCGGCCTCGGCGAAGATCTGCTCACGGAAACCGTGGTTGAGGCGCTGGAACTGCGGCGACTCATAAGGGAACAGCCGCAGCAGCGGCTCGATCGTCAGGTGGTTGTGAAAGAGCTTGAAACCCGTTCGCTCGGCGATGGCGCCGCCTACGGTCATCTTTCCGACCGCGGCCGGGCCGACGACGATGAGCAGGGTCGGGGCTGTGCTGTGGGACATCGCGACAGGATAGGGGCCCGACGTGATCTTCGTCGACCGGATACCGAACGGGTTGGTCTGGAAGTCCGGCGTGCTCCCGGACCCGGGTCAGCGCTTGCGGGCCACTCCGGACCAGTAGTAGGCGGCGGTGGGGTCGGCGGGCGGTTCGCCGTCGGGGCGCCAGGCCATGACGGGGACGACGCCGGGCTCCAGGAGCTCCCAGTCGCCGAAGAAGCGCGCCACCTCGTCACGGGTGCGCGGCACCAGGGTCATCTGGCCCTTGCCTGCCGCCTCGACCACGGCGGCCATCGCGGTCGGGTCGAAGTCCCAGCCGGGGTGGGTGATCGCCACGTAGCTGCCCGGGGCCAGGGCGTCCATCAGGACCCGGGCCCGGCCCCAGGGGTCGTCCTCGTCGGCGACCAACATGAGGACGGCCACCAGGGTCAGGCCCACCGGGCGGGTGAGGTCCAGGGTGCGGGTCAGGACGGGGTCGGTGAGGATCGCCTCCGGCTCCAGCAGGTCGGCGTGGATGTAGGCGGTGCGGCCCGAACCGGTGCTGTCCATCAGCGCGCGGGCGTGGGCGAGGACGATCGGGTCGTTGTCGACGTAGACCACCCGGCTGTCCGCAGCCACGGCCTGGGCGACCTCGTGCGTGTTCCCCTCCGTCGGTATGCCGGTGCCGATGTCGAGGAACTGGCGGATGCCCGCCTCACCCGCCAGGTGGCGCACGGCCCGGCCGAGGAACCGGCGGTTCTCCCGAGCCATCACCTTGATGCTCGGGATCGCCTCCTCGAACGCCTCGCCCAGGGCCCGGTCAGGCGGAAAGTTCGTCTTGCCGCCGAGCCAGTAGTCGTACATCCGGGCCGAGTGCGGAACGCCGACACGCAGGTCAACCGGCTCCACGGACTCCGCCGCCGACTCGTCGAGCCCGCGCCTCATCCAGCTGTCATCATCCGACAACGTACCCACCCACCCCTGCTCCGGATCTCAGACGGATCGTCAACAATCTATCCTAGCCATTGACTTCACGCGGCAGGATGGAGAGAGCGTCGAAGGGCTTCCGCTGCCGCGCACGGCTCACGGGTGCTGGAAGGTGACCTCCGGGTTCGCCGGTGACGGTCCGTCGAGCAGCGGCTGCGGAATGCCCTTCAGCTGGAAGTCGAAGAAGGCCCCGAGGTAGTCGCGGGTGAGCTGCAGGCCGCGGGTCGGCGCGAGGGGCTCGGGCGGCTCGGGAAGGCCCGCCTGGGACGCGAGCAGCGGCACGTCCGTGAAACTGCCGTGCTCGGCGCCGGCGAAGGTCAGCCAGCGCTTCCAGCCGTCCAGACGCGTCCAGCCCTTGCTCCAGCTGGGGTCCTGGCCCGGGCTCTCGTCGGCCTGGGCGCCGATCAGCAGGAAGGGGCGGCCGTCCAGGCCGGTGGCCGGCACTGGTGGGCGGAAGGTGCCGTCCAGGTCGGCGCCGGCCCGCACCCGCCGGTCGGCGGCCATGGTCGCGGCGGTGGCGGCACCGCCGATGGAGTGGCCCGCCAGACCGATCCGCTGCTGGTCGATCAGGCGGGCGTCCTGCCAGGCCGGGTGGCGGTCGGTCAACTGGTCGATGACGAAGGAGAGGTCCTTCGCACGGCTCCGGGCTACGGCCGCCGGGCCGCCTGCCGGGGGCTGCTCGCAGATGACGCAGCCGAGGGTCCGGCCGTCGGGGAAGGTGATCCCGGGCGCCTCGTAGGTGTGGTCGACCAGCGCGACGACGTACCCGCGGCTGGCCAGGTCGACGGCGACGCTGGTCAAGGTGGCCCGGGGCATGGTGAGGCCGGGCGAGAGCAGCACCAGCGGGAACCGGCCGGGGGCCGGGCGTGCATCGGTGTACGCCCAAGTCCGGGTGGCGCTGAGCGCTGGGGCGAGGCCGGCGGCGTTCGGAATGTTGTCGTGCTGCATCCAGGCCAGGGCTCCTGCCGTGGTCATGTAGGGGGCGGGCCCGCCGGTCCCGGGGCGGGCCGGGTAGTACATGGAGACCATCAGCTGCCTGGGCCCTGCGGCCGGCACCCAGGGGTCCTGCCGGTGCGTGTCGACCAGGTGCAGCGTGTTGAGGCCGACCGTGAACGGGCCGGTCGGGCGCGGCAGTTCCGTGGGGACGAGGGCCTGTGGCGAAGCTGCCGCAGTGGCAGCGGGCGGGCCGCCGGCGGCGGTGGCCGCCCCGGCGATCGGCAGCGGGAGGACGAGCGCGAGCACGGCGGCAACGGCCGTCCGACGGAGTGTGGTCATGCCGAGGAGGCTAGGCCGCGCACCCGGCTCCTGACGTCCGTTCAGGGGCGGACCGCCGCCTCCACCCGCAGGCGGATCAACCGCTCCGCCCTGGGGCGGACGGGCCGTCAGCCTGGCGGCGGACGACGGCCACCGCGGCCGGATCGGCCCCTACATGATCACGTGAAACCAACTGGGCGACCAGCGGGTCCAGCCCCTCGAACCCGCAGTCCCTCCAACTGGCACCAAGAGGCGGCGTTATCGACGTTCATTTGGTGCGGTTATCGCACAAATCATCCATTGGGGGAATCACCAGACCTTCCTGCGATCGGCGGTCTAGCCTGCGGGCATGCCGTGCTCCCCGCTGCGGCCGATTGAGGAGGAATTCCGTGACATCGCCCTGTGACCCCGCAAACGCTCCCGTCGGCGATGTCGGCGCCGCGCTCATGGTGGTCGACTCCCGGCTCAAGGCCATCTACGACGGCGGGAGCAAGACCGACCCCGAACAGCAGCAGATGATCGACCAGTTCGCCGCATCCATGGACCGTGCGGGATTCGATGCGCTGCTGGACGGCGCGTGCACGCTCATCTACATGTACATGAGCTGGCTGCGGGCGGCCTGCGAGGATCACGACGAGGACGTCATCGAGTACGTGGTGCCAAGCGTGGTGGCCACGATGCGCATGATGCCGAAGACCTTCAAACCCGAAGTCATCCCCACCATGACCGGCCTGCTGATCGCCGCGGGCACCGGCCTGAGCCCCAACCTGTGGCGCGCGCAGTACGGAGACTGGACCAGCGCCGAGATGAATCCCCTGGAAGCCACGGTCGTGCTGCTCGCGGAGAAGATCAACCGGATGGCCGGCGACGACCATGACTTCGCCACTCGCTTGATCACCGGGGCGCTGTCCGGCTCGGACGTCGACTGATGCGCCGCGTCTCGCACGGGCGGGTACGCCTGCGGCGCGTCCGCCCGCTGCCGTGGGTGGGATCCGCGCGACGCTGATCGCGCGGCGGCCGCCAGGCCTCGGCGTCGTCGCTCCGCGAAAGCCGAGGCCGTGTCCGAAAGCCACCGCTGGCCGGTTCGGTGGGCTTGCGTGGCCCGCCGGGCACCCCCGAGGCTGGGCGGTACCGGCCGACCAGTGGCACTGGTCACAGGAGGGGGTGTCCGGGGAGTGTGGCATGCGGCCATCCGAAGCGGGAGCAGCCGCATGGGCTTCGGCACGGTGAGTCGGAGGTCCACGCGTATCTCAGCACCTCTTGGCGGCTGGCGACCCCTACACCGCCTGCAGGAAGGTCCGATCCGTGCCTCCTTCTCCGACCTCGCCTCTGCTGAAGTACCGCACGTCCACCAGCCCGGCGCCGCTGCACGCGGATGCCGACTCCCCGACCCAGGCCACCATCAACCTCGCCGTCCTGCCGGGCAACCAGGCCGCTCACTGCTCCCGCATCGAAATCGCCGTCCCGGCGGACGACACCCGCGATCGGGCGTACTTCAGCGGACAGCCGGTCGCTTCCAGTAGCAGCAGTGACTGGACCTCCTCCATCCAGAGAGCCTCCGGGCAGAAACTGAAGCTCCCCGGGTCTCCGGCGGGCGAGTACTACCTCGTCACCTTCCGGCTGCAGAACGCACAGAAGGACCTGATCAACTACCCGCTGAACTTCGGCTTGAGCGGTGATCTCATGTCCTCCGGCGGCCCGCTCGCCTACCGCATCCTGGAGCACTCGAAGACTTCCGCAGGCGCCGGATACACCCGGAAGTTCAGCAAGCTGAGCCTCACGGTCGTCGAACCCGCCTTCTACCTGCACAGCTTCCTGGCGCGGGGGAGCCAGGCCCCGACGAGCGCACCGCTGACGAGCTTCAAGGCCGGCAGTCCCATCCATCTCACCTGGTCGAGCAACGGCACCTACTTCCAGCTGTACGACGGCAAGTCCACCAGCCCCGTACAGCAGGGCCCCGCTGCGTCCTTCACCCTCCCGAACGGCATCACCAGCGACACCACGTTCATCGTGGCCGCAACCGTGCTCTCGGGAACCCAGGGAGCCGCCAACGGCTTCACCCCGGTCTACCAGTACGCCACCCTCACGCTCACCGTCCCCGACCCCACCCTGGACACCCTCACCGTCCGCAACAGCATCACCACCCAGTCCGCGCTCACCGTCAACGGACCGCTCAACGTCAACGGACCGCTCTACGCCAACAGCAACCTCATCGTCAGCGACGGCGGGCGCACCAAGTTCACCTCGGTCGGCGCCAACGGACTCCGCGTCACAGGAGAACTCACGGTCGACTCCGGGCTCACCGTCACGGAAGACCTCGTGGCGAATGGTCCTGTCTACGCCAACAAGGACCTCAACGTTGCCTACCGCGGGACGACGAAGTTCACGTCGATCGGCGCCAACGGGCTCCACGTGACGAGGGATCTCACGGTCGACTCCGGGCTCACCGTCGCGGGCAACGTCATTGCGCACGGCACCCTCTACGCCAACAAGGACTTCAACGTCGCGGACGGTGGGACGACGAAGTTCACGTCGATCGGCGTCAACGGGCTCCGCGTCATGGGGGATCTCACGGTCGACTCCGGGCTCAGCGTCGCGGGGATCGTCGTTGCGCACGGCGCCCTCTACGCCAAGAGCGACCTCAACGTCGAGTACGGCGGCACGACCAAGTTCACGTCGATCGGCGCCAACGGACTCCACATCAAGAAGGAGCTCACCGTGGACGGCAACCTCCGCGCCAAGAAGGGCGTCTCGTAGGAGCGGCACATCCGGTGAAGCGCCGAGCTCCGCATGGAGATCGGACCAGAGCCGCGCCCCGGCCGGGTGACGGATCCGATCCACGAGCCGCAGGAGGGACTACGCGACGATCCGTGATCACCGCACCCGGGCGGGTGCGGTGATCACGGACAGCGCCGGATGCAGGGCACGGGCGCGTGCGCCATTCAGGTGAGATCGGCCGCACCGCTCCGCCCGACAGCCCACGTGGACACGAGTGGCGCCTGTGCAGTATGTCGGCCAAGGGTCCCTGACCTTCCTGCGGGCCGTGGCGGTTGTCTTCCCCACGGGGGTGCTCGGCGGACGGCGGTGTGTCGTTCTCAGCGACGGTTGAAAACTGACCGCTGAACGGCGGATGAAACGGGACCCACCGGAGTAAATCCGACCCTTCTTGCGATCGTCTGATCATCCTG
>NZ_JARZAH010000032.1:0-89550 GCF_029892145.1 Kitasatospora sp. GP30
CGGCTTCTTCTTCCCCATGCTCTCCATGATGGACATCATCCTTACCGGGGCCGAAGCCCCTGATCAGGGGTGTCCGTCAAAGCGAATCAAGCCCAACACCAGCAGCTGACGGAGTCCGCCGTGCCCACCTCGCCGATGCCCTCGCCCCCGTTCCCCGCGCCCGACTCCGCTGTACTCGCCTTGATCGTCGCCAACGCCGTCAACTCCGTGAACTCCGGTGAGGCCAGCGTCGAGCAGGCGATCCTGCACGCAGCCGTCCACGGCTGGTACGAGGGCCACATCGAAGGCGAAGACGCCTGCCCCGGCTGCGACTTCCGCGGCCCGGGCCAACCGTGCCCGTGAGCGGACAAGCCGCAGGAGACCGCCCACCGGTGACCGATCGCCCGATCCACCGCCCCGGCGCGCTCATCACCTGCTGCACCCTCGCCGCCCTGGGCGCCGCCACCGCTGTCCCGGCCGCCCTAGCCGACGCCTACGCGGTGTGCGCTGTTGGGCTGTTCGCCCTGGGTGGCGGAGCGCTGGCCGCCTACCGCACGTCCGAGGCACCGAGCACCGGACCGACCACGCCGTCCTCGAGCGGCTCCGGCAGGCCCCCGCCCTCGGCCCCGAGGCCCTCGCCGACCAGCTCGGCCTGCGCCCGGCCGCTGTACGGCTCAGTCTTCGCCGGCTGACTGTCGACGGCCAACTCCCCCGTCCGCCGCGCCTCCCGGCTAGGGGCGCTGAACAGCAGCGCTAAGGACCGCCACCGATGCCGGTGGCGGTCCTTTCTGCTATCTGCTTCAGTTGTGCCATATGCCTCCTGGCCTTCAGCCGAAGTGCGGGCACACTCTGTACTGATCTCCGCCCCGATACGCGCCGGGCTGCTCCACGGTGAAAATAGATAGCTAGTCGCACTTGTGCCTTCCGTACTGGTGGTGCTAAAGCTTCTGTCAGCGCGGCCCATCGTCCGTCAGCGGTCCGGCGACCCAGGACCGAAGGGGACGTACGTCTACCCCCTCAGTTCATCGCGCTGTTGCGTGAACATGACGTCGATCGTGAGGAAGAACTCCGGCCGGTTTCGGGGATCGAGCCCCTTAGCTGCGGCGACCGTCTCATCGCTGGTACTACCAAGCCACAAACCCGTGATCAGGTCGGTGAAGTAGTGCTCGAGTCCCACAGCAGCGTGCCGGATGTCCGAGTGACCGACAGTGAATCGAGCCGATCCTCCGGTCTTCATCAGGCCCGTGACTAAAAGGACCTTTGCTGGAACGGCCATAACGTCACCGCTACCTGCGATCAGCCAGTACACCGCAGTGGGGCTCACCCGCAGCAGCTGGTCTAGTTGAAGGCGGTTGATCTGCCACGCCTCACCGCCGGAGGCGCTGGGAATCAGCGAGTTGGCCTTCTTGACCTGGACCAGGTCAGCAACCTCGATTACTTCTCGACCAGGAAGACTGACCTTCAGGAGGATCCCAACGTCAGCACCGCTTCCCTTCTCGGCGAACTTGGTTTCCTGCCGGCTGCCGAGGCTCAGTTCCGGCGTGGAGGAGATGAGTCGTCGGTGCGCGGCTGTCTGCTGGCCGACTCCCTGGGTCAGCTTCTCCAACAGGCGTGCCGTCAGGGTCTCCTCGTCGCCCGCGCCACCCCGGGCAACCAAACCCGTGAAGTCCCGGGCCGCCGAGCGCACAGCGCCACGGAGAAGATCTTCGAGATCACGGCTGGCGAGCCAGGTAGCGGACGGTGCCTCCAGAGGTCTCGGGAAGCAGGAGCGGCGGGCATCCAGCGAACTCCCCAGCGCGTCCAGAAGGCGTTCCTCAATGGGTCCTGTTCCCTCCGCAAGCGCCTTCACGCCTTCGGCTCGCCGTCGAACGCTCCTCACGGGGCTCTGAACGGCCTCCGACAGAGCCGTTGCCACGTTCTGGTCCTGCTCAGCCAACGCCAGGGTAACGCCGACGTCCAAGCCGTCGAGTTCGCTGCCGACCGCAAGGATCCAGGGAAGTGACCGTACCCACAACTCCGGTTGCTTACTGGCCAACCGCTCAACTCGCGCACGAAGACCAAGTGCCTCCACTGCGGAGCGCTCCACGCTCAGCAGAGCAAGATCGCGCCACAAGTCCGCCAATGGCCGATCCACCAGATCGGCGAGCTTCTCCATGGCATTCCTGTCCTCGAACTCGGCCTGCCGACCGTAGTGCTCTAGACGCATTTCCGCCACGCCCGCCGCTATCGCCATCGGGACCGGCATCACGCGGGCCACCAGGTCAGGGCGGCGGAGCAGCGACACCCACACCACAAGGTCCGGACTCGCTCGCCGCCCCTTCGCGTTACGGAGGAAGGATGACTCGGCCAGCAGACGGAGGAAATGTTCCTCGACTAGGGCACCATCCTCCTCGACCAGATACTCCAACCCTGTCGCCGGTCCTAGGTCCTCACCGCTTTGCACCCTCAGATATTCCGGCTCTGGTCGCAGAGCTCCCAAGCAACAGCCCGCACATGCCGTGCCGTCATGTGGGTGCATGTAGTTCCACTTATGGGCGCGATACTTCACCCAACTACGGTAGACGGCGCCGCCGACAGCAGTGGGGCGGTGCCGTCTTACCGCTCGTTAGTCGAGGTAGATGCCGGCGAAGGTGCCGTCGAACCCGAGGGCCACCCGCCCGGCACCGGTCGAGGGGTGGCGGGTCCAGGTCGGGTCGGCGATCAGGGCGTCGAAGTCCTTGCGCGTGATCTCCGGCTCCAGCCAGTCGTTGCCGCAGCGGCAGCACACCCACACGTCGCGGCGGTGGTTGAGCAGCAGCCAGTCCCGGCGGGCCCGGCAGGCGGAGCACGTCACCGGCATGCCGCGCAGGGCCAGTTCGGCCGGGTGCAGGATGCCCCGGACAGCTTCCGGGCCACTGGGGGTCTGGGTCTCGTACTCCAGCTGTCGGAGCGGATCGGAGCCGACCGGGACCGGGTTGGTGATCGGGGTCGGAGCGGTGGTGGTGTGCTCGGTTCTGGTCACGTGCTCTCCGTTCGCGGTGCTCGGGTACTTGCGTAACACCTGGTGGAACCAGGTGTCGAGGGGTTTCGGAACGGCTGCTCGGAGCGTTGCCGGGTCAGCGGCGTGGTGCCGGGCGGCGCGGGTCGGTCACGGGCTGGGCCGGTGCCGGCTGGGTGGTGGGCGCCTGTGCCGGGGTGGTCCGGGCCCGGGTGCCGGCGGCCGTACGAGTGCGGGAGCGTTCAGGGTTGGCGGGCAGGTCGGCGAGGCGTCGGATGCGCCAGACGAGGACGTCGGTGGTGTTGCGGGCGGTTTCCAGCTCCCGGCGCCCAACGGCCTTCTCCAGGAGGGTCTTGGGGTCGTGGCCGGCCTTCTCGGCTTCCGCGAGTACGGCGGCCAGGGCGTCGTGCTCGTGGGCCGGGCCCTGCTGGGGGTCGGCATTGCCGAGGACGGTGCGGATAGTGGTGTCGTGGCGGCGGCGCTCGCCTTCCGGGAGGGCGCGTCCGATCTCGCGCATGGTGCGCATGGGGGTGGCGGCGGCCTGCTGGTAGGCGGTGCGCAGGTGTTCGGCGGCCTGGCGAGAGGCGGCGGCCTGCTGGGCGTGGCCCCTCGCGGAGTGCCAGCGGGCTGCGGCCAGAGCGACCAGGACGAGCGTGGACAAGACCATAGCGGTGGTGCCGCCGTCCTCGCCACGTCCGAGCGCGCTGCCGGCGTGGACTATTCCGCGGGCGGCCGAGCGCAGGGCGCGGATGTCGGCCTTCTCGGCGCGGACGTGGCTGCGGGTGGCACGTTCGAAGGCGCGGGCGGCATCTCGCAGTTCGGTGCGGGTGGCGGCTGGGGAGGTCTGGGCGAGGGCGTCGAGGAGTTCGCCGGCGCCGACGAGGTGGGCGGCGGCTTCGTCGTCGTCCTGGTCGAGGACCGCGGCGGCGCGCTCGGCGGTGCCGGCGGCTTCTCGGCGGCGGCGCGCGGGAGCGGAGCGGCCGGAGCGGGTCGGGTGGTTGTCCGGCTCCGGGGTGGCGGTGGCGGGCGCGGTGTCCAGGCGGCGGCGGATGCGCGGGAGGGAGAGGTCGGGGGCCAAGGTGCTGCCGGGGAACCAGATCGGCTCGCCGTCGCGGTTGCGGTCGCCGGGCAGAGCGACGCTGTAGCCGAGGACGTCGCCGGAGGGGGCGTTGCGCAGCTTCACCCGAAGGCCGGCCTCGCGCAGCCGGGTGAAGAACTCCTCCTCGCCGGCGGCTCCGGCGACGGCCTGGCGCACGGCTTCGCGCAGGCTCTCGCGCGGAGTCTCGGTGCGGCCGGTGCGCTCGGCCTTCCACTGTTCCTGGCTGGTCGGGTTCTTCGCGGCGGTGCCGTCGCCCGGGTTGAGCTGTCGCAGGCCGTACTCCTTCTCTATGAGGCGGGCCTCGGCCTGAGCTTTGCGCTTGTCGAAGCTCAGGGCGGCCAGGCGGCCGTCCTGACGGACCAGTGTGGCGGCGATGTGGATGTGGTCCTCGGCATGGCGCACGGCGACCCAGCGGCAGGCGGCGGTGTCTCCCTCGGGAGCGATGCCGGTGGCGCGGACGATGCGCCGGGCGATGGCGGCCCACTCGGCGTCGTCGAGGTGGCGGTCGCCGGGGGCGGTGCGCAGTGAGCAGTGCCAGATCTTGTTGGCCGGTGCCTGCTTGCCGAGGGCTTTGACCGGTTGGTCGAGTTGGTTGGCGAGCTTGGCGACCTGGTGCCGCTCCGGGTTGGGGCCCGGGTCGGGCGCGAAGTTGTTCCAACTCGCGACGAGGTGCTGGTTGGTGTGTTCCTCGTGCTTGCCGGGGCCGAAGAGGTAGTCGATGAGGGGGAAAGCGCGGTCGGTGCCGGTGCGGATCTTGGGGATCACCGGCGGACCAGCCAGTCGACGGCCTCGTCGACCGCGTCGATGGAGGCTTCGACTCGGGTCAGGAGCTGCCGCAGCTCGGCGCCCGGCTGGCCGCCGGCGTTCACGTAGTGGGCCAGCTGGTTGAGGTTGTTGCCCACGGCGCCGAGCTGGCGGTTGGACTCCATGAGTTCCTGGATGCCGCGCCGGTAGTCGGCAACCGCGGCGCTGGGGTCGGTGCTGGCGGCGGCGGACACGGCGGCTGCAGCGGTGTAGCCGCCGGGAGCGAGTTCGGCTCGGGCGGCGGCGCGCTGGAGGAGGGACCACTCGGGGTCGCTGAATCGAGGGCAGATGCGGTTGGTACGCGGCACGCTCTGGCGCAGGCGGCGGCGCGGCGCGGCGCGGACGGCTTCGGCGCTCGGCGGGGTCTGCTGCTTCTCCCCCTTCGTCGGCACCCCTGGGCCGACTCCCCGGTCGTCGGCAGGCCCCCCTGGGTCTGCCGACGACCGGGGAGCCTCCGCCCCCTTCGGGGCGGGGGCGGGGTAAGGACTCCTTACCCCACAACTTGCTCCGCCAGGAGCCTGATCACGGTCACTCTCCGGTGCCTGCGTGGTGCCGTCCTGGTCGGAGGTGGTCATCGGCTGGCCTCGGTGTCGCGCTGGCGGATGTCGAGGAGGAGGTCCTCGACGAAGTCGAGGGCGAGGACGGGGTGGTGGAGGGTCCAGGGGCGGGAGTGCCGGCCGCGCTGGACGCTGCGGGCGCCGTCCGGGCCGGTTTCGACGCGGTGCAGGTGGCCGCGCTGGGTCAGGACGGCGAGCCAGGAGTCCGCCTCGGCCCAGGTGGCGGGGGTGGTGCGCATGGTGGGATGCTCCCCTTCGGCGGTGGTGCGGGCGGGTGACCGCCGGGGTGGCCTGGTCGGTCACCCCGGCGGTCAGAGGTCGGTCAGTCCCTGTTGGCGGTGACCGGCTGACCGTGCTGTTCGCGGAGCTGGGCCATCAGCTGGGTCAGGGTGTCGCTGGAGAGGGGGATCTGCTGACCGCGGATCGCCTGGGCGACCACCTTGCGGGTCAGCTTGTCCTCCTGCCTGACCGCCTGCCGTGCGATCTTCAACAGGTCCTCGGTGTCCAGGTCAGGCCGGCGGTCAGCGTCCCGGTCAGTGACCGGCGGGGCGGTGACCGGCGGCTTGACCGGCTGTCCGGTGGCCTCGGTGGGGCTGACCGGCGTCGCGGTGACCGGCGGCTCGACTCGCGGTCGGTCAGTGACCGGCCGGTCGGTGTCCGGGTGACCGCCCAGGTCAGAGGGCTTGGTCAGGCTGACCGCGCTGACCGGGGTCAGCTGCGGCTGCGCGGTCGGGTCGGTGACCGGGCGGCTGACCGGCTGACCGGGGGCGGGGTGACCGGCGCTGTCCTGACCGGCGGTCAGTGCCACCGGCCGCTCGGTCAGTCCGAACTCCTCGGTGGTGACCTGACCGGGGTCAGGGGTGACCTGACCCCGGTCAGTCGCGGCCGGTCGGTCAGCGTGACCGTCCCGGTCAGTGGGGCTGACCGGTCCTCGGGCGATGAGGATGTAGAGGTGGACGGCGCCGGCCAGGGCGAGCGGGGCGATGGTGGACAGCACCGCGACCACCGTGTCTCCCAGCCGGAAGCCGGCGGTCGCGTTCTGCTCGTTCAGCCGGACGGCGTGCAGGGCGTTGGCCCACAGGCTCGTCCCGGTGGCCGCGCCGAAGAGCGTCCACACGTAGATCCGGGCCCTCAGCGGTGCGGTGCGCAGGACCAGCAGCGCGCGGACCCCGTAGGCGATGAAGCCGTCGACGATGATCGGGAAGAGGAACGTGAGGAGCCCCCTCACGTGGATGGCGACGGCCATTTGCTGGAGTGCGGAGAAGCTCAGCGCGCAGCCGGAGGCGCCGAGGGCGATGACGACGGCCCGGTCCCAGGCGGTGACGTGGGCGGTGGTCGGGGCGGTGGCGGTGGTGGTGCTCATGCGGCCGTCCCGAAGTCGGCGCAGGTCAGCTGCGCGGTGCTGACGGTGCCGTGGTCGGCCGAGGCGGCGCGGGTGGCTTCCTCGGCGATCTGCCGGTGCCGGATGGCTCGGCGGGTCTCGCGGTAGAGCTTGAGGGCGTGCTCGGGGCTGATCTTGAGGAGCCAGGCGAGGCGGTCGACGGGGACGCACTGGCGGTAGCCGGCGAGGACGATCGCGCGGCGCTCGGCCTTGGTGAGGTGGATGTCGCGTCCGGCGAGGGTCGCGTTGACGCGGCTGTAGTCGAGGCGGTCGTTGATCCTGGCGTGCAGGGGTTCGCGTTCCTCCTCGGTGTAGCCGCCCCGGATGCCGTGGGTGTCGCCGGTCTCCAGGGCGGCGTCCAGGCAGATGCGGGCGACGGGGCACTGGGTGCACAGCGCCTTCGCGGTGGCGATCTTGTCGGCCTCCTCCGGTCCGGGGAAGAAGGTCTCCGGGTCGACGGGGTTGTACTCGGTCGGGGTGCAGACGGCCCGGTCCTGCCAGGTGTAGTCGCCGAGCGAGCGGTGGCGGGCAGGGCTGGTCGTGGTGGTCATGAGGGGTTGCTCCGATCGCTCTCCGCGCGCGAGGTCGGCGTCGGCAGAGAGGGCGCTGGGTCGGTGAAGGTCTGGCGGCGCGCCGTGGGGCGGCCGGGCGCGGCGGGCCGTCAGGCGGCGCGCTGGAGGCGTCTGCGGTCGACCAGCTCGAACTCGACCCGGGCGGTCATCTGGGCGAGCCGGGAGGTGACTCGGTCACCGAGGTGGGCCTTGAGGTCCCTGATCTGCAGGTTAGTGGTGATCAGGGTCGGGAGCATGTGGTTGTACCGGCGGTTGATCAGCCGGTACGTCTGCTCTTCGACGAACTCGGAGCTCTTGGCGGCGCCGAGGTCATCGAGGATCAGCAGCGGCACCCGGCTGTAGGCGGCGAGGACCCGCTCGGAGTCGGTGTCCGAGCTGGGCCGAAGCTCCGCGTAGAGGTCGGCGGCGGTGGTGGCGCGCCAGCGCACGCCGATGCCGGCCTGCACCAGGGCGCGGACCGCGCCGTACGCCTCGTGGGTCTTGCCCGCGCCGACGACTCCGGCCATCAGCAGGCTGGGGCCGGTGGCGACCTGGCGGCGGGCACCGAGACTCGGGGCGGTGGCCTGGGCGGCGATCTCCCGCACCCAGGCCAGGACCTGCGGGTTGGTGGCGAGCGCGTCGCGGTAGCGCGGCGGCAGCCCGGCGGACAGCGCCGCCTCAGCCGAGTAGGGCTCCGGCTCGTCCGGGAGGGCGTCGACCGCGTGCTGGTCGATGCCCCGGGCGGCGAGGATCTTGGCCATCCGGTCGAGCACCGAGGGGGCGTCGGCGAGGGTCTGCGGGTCGCGGTGGGTACGCATCACAGCTCCTCGGCGTAGGCGGTGGCAGCGTCGACCGGGTTGGTCCACGGCTGGTGAGCGGGCACGTTAGGCCGGAATCCCGGCCGCACCAAACCGGCGCCCCGTGCGTTCATGGCGTCGTTGACCAGGCTCGGCAGCCGGGAGGGGTGGCCCTGGATCTCGGCGAACCGCCGCAGCCCGGCGCGGACGTGGTCAGCGGCGATGCCCTCGTCCAGCAGGGTCTTGACGACCTTGCCGAGGTGGCCGATCACGCTGCCCGGCGGGCGTTCGGCGCAGGAGGCGACGTACTCGCCGACCAGCTGGCCTGCCGAGACGGTGTCCGCGTCGGGCGCCTGGCGCCCCGTAGGGAAAGAAGATCCAGGATCCAAGATCCTAGATCCAGGCGCCGAGGGCTCCGGGAGGCTTCGGCGAGCCTTCGGGGAGGCTTCGGCGAATGCCGTCTGACCTGCGGTTTTCTGTGAGGCCGGGACCGGCTTTGGCTCGGCGTCGATCGCCGGGGCGAATGCTCCGGCGGTGGCGGGAACCGTCAGCGCGGCGGGTGCCGGGCTGGGCTCGTTCGGCTGCTGGAGGGCGGCCCGAGTGTTCGCCGAGGTTTCGGCGAACACTCGGGGAGCGTTCGCGACGGCCTCGGCTGGCGTTACCGGGGTGGCAGCGAGGGCGGCCCGCTGGATGCAGGGGCCCTTGCAGACGCCGCACCGCTCCGGCTCGCAGTGCGGGCAGGCCGGCAGACGGCTGAGCGACGGCTTGTCGATCTTCTGGTGGTTGCGCCAGGTCGGGTAGTGGAAGTACCGCCGCCCGTCGCAGCCGGTGTATCGGCAGACCGCTCCAGCAGTGGCGAGTTGCCGCAGGTGGTCCTCGACGTCCGCGCGGCTGATCTCCTCGCGCATCGGCCAGACGAGGCCGTAGACGATCGCCGCGTTGTCGCGGTGGCGGCCGTGGTCGTCGGCGTGGTTGGTCATCCCGAGGAAGGTGACCATGGCCGGGATCGACACCTCGGCCAGCGTCTCGGAGACCCAGGTCTCCGGCTTGACCGATCGGATGCGCGCCATGTCAGCGGCCCCGGACCGCGGCGACGGCGAGCTGCCCGGTGGCGAGGTCGAGGCTGTGCGGGCGCGTCCAGTCCGCCTCCGGCCAGGTGCGCAGCACCCAGCGGGCGGCGACCTTGGTAGTGGTGCGGCTCAGCTCGAGCTGCTCGCCGCGCTCGTCGATCGCCACCGTGTAGGGGTGGGGCCACGGTCGGCGTGGGTCGGTGAGGCTGACGTGGACGGCGACTGCGCCCGGGATCATGTCCGCGAGCTGGGCGCCGAGCCGCTGCTGGCTCGAGCTGGGCGCCCCGTAGCGGGCTTCCCCTGAAAGGCTGGGCATGTGATACTCCTGGATTCGTAGGAGCGCGCGCGGCGGTCTCTCGTGCAAAAGAAGTCCCGCCGCTCGCGAGGTAGTGATTCGGTGCCCTTCGGAGTGCCGGCCCCGGCGTCCAGGAGTTGGTAGCTCCAGGGCGCCGGTCTCGTTTCCACCCCGGTTCGTGGTTCACGGTGGTCCGCGCATCGTCTGTCCCTCCCCTTCGTGGCCCCGCCCTTCGCGGCGGGAGCAGCACCATACGAGCCACGCTCGCGATCAGTCCAGGGTGGTTTCCACCCGGCCTCACCAGCGCGTATCAACTGCTGAGTGATCTCGTGCGGGATCAACGTACACTCCAGTTGCGCCCCCTCGTCAACTGCTGTGTCGATCAAAGGGCTCCCGGGTTCCGATCGACACACTCCAGTGGTTAGACTCGTCGGGACGACAGGAGGTGGACATGACCGAGAGAGCAGGGCGGACCTTCGCCGAGCGGCTGGACCACTTGTTCAAGGAGGTCCACCCCGAGAACCGAGGCCCGTACACGTACGCCGAGGTCGCCCAAGCCCTCAAGGAAGCCGGCAACGGCGAGGGCGCCATCACGGCGAGCGGAATCCAGCAGCTCCGGACCGGCGCGCGCGGCAACCCGAAGATGGAAACAATCAAGGCGCTCGCGGCCTTCTTCGGTGTGCCCGCCGGCTACTTCTTCGACGATGAGGTGGCCGAACGCACCGAGGCCGAGATCAAGCTCGTGGCCGCGATGCGGGACCAGCAGATCGCGCAGGTTGCGCTGCGGTCCGCCGGCCTGTCGCCCACAAGCCTCAAGATGGTGCACACCGTCATCCAGCAAGCCCGGCATCTCGAAGGACTCCCGGCCGGCGATGAATTCCTGGGCCTTGATTTGAACGAATAATCTACGCGCGTCGCTTCATAAACAGCAGTGGGCGCATTCGAGCCAGTCGCTCGAGTGCGCCCACTGCTGTTTCAGTCCGCTGACCTAGTCAGTCATCTGCAGGACTATGAACCGCGTAGTGCTACTGCGAAGCGGAGCCAGCGCCATGATATTCACAGCGACCTCCCGGTCGCCGTGGTAGGGCAACCTCAGTCGGCGTTCATGACCGTCCGGATGCTCGATCACCTCGTGCCGATCCCAGATCTCGCGCGCCTCGGGGTTTCCCTTCAGGATGTCTCGCTTGAGCTGCTTGAGGGGCTCACTCTCGGGGAGTTGGAGGCAAGCGAAACGGATCTGCGCCAGAAAGGGGCGCGCCCAGTCGTCTCGCCAGTTCACCAGCTGCTCGCGAGCCTCGGGGTAGAGGAAGGCCCACCTCATGAGGTTGGGCTCGTAGGGGATCCACGGGAACCAGTCAGCCTGCGGCTTGTTGTGCCCGAAGATGGTCCACGCCTCGTCGGAGAGGTAGGCCGGATGGGGAAGCTGACTGTCCAGGAGCCGCTGCATAGGGCCGTCCAGCGCCTGGATGGCTTTGGCGTCAGCACTGCCCCGCGGCGCAGGGGCTCGACCGATAGCGCGCAGGTAGAGGCCATGCCGCTCGACATCGGACAGGCGGAGCGTGAAGGCAAGCCGGTCCAGGAAGTCCTCGGAGAAGTTGGCCTGGCGCCCAAGCTCCAGCTCGCGGTACCACCGATCACTCACGCCAGTAAGGCGGGCGACTTCCCTCTGAGACAACCCGGGGCTACGCCGGCCATCGCGGACCAGACCGGGGATGCGCTGGGGGTCGAGGCGACCCCGCCAGTACCGGAGCAGGTCGCCCAGGGACTCAGAAGGGTCCTCTGCGGCTCCCGCCGCCTCGATCGCGCTCATAACGGGTGATTTTACGGGGGTCGTGGGCGATCTTCTTTATTTGATCTTGTGGCCCATATCACGCCAAAAGCGACATGGTGTCAGAAAATCTTGAAATCAAGATCAGCTTTACGGAGCGTGTGCAACATGTCGCCCATCTGGCGAGACGGCCCGAGAGGTGGCAATCGAGTTTCAAGGCCAATTGCACAAAGCGATCCGGCTTCCATCCGGGCCACTGGCGCATGCCTGCCACTTCATCCCAACCACCTCACATCACCTTGAAACTTCAACCAGCAGGTACTCTCGGCGACGCTCCGTGAGCGGAACTGCCGATTCCCGGAAGTGGGACTTCCGCTCATGGCAGTGCATTGTGAGGAAGCGCCGATTCCCGGAAGCAGCAGTTCCGCACGTGTCCGTCAGCGACCTGCTTCCTGCCCGGCGTAGTTCTGGCTTGCACGTGAAGGAGCAGGGAATGACCGGTCGATCGGTTCTAGTGGTTGGTGGCAGTCGCGGAATCGGGCTGGAAGTGGCGCGGCAGATGGCCGAGGACGGCGACCGTGTCGCCATTACCTACCGCTCCGGCGAACCGCCCTTCGGTCTCTTCGCGGTGCAGTGCGACGTGACAATCCCGGACGATGTCGAGCGCGCCTTCGCGGCTGTTGAAGCCGAGCAGGGGCCTGCGGACGTCGTGATCATCAACGCTGGTGTCACGAGGGACTGCCTCCTCCTTCGCATGGCGGAGGAGGACTGGGCGGCAACGATCGACACTAACCTCACGGGCGCATACCGCTGCGCGAAGCGCGCGGTGCGTGCGATGATCCGCGCGCGCCGAGGGGGCAGGCTGGTCTTCATCTCGTCCGCCGTCGCCATGGCAGGCGAGGCCGGCCAGTCCAACTACGCCGCGAGCAAGGCGGGTCTGATCGGCTTCGCGCGCTCTCTGGCTCGCGAGTACGGGAGCAGGGGCATCACGTCGAACGTGGTGGCCCCCGGCCTCACCGAGACGGACATGACTTCGGTTCTCGGGCAGGAGCGCCTGGACCAAATCGTCGCCCAGGTCCCGCTTGGTCGGATCGCCCAGCCTCGGGAGATCGCGTCGGCGGTGCGTTTCGTGGCGAGTGAGGACGCGGGCTACATCACGGGAGCTGTCATTCCCGTCGACGGCGGCGTCGCCATGGGGCACTGAGCTTCGGCTGTGAGAGGGCGCGTCACCATGTCGTAACCGGTTGCCGGCACCCCGACCATGGCAGGTTGGGAGCCCGGCAGACGGCGATGCTCATCGCGATGCCCGACTCACCGTCGATCTCCCCGCTGCATGCGAAACCCTCTACTCGGCCGCCTTCTGACCGACACGCCTGTGCCCCGTAAGGGAAGATCATGGACAAGAGCAACCTTCGGGCTGCCTGCGAGGAGCGCCTCGCCCGCCTCGAACTGCCGCACCGCTTCGGTACCCAGCAGCTCCGCGAGGCCGTCGCCCTCATGCGAGGAAAGCCGATCGTCCTCCAGCCCCTCGGCTTGAATACCAGCGCCGACACGCCCTGCGGCATTCGGGTCGAGACACCCACCGCCGACATCCTGTACGTCGAGCAGGGGACCTCGCCTGCCCACCAGATGCACATCCTGGCGCACGAGATCAGCCACATTCTCTGCGACCACCCGGGCTCGCTCTCCCTCGGCGACGGCGCCGCCGCAGCCATCGGGCTCAACCCGACCCTCATTCAGCGCATGTCCGGCCGTACGGCTTACACCACCGCGGACGAGCGCGAGGCCGAGTACATGGCCACGCTCATCCGCCAGCGCGTGTACCGCGAACGCTTCCTCCCAGCCCGTCGGCCGGTGGCCGCCGACCAGCGCTGGGATGCGATCTTCACCTGACTCGAAGGAACGATCTCCATGATCAGCGCCATCTTCGGCGGCATGCCCATTCTGCTGCTGGCTGCATCGTTCTACTGGGCGTTCAGACGCCGCCCCAGCCGGCGTCCCGCCGGCGCCCTGAGCGTCTCCGCCTTCCTCGGGTGCTTCGCGGTCGCCTTCAGTGCCTACGAGCCAGCGATCCGCGCTCTGGAGGACTCCATCACGCCGGACTTCTCCCGGTTGGTGAGCAACTCCGCGACCCTGTCCGCGGCAGCCAGCGTCGCCTCGGTGCTCCTCTTCCTCAACCACGACGCGAACGAGGCTCGGCGCCGGCTTCGGTGGCGGCTCCGGCTCCTGGCCCTGGCTGTCGCCACGATGGCCGTAGCCTTCGCGGTCACCCCGCGCACCCTGATGTGGAGTGCCGCCGAGCTCCACGGCCAGCTCGATGAGGCACCGGTCTCCCTGCATGTCTACTCCGCCGCGTACATCGCGTTCCTCGGATACGCCGTCTACGACTGCCTCGCCCAGACGTGGGCCCGATCACGCACCGCCACCCGGAAGAGCCAGCGCATCGGGCTGCGCACCACGGCGGTCGGTTGCGTCTTCGCCCTTCTCTACACCGCCTACAAGACCGTCAATGCCGTTGGAGCCCTGTTCGGTTGGGATGTCATCCCCGGCGGCCCGCATTGCACCAGCCTGGTCACACCGGTGCACTGCGCTCTGAGTGTCACGGCTCCGGCCGTCGGCGTGCTCCTCATCACCGCCGGCCTGACCCTGCCGGCCGCGCTCTGGCCGCTCACGCAGTTCCTCCGCCGCCGCTGGGAGCGTCAGTCGATCGCCGATCTAAATCCCCTGTGGCAGGACTTCACCGCAGCCCTCCCTGAGATCATCCTTGATGACGATGCCGTGATCGACAACGAGATCGACTTCCTGCTCCACCGTCGCGTCGTCGAGATCAACGACGGCATCCTCACTCTGCGCCCCTACCGCTCGCTTACGGTCCAGCAGGCAGCCACCCGCGAGGTAGAGCGTCGCAACCTAGCCGGCACTGCCGACGGTGACGCGGTGGTCGAGGCAGCGGTCCTGGCAGCGGCCCTCCGGGCGATGCACTCTGGCGATGAGCCGGAGTTCACTCTGGCACCGCAAGCTCCTGGAACCGCCGCCCGGGCGGGAAACCTCCGCGCTGAGACCATCTGGCTACGCTCGGTGGCGCGGGCGTACGCCGCAAGCGACATCGTCCGGACGGCCTCCCGCGAGGCCCCGATGCTCGAGACGGCACAGGGATGAGCATGAGCAACCCTCTTCAGGACCCCGGCTTCTTCCGCAACCCGTACCAGACCTTCGCCGCGCTCCGAAGCGCCTCCCCGGTCCAGAAGGTACCCGGAGGAAGAGGGCGGTCGAGCTACCTCGTCACCGGCTACGCCGAAGCCCGGGAGGCGTTCGCCGAACCGCGGATGTCCAAGGACACGGCGGCCTTCTTCGCCGGCAAGGACACCGGCCGCAACCTGCACCCCGCCGTATCCCAGAGCATGCTGGCCACCGATCCGCCGCAGCACACGCGGCTGCGGAGTCTGGTGACGAAGGCATTCACGCCAGGGGCCGTCGCGCGGCTCCGCCCGTACATCGCCAGCCTGACGGACGAACTGCTCGACGCGTGGGTGCCCGGCGAACGGACCGACGCCATCGAGAGCCTCGCCATCCCGCTGCCCGTCACGGTCATCTGCCAACTGCTCGGAGTTCCCGACGCCGACCGCAGAGCGGTGCGCACATGGTCCAACGAACTCTTCGCGGCCGGACAGCCCGAACGAATCGACTCCGCCTCGCACGCCGTCGCGGGCTACATGGCGGACCTCATCGCGGACAAGCGCCGCACCCCCGACGAGAGCCTGCTCAACGACTTGATCCGTGCCCGCGACGGTGAGGACCGTCTCAGCGAGGACGAGCTCGTCTCCCTCGCAGTGCTCCTTCTCGTGGCCGGGCACGAGACCACCACCAACCTGATCGGCAACGGTCTCCTGGCCCTGCTACAGACGCCGAATGCGTTGCACCGCCTGCGAGATGAGCCTGACCTGGCCGACACGGCCGTGGACGAGCTTCTCCGGTTCGACTCCCCGGTGAGCATGGCCACCTTCCGGTTCACCACCGAGGCCATCAGCCTCGGCGGCACCGAGATTCCTGCGGGTTCGCCGGTGCTGATCGCGCCCGGCGCCGCGAACCGCGACCCCGCACGTTTCGCCAATCCGGACCGAGTCAACCTCGACCGGGACGCCAAGGGGCACCTCGCCTTCGGGCACGGTATCCACCGATGCCTCGGGGCGCCCCTCGCCCGCGCCGAGGGTGGGATCGCCTTCCAGCGCATCGTCGCCCGATTCCCCCAGCTTCGCCTGGCCGTGCCCAGTGCCGAGCTGCAGTGGCGGCACACGCGGCTTATGCGGGGCCTTGAGACGTTGCCCGTCCTGCCATAGGCCGAACCCGGGATGCGCCCGCTTCCGCTGTGCCGCAGGGTCAGGGCATGGCCTCGATCGTCGTTCTTCTTGAGCTGGAGCCTGATCAGGAAATCGGACCCGATGGTGTCGAGCCGGTCGTTCTTCTGGTGCACGCCGCCGGCGCCGACCCCGACGCGCCCGAGGACCCGCTACCACGGACGCTCTGCGGTCTCGACACCGACGCCATGGAACACGCCCACTACCGACCCGCGAGGCCGGGCGAACCCTGGTACCCACCCGCGCTGTACGACAAGCGCTGCCGGGAGTGCCAGGCGGTGCTGAAAAGCCTGTGAGCTCAGGGAGGCCGGCGGCTCGGGCGAGCGGGTCGGCGTGGAACACCGACTGTACGGGGACGGCTTCCACCCGAGGAGTTCCTGATTGAAGCCGCCCGTGTCACCGCGCTGGCCGTGCCACAGCTTGTCCCTGACGGGCAGCCGCAGCCAGTTCAGACGCTCGCCGGTCTTCGCGTGCGACGGCCAGGTGAATGCTCCGGGACTCAAGAATCGGCACCCCGAGGAATGCGCCATCGGGCGGGACGGTCCCGGCTGAGCGACGGATGATCCGGTGCTCGCCTACTGTCCAGGCCCGATCGCCAACCGCTCGATTCGTCGGGCCAGTTCGGGGTCGCTCGCCGTACGCCCGAGGCGGCAGGACGTGATGGTGCGCACCGAGCCCGCCTGGACGCCGCGCATGCTCATGCACAGGTGCTCGCCTTCCGCGAAGACCGCGACATCGTCGGTGCCGGCGGCCTTGGCGATGTCGTTGGCGACGGCGTCGGTGATGCGCTCTTGGAGTTGCAGCGCAGCGGCGTGGAGGTGAAGTTGGCGAACGAGCTTGGACAAGCCGAGGACTTGGGCCTGGGGGACGTAGGCGATGGAGACGTTCAGGCGGAACGGGAGCAGGTGGTGCTCGCACAGCGACCAGACTTCGATGCCGCGCAGCAGTACGAAGTCGTCGTGGGTGGTGTCGTGGGTGAAGGTGGTCCCGAGCTTTCCGTGGTCGCGGTCGAGGAACTCGCTCCACCAGGCGGCGACCCTGCGGGGTGTCTCAGCGAGGCCCTCGCGGTCGGGGTCCTCGCCGAGGGCGATCAGCAGGTCACGGGTCAGGAGTTCGACGCGCTCAGTGTTGACCGGGCGGCGGGCAGGTGCGGGTATGGATGCCACGGTGTCCCCTTCAGGGCATGACAGTTGAAGCCATCGGATGGTGGTGACGGGTCTGGGCCCGAGTGTGGACCAGCCCGGTTGCAGCCCTGGCGCTGGGTACGGTCAGAGCCGGGTGGCCGCAGGCAGGCGGCCGAGGATGGGCAGGGTGGTGAACGCCTCGGCGTACTGCGTGCCGATCCTGCCGCCCCAAAGCCGGCCGAGCTGCTCGGCCATCGGGCCGAAGTGCTCCTCGATCGGCTGGGAGGCGTGAGCGTGCAGCGCCCGGATCTTGGTGGTGAACATCGTGGTGGCGTCAACGATGCGGTCGGCGCGTACCGGGCCGTCCAGAGTCAGAGAGTTGTAGGTGTCGCAGGCGTAGAGGCTTCGCGGGAAACCGGTGGCGATCACCGGCTCTGGCAAGGCCGCAAGGACGGTTTCGGCGACGGCCCGGTGCTCGGGGTGCACGTCGCGCAGCGGGTGGGTGATGACGATCTCGGGCCGGGTCTCCATCAGCAGCTGGTGGATCGTCGGGGTGTCGAGGGCGGGCAATTGGCGCAGCTCGGTTCCTAGGATCTCGGCACCGGCGACGGCTTCGGCGTCCCGGATCGAGTCCCGGTACGGGACTGCGACGGTGACCGTGGCGTGGCCGGCGTGGTGGGCCAGGGTGGCGCCCGCCCAGAGCTCAGCGTCGTCAGGGTGGGCGAACAGGGCCAGCACCGAGCCCGGGGTGCTCACCACAGCCCCAGTTTCTCGACCACCTCGGCCGGCTTGGGCAGCTGCGGGCTGACCTCTCCGGTCGGGGTGAGCGGAACGTCCAGGTCACGCTTCATCGTGATCATGTCGCGCCAGCGCTTCACGTCGCGCCATGCCTCGGTGATCGCCCGGCCCTTGGCGCCGGTCAACCGGTCCGAGTTTGGCAGCTTCTCCAGTGGCAGCTGGTCGCTTAGGAGTTGGGCGGCGACCTTGGGGCCGACTCCGCGGACGCCGGGGATGTTGTCGGAGGCGTCGCCGGTCAGGGCGCGGAAGGCCGGCCACTGCTCGGGGGTGACGCCGTAGCGTTCGAGGACTTCGGTCGCGGTGATCAGCCGTGCGGTGGCCTTGCGGCTGCGGTTGATGATCCGGATCTGATCCGTGAGCAGCTGGTAGTAATCCGCGTCCCGGGACATGATCCGCACTGGCCGGGTCGGCGCGGCATCGGTGGCGAGGGTGGCGATCACGTCATCCGCCTCCTGGTCCGGGAGTTCGACCCAGCGGATGCCGTGCAGGTCCAGCCCCGCCTTGACGGACGCGAGGAACTGGAGCGGCTTGAGGGCCTCCGGAGTGGCTTCGCGGTTGGCCTTATAGTCCTGGTCCGCGGCGACGCGCGCGGCGCTGCCGTGCTCCCCGTCGAAGACGACCACGACCTCGGGCGGGTTGACGTCGAGGTCGTCGCGGATGGTGGCGCGCAGGAGGGCGAAGAATGCGAACAGGCCGGTCAGCTCGCGGGTCTTGTCGCGGGAGCGGATCTCGGCGGGGAAGCCGAAGGTGCCAGCCCACAGGACGTTGAAGCCGTCCACGAGCAGCAGCGGAGCGGGGGTGATAGCGGCTGCGGGCATCACGAGATCGCCTCCATGAAGAGGTGGGCGATCCGGTGGGGCGTGAACTCCTGTGCCCGCCGGTACACGGTCTGTGTAGTCGCTCCGTACAGTATGTCATCGTCCAGGAGGGTCTGTGCCGCCTTGTGCAGGGCTGCGGGGCCCGCGTCGCGGGGTACGAGCAGGTGGTCTCCGTGGCCGGTCGGCTCGATGAGCGCGGGCAGGTTGCCCACCTGGTAGGCCACGACGGGCGTCCCAACGCTCATGGCCTCCAGCGCGACCAGGCCGAAGGTCTCCCGGTGGCTGGGGACGATCACGACGGCGGCGTCGGCGAGCCAAGGCAGCACCTTGTTCCAGGCGAGCGCGCCGCGCAATTGCACGTTGGGCTGCCAGGCGGCCAGCTCCTGGCAGCGGGCCAGCAACGCGGCTTGGGAGCCGGCGGTGTCCTCGAACCCGGCCGAGGCGAGCGCGATCTCCAGCGGGCGGTCCCACCCGGCGGCGGCTTCGAGGACTTCGGCGACGCCCTTCTCCGCCCCCAGCCGGGCCAGCACCCTGACCGGGCCGGCCACGCGCAGTTCCTCGCGCCGTTCAGGGCTCGGCAGGCCGAGTGCCGGGTCCGGGAGCAACGCGTTGGGCACGACGCTCACCGCTGCTGCAGTCGAGACGGCCAGTTGGTCACGGACAACGGCGGACGGGACGATGACGTGGTGGGCGCGGGCCAGCGCCGGGCCGGCGTCCAGGGTGGCGGGTTGGACGTGGGCGGCCAGGACGCGGCGGACGTAGCCAGGGAGGTCTCCGCGCAAGCGGCCCAGCCCCCACAGCGCGTCGGTGAACAGGACGGTATCTGCTCGGTGACGGATGATCAGGTCGCGGATCTGCTGGCCGAGGGCGTTGTCCTGCCATGTGACGGCGCGGCGCAGGGTCTCGTCGTCGCACGGGAAGCTGATCCCGGTCAGGCGCAGGTGCTCCACCTTCACGCCCGGCAGGCCGGGCGCGGCGGGCTGCGGGGCGGCGGTCGCGATGACGGGCCGGTGCCCGGCTTGCGCCAGGCCCAGTGCGAGCGCGGCGGTGGCGCGCTCGATTCCCGCGGGGGCGTCAGGGGTCCAGGAGGCGAGGACGAGCAGCACTCCCCGGGACGCGGGCGTGGTCATAGGGTCCTCACTTTATTGGGCACCGGCAGCCGCCGGGCGTCGTCGGGGCAGCCCTGTTCCCAGGGGAAGACCACCCAGTCGTCCACGTCCCAGACCCAGCCGTCCGGGCCTTCGCTGCAGCCGGCGTTGCGGCACAGCGCCAGGGACTTCGTGACTGCCGAGTCGGCAAGCAGCGGGCCCAAGGCCTGGGTGACGGCGGCGAAGGTGGCGCCGGAGCCGGCGATGTCATCGACCAGCAGCACGGTTCCCCCGAATCGCCGCGGCAGGGCGCCGGGCAGGGTCACGGTCACCTCGCCGGTAGCCTGCTGCCACAGCTCGTCTGTCTGGTTGTGCCGGGCGATAGCGAGGTGCAGCGGGACGCCGAGCTGGTCGGCGATCACGGTGGCAGGCCTGATGCCGCCGTTGGCGATGCCCACCACGGCGGTCACCGGCGGCTGGCAGCCGGCCGTGGACTCGGCGAGAAGGCGAGCGGCGGCGTAGCACTGGTAGAGGGTGGGCGCGTAGGGGCTGGTTCGAGTGAACAGGCGCCGCCCGTGGCTGGGTTGCTGGTCGGTGTCGGTCACGAGGCGCTCGCGGCAGTGGGCAGGTGCAGATCCTCGGGGCCGTTGACTGGCAGGAAGGCGGTAATGCTGGTGGCGCCGCCGGTGTTGCGCCAGGCGTAGCCGTCCGCGCGCAGCACTGTGAAGCCGTCGGCGCTGCCGCGGGTGCGCAGCCGCACCCGCACGCCGTCGGGGACGGTGAGGGAGTAGACGGCGGCGCGGGCCTGCTCGTCGGTGAGCATCTGGTCGTCGGCGATGGCCTGGCCTTCGCCGATCGGCAGCAGCTGGAGGAAGGTGACGCCGCCGACGCCGAGTTGGGAGGCCAGGTCCAGCAGGGCTTGGGCTTCGTGGTAGGTGGAGCGCATCAGCACCATCTGGAACTGGACCCGCAGGCCTGCGGCGACCGCGGCCTGGGTGCCGTCGATCGCCCGGCTGTGGCTGTCGGTACCCCGCCAGGTGTCGTGGGTGGCTGCGGTGGCGCCGTCCAGCGAGACGCGGATGGCGTCGAGCGCGGGGGCCAACTCCTGGGCACGCCGGGCGAGGTGCCAGCCGTTGGTGGTGCAGCTGACCACGGCCCGTTCGCCGGCACGAATCGCCTGGGCGAGGTCGGGCAAGTCGCGCAGCAGCAGCGGCTCACCACCGGACAGGTCCACGCCCAGAACGCCGGATGCGGTGATGTGTCCGGCCAGCTGCTGGCGCTCCTCCGCACTGGACTCGCGAACGCTCTTGTCGTCCAGGCAGTGCGGGCAGGCGAGGTTGCACCGGACGATCGGCGACCAGCACATGCTCAGCGGTGCCTTCGGGGTGAGCTGGCCGGGTTGGGCCTCGGGCCAGGCCGCGACCTGGTGCTCGTCCAGGGCGATCCGGCCGGACGGCAAGGGCTGCGGCGGCAGGTGGTTGGTGCCCACGGCCGGGTCGTGGACAACCATGGTGCCGTTGATGGCGGCGGCGGCGAAGGTTCGGATCATGAGGTGATCACCTCTGCGTCGGTCACGAGCTTGTCGGTGGCGGTAGCGAAGTCGCGGCCTCGCCCTGTCGGAGCGGGTTGGGCGAGCAGGGCCCGGTAGTGGGCGAGGGTGGCGGGCCAGGCGGCGGCCTTGGTCTGCCACTGGGCTGCGGCGTCCGGCGGGTCCAGGTGGTAGCCGACGGCTTGGCGCAGCGGAATGACCAGGCAGCGGGCGGCGATCAGCGCGGCGCCGAGGTGGGTGTCCTCCATGCCCCAGCCGATCTGGCCGAAGGCGGCGTCGAAGCCGCCGACGTCCACCAAGCGCTCGCGGGGAACACCGAGCAGCGCGGTGACGGCCATCCTGGGCAGGTCCCAGTCGTAGTAGAACCGGCCGTGCCCCAGGTTCTGGAAGTCGTCGGTGGCGTCCAGCGGGCGGCCGTCCAGCGGCTCGGTAAGCGTGATCCCGGAGTACAGCAGCCGGGTGTTGACCGGTGGTGTCCATGTGACGCGGTGGTCGGCGGCCAGCTGTGGCGGGCTGTCGGGGAGCACCAGGCCGCCCGGGCCGCTCTGGTAGGGCAGGTTGTGGCGGAAGCCCGTCAGCACGGTCTCCGGGCAAGCGCGGGCGGCGAAGTCCGCGAGTACGTGCGTGGGCAGCACCATGTCGGCGTCAACGAACAGCAGGTTCTCGGCCTGCGCCAGGCGGGCGCCGGCATTGCGTGCGGCGGCCGAACCGGAGCGGGCCGCCAGCCGGACCGCGGTAGTGACCGCCGGGTGCCGGCGGGCGATCTCGAAGGTCGCGTCGGTGGACGCGTCGTCCACGACGATCACCTCCACGGGTCCGGCCGTGCGCTGCGCGGCAAGCGCGTCCAGCACCGCTGGCAGTGCGTAGGCGGTATTGAGCGCCGGGAGCACCACCGACAGCGGGCGGCCCTGAGCGGCCACGGCCGGGGTGGGCTGGTGCCAGCCGAGCCCGATCCGGCCGTGGAAAGCGCCGGTGAGGTGGCTGTGGTCGTTGGAGCGGGTCTTGAGTGCGCCCGCGAGCGTGTCGGTCACGGCCACCTCCATTCATCCAGGACGGCTGCGGTCTCGGCCCAGCCGCGCGGGTCGTGGACCCAGTGCAGGGTGGGGCGCCCAGGGTGTTCGAGCAGGTCGGCGAGCGGCACGAGGTAGAGGGGTTCCAGCACGAGCAGCACCCGGTCCGGTACGCCCTCAGCCTTGAACTCGCGGGTTAGCTGCTCGGCGACCAGCGGGCGAAGCCGGTCGGCGTGAGCAGGCGTCAGCTGCCGGTCGTAGGGGGTGAGCAGGGTGTCCGCGTGGACCAGGCCGTGCTCGGCGGACAGGAAGCGGATCCGGTCGCGGGCGGTCCGGTGGCCGGCGAACCGCGTGCGGAGGTGCGGGGCGATGCCGCCGGTGTACCGCTCCAGCGCGGGCAGCGGCCTGCGCTCGGGGGCTTTGCGCCGGGAGCAGCCCGCGATCAGCAGGTCCCATTTCATGCCGCCCTCACCACCCGTACGGTGATGCCGGGCGAGCCCAGCTCGGCCGGGGCTGCGTTCAGGAACGTGGACTGCGCGTACAGCTGCAGGGAGTTGTAGGAACCGCCTCGGATGACGAAGCCGCCGCCGATGGTCGGGCTGGAGGTCCACTCCCAGCAGTTACCGCCCATGTCGAGCAATCCGTCTGGTGTCGCCCCGGCCGGGTAGGCGCCGACCTCGGTCGGCTGGCCGGGGCCGCCGCGCAGGTTCGCCCGGGCCGACCCGGGATCCACATCGCCCCAGGGGTAGAGCCTGCGGCTGGGCCCGGCGGCGGCCCACTCCCACTCCGAGGAGCGAGGCAGCCGACCACCCAGGTCGGCGGCCAGCCGTGCGGCCTGCGCCTGGACGATACCGGTCAGCGGCAGCGCTCCACCGAGCTGCCCGGTCTGCACGCAGGTGAGCGGGGTGGCCGTCCATTCGAGGTCGGGCACCTTCACCCGGCGCTGCCGGTCGCCGAACAGGCAGATGCCGCCCGGGATCGGGATCCACACCACCTGGTGGTCGGCGGTGGTTTCCATGGTGCGCCTCCCTTCATCCGGCAATCAGGAACAGGTCTTCGGCGTTGACGCCGCAACGGATCCGGCTCTTGTCCGGATGCGGCTCCAGTCCGCAGCCGGCCAGGGCTTGCTCGACGGCTGCCATCGCTTCGCGGGCCTGGTCCTCGTCTAGGCAGAACAGCACGTAGTTGTCGGCGAACCGCACCACCCGGTAGCCGGTCAGGGCCGCGTCCGCGCGGGAGAGCCGCAGGTTGATCAGCGTCGGTGCCAGCGCGGTCCCGGGCACGATCGGGTACGGCAGTGGCTCCAGCACCCTGCAGAAGTGATCGAGGAAGGTCCCATCGGCGACGTGCTCGGCCAGCCAGGCGGTGACCTCATCGGCACTGGACCCGGCGGAGGTCTGGCGCACGTCCAGGTCCGCCACCCACCGGTACCCGTCCCGCAGGTGGCGGTCGGCGTCCCGCAGCGCGGTGATCCGGTTACGGCCGACCCGATAGCCGGACACCCAGTCGGCGAACGCCCGTGCCTCCAGGACCGGTTCGATGGCGTTGCGCATCGCCCGCTGCACCACCCGATCGCTGACGGTCGGGATCACCGCCGTGAACACCTTTCCGGTGTAGGCAGTGATCTCCACCTCCCGCACCGGGCTGGGCCGCCAGGTGCCGGCGCGCAGCTGCTCGGCGAGCTCGCGAAGCCGGTGGGGCATACCGATGCGGAACTGCGCCCAGGACATCCCGTCCGCGCCGGGCGCACCGCCCCGGCGCATACAGGCGTGGGCCGCCCGCTTGAGGTGCTTGGGCTCCACGAGGAACGACATCAGCGAATGGGCGCGCGCAGCCCCGGAGTTGGGTATGCTGGGCACTGCCCGAGTGGCGGGCAGGCTCCCGCTCCCCCTTCTACACGCTTGGCCGCTAACCAACACGCGCGGCTCCGGGGAACGGGAAGGACCGCCCCACTCGGGCTTCTTGCTGTCACCGGCCACGCTGGTTCTCCCAGATCAACACGTGCAGACGGGTGCTGAGATTCCAGCCGCGGGCCAGCACGGCATCGGCCAGCTCCCGCATCCCCTCGATCACCGCGCCGCTACTCGTCCCCTCCGGCATCACCCACACATCAGTGAGAGCGAACTCGGCTGCCACAGAGGCGACTTCGTCCAGCTCGGCAACGCGGCTGACGACGAACTTGAACCGGGCCTTGCCGGACGCCTCCAGCGCCCGAAGCACGGCCCCGTTGATGGGCTGGTCGCCCAGGGCCGCGAACCCGGCCAGCTTCGGGGAAACGTTGAACGCCTCGACCAGGTCCACCAGCTCCGGCAGCGGGACGATCGTCCCGTTGGTCTCGATCTCGACCCTCCGGTCCGGCAGCAACTGGAGCAGCCGCAGCAGCTCGGCCTGCTGGAGCAGCGGCTCGCCACCAGAAACGATCACCCGCTGCACCGTGCACGCCGCCACCCAGGCCGCCAGGTCCTCGACGCTGTGCCGGGTGGCGACCTCGCTCGGCTTGAACCTCGCCCAGTCCCACGTCTCCGGGGTGTCGCACTTCGGGCAGTGCAGGTTGCAGCGCGAGAGCCGCACGAACAGTGCCTGCCGACCGGTTGACGGGCCCTCGCCCTGGAATGTGGGACCGAAGGTCTCCGCGATCAGCAATCCTCGGCCAGCCGGCATCGCCTGGACGGTCGCATTCACCGGGCAACCTCGAACTGCGCCCAGCTAGTCGCGGTCTCGGACACCCGCACCGACACCAGACGGCCAGGCAGGCCGGGCTCGACATGCTCGACGAACCAGCCGGCCAGGTGGGCGGCCAGGTTCTCCGAGGTCGGCACGACCTCGGGCAGCACCTCGTTGAGGACCTGGTGGTCCAGGGTGCTGTCGATCATCTTCTTGACCGGTGCCAGGTCCCCGAAGTCGGCGACGAACCCGGGCCCCGTCAGCCGGTCCGCGGTCAGGACGAACTCCACCGTGTAGGAGTGGCCGTGCAACCGACCACACTGGTGCCCCTCGGGCAGGCCCGGCAGGTAATGCGCGGCCTCGAACCGGAACTGCTTGCCGATCCGGTGCTCGCCGATCACCGCGCTCACTGGTCCACCCCCTGGCCGGCGGAGGCGTAGACGGTGGGGTCACTGATTCCCGCCAGCGCGAACGCCTCGATCCGCTCGGTGCACGTTCCGCAGGTCCCGCAGTGGATCTCGCCGCCCTTATAGCAGGACCAGGTGTCCTCAAACGGCACGCATAACTGCCGTCCGGCTTCCACGATGTCCGCCTTCGTCAGGTCGATGAACGGCGCCAGCAGCTCGAACCCCTCCCCCAGGAACCCCTCGTTCCCCGCCCGCGTGACCGCCTCGAACTGGTCGAAGAAGCTGGTGCGGCAGTCGGGGTAGATCGCGTGGTCCCCGCTGTGCGCACCGAACGCGACGGCGTCCGCGCCGGCAACGATGGCCGCGGCGACCGCGACGGACAGCATGATCGTGTTGCGGTTCGGCACGACGGTGCTGCGCATGGCCATGGCGGTGTAGTGACCGTCCGGGACCGGCACGCCCAGGTCGGTAAGGGCCGAGCCGGTCAGCAGTCGGCCCAGCCCGCTCAAGTCCACGACCTCGTGCCGGGAGTCGAGGTGCCTGGCGATCCGCGCGGCGTACTCCAGCTCGGTGCGGTGCCGCTGCCCGTAGTCGAAGCTCAGCAGGGTGAGCTCGCTTCCCCGGTCGGCGAGCCAGTAGGCCACGGTGGTGCTGTCGAGCCCGCCAGACGCGATCACTACGGCGTGGCGCGGTGCTTGTCCTGTCATCTCCATACTTTCGGTAGTCCTCCGCGGTGGAGGGTGGAGTGAGTCGTCTCCGGGCAAGAGCCGGAGCGTGTTGGTCAGTTGATCTCGGAGGAAAGCACCAGGCCGTCGATGACCTTCGGTGCCGCTGGCACGAGCCTGGGGCTGGTGGAGAGCAGCCGGGCGAGGGCCGCATCGACGCAGGCGCTGCGGACGCGGTGCAACCGAATGGCCGGCGCCGCGCCCTGCAACCGGCCCGCCGCTCTCAGGTGCTCCACACAGGCGGCGAGGACTTCACCGACCAACCCCTCCGGGCCGGTGGTGGGCAGGGAGGCGTTCAGCTCGGCGTAGCACTCCGCCAGTTCTTCGGGGCCGGGATCGTCGAGAGGGTCCTGGCCGGTCCACCAGCACAGCTCAGCCGCTAGATAGAGCAGAGCACGCTCGTATCCGAAGCGGGGAACCTTGCCCAAGGTCACCGGCACGTCCCAGCGCAAGGCCACGGTCCCGAAAACCTGCAAGGCATGGATGCGACCCGTGACTTCACTGGACGGGTGAGCAGTAGCCGCGGGCAGCGGCGGTTGGACATCAGCAGTCACTGGGCGGCCCTCGGCAGGTTGGAGCAGGCGCGGGAGTCCGAACCGCCAATCGGCGCGAGAGGTTGGCCGTTCGGCGTTCGGAGAGGCTGGTTCCTTGGCGACGATCGGACGAGGTCCGACGCGCCTAAGCGGCGTAACGCTCCGCGACCCCGCGGAACGATCGGACACGGCGAAGCCCGCGCCGGGCCGCAGCGCGTATGCTCCCGGCCGACTGCTTGCGGCTCGCGCCGCTGTGCGCATCGACCCCGGACAGCACCTCGCCGCAACCGACAGGGTGCGTCATCTCCTGGATCTGCACTCGGAGTTCGAACCACACTGACCACCCAGTGGTGTCACCGTCGGCATTGGTCCGCGATCCCCACCCGACTCCGTCGGAGTACCCCCTGACCACCGCGAGGCCGCGCCCCCCGGTCGCCCACAAGTCCTCCACCGCCTCCTTCATCGTCGGAGAAAGGCGGCCCCCGTCCGTCACAGTGACTCGAAGCCGGTTCTGATCGCTGTCGAGATCACCTTCGACCACCAGCACCCTGGCGTCACCGGGTGGCTGGTCGAGGAATCCGTGCTCGATCCCGTTCGCGATGACCTCGGAGAAGCAGACCCGGAGCGCGTACAGCCGGTCCTCGTCCAGTGCGATGCCGGCCACCTGGGTGACCATGCGGATCAGGTCGTTGCGAGCGACTCCCACCGAGGCGTATCGCACCGGGACCTCGAACTCCAGAAGGCGGTGCACTGCGAAACCTCCATTGCGTATTGAGGCAGCGGCGGCCCACGAACTGCGACAATGCAGCGGCGACCGGACCGGTTGCCTCATTGACCGTGAGGTGCGGAGATCACAGAGTGCCGCTCGCTGGCATTCAGAACCACATCATTCACCCCAGCATTTGAATTGCCGTCAGGGTGACGGACCATCATTGATCGATCATTTCGACATCACTTCGAGCGGTGAGCTACTGCTGGACATCGCTTGGTGGTAGGCACGTAGTGGCGTGAGCAGTCCGGTGCCAACAGGAGACAGCGGAGGTCGAGATGGCTCAGGTGACACTGCTGAAGGTCCGGATCGACCAGCGTGGGATGCAGTTCCCCGAGTTCGAGAGGGAGTATCGACAGGTGGCCGCCGCGCTGCTGGCGGAGACCGGCGATCGCGCCTTCAGGGGTGTCACGGTGTCCTCGCTGACCTACTCGCGTTGGAGGGACGGTCAGACCGGTCGCCCCAGGAATCCGGCCCCGGCGATCCTGGAGCGGATGTTCGATGAGCCGATCTCCGCCCTCCTCTCACCATGGTCCGGCGAGCGGGTGGCCGGGCCATCCGAACAGATGCCCGACGAAAGCGATCTTCGCATGACTGCTCGCGATGCCCACTCGCACGCCACCGAGGCCGCTGCGCAGGTGCTTCCCGACCTGAGCTTGGACCAAGTCGAGGACGACTTGGTCCGGCTCATTCGCTCAACTGACTCCACTCCGCCGCATCAGGTCTACAGCCAGGGCAAAGAGCTGCTGGGGTTGGCCAAGATCATGCTCGACCGCACGCAGGTGCTCAGCCAGCGTCGGCGGCTATACATCCTCGCCGGCGAAGCCTCCGCACTTCTGGCCACCAGCGCGTTCGACCTGGGATCGCTGCCCGTCGCCGTCGAGTTGGTTCGCGCATCTGCTCTCTACGGCCAGGTGTCCGAGCATGACGCCCTACAGGCATACTCCTACGGCTACCTCGCCGTCCTCGCATACTGGAGCGGGAACCCCTCGGTCGCGGTGCAGCACGTCGAGAAGGCTCAGCGGTTCGGCGGTGTCGGCGCCACCGGCCAGACGCGATTGGCCGCCATTGCCGCCCGTGCCTACGCGCACCTCGGCCGGGCCGCCGATGCTCAGCAGGCCATACTGGCCAGCCTGCAGGACCGCGGTACGACACGGGACGACGTCCACGACGACATCGGCGGCGAGTTCGACTTCCCGCTCGACCGGGTGACCATGTCGAACAGCACGACGCTGCTCCTGCTCCGCGACGGCGAAGGCGCCGAGCAGTCGGCGCGCCGGTCACTGGATCTGATCACCCAAGGCGCCCCGACCACCACCCCGCGCGTCGTTGCCGCACAGGCCCGTACCGACCTGGCGATGGCGCTGCTGCTTCGTCGACAGCTGGATGAAGCAGCCGACGAACTCCGGCCAGTCCTTGCGCTCCCTCGGGAGTGGCGTGGCGCCGGGCTGATCGACCGAATCAATTCAGTTCGAGCTGAACTGGTTTCGCCGGTTTACAACGGCACCCCGGCAGCGGCGGCGCTGGCCGAGCAAGTCGAGGGTTTCACCGCAGTAGCCGCGACACGGCTCCTGGGCACGGGGGTGACGCGGTTCGCCATCGGTGGACCTACATCGAGCTGACCTGCGCCAGGATCGCGTTCTCCTTCTCCGCTGCGATGCCGTGCAGGTCCCAACGTCGGTGCTGTACTGGCAAGTTGCCTTGGCGCAGCCATTCCCATGTGTCGGCAACCGTCTCCGCAAGCGGTCGGCTCACGAAGCCGGCCGCGCAGGCGGATGCGGCGTCAATGTTCCAAACGCCTGGGTGGGTGCGCCACAGCGGGATCTCGCTCCACTGGCGGACACCGCTGTGCAGCAGCAGTTCGTCGGGCACCCAGACGAGCCTTCCCGTGCTCCCCGTGACGTCGAGGCACGCCTGGAGGAAGCTCCCCATGGTGTCCCGACCTATCGGCGCGGTCACGTTGTGCAATTGGTGGCCGTCCGCCTGGGTCTGTTCGAGTGCGAAGGCGGCTACGTCTCGAACATCAACGGGTTGGATGGTCTTGGCCGGATCACCCGGCGCCAGGATCCGTCCGCCTCGCTGGGCCCTGCGTAGCCACCACGGCAGGCGTCCAACGTACTCACCGGGACCAAGGATTACGCCAGGGCGGAGGATCGTCACTCGCTCCGGTTCGAAGGCACGGAGAGTTGCCCGCTCGGTGCCGGCTTTCAGCCTTCCGTAGCGCAAGTTCGCCCCGGTCCAGCCCGCCGGCATCTGGCCGTACTCATCGCTGCCGTCCGGCAGGCTGTCGAGAATGGGCGATTCCACGGTAAGCGGCTCGTTGGGCCACCCCTCGTACACGGACACGGTGGAGACGTACACATAGCGGCCGCTGACGGGCGCCAATGCCTGGGCGCCGGCGAGGACCGTTCGCGTGGAGAGCTCCGAGGCAGACGTGTCGACCACGGCGTCCCACGGCCCTTCACCTGCGAGCCGTGCCAGATCCTCCACGCTCTCCCGGTCGCCGTGGACTGCTCTTGCTCCGGACACCGGCAAGCCGGAGCGACCGCGGGTGAAAGTGGTCACCTCCCACCCTCGCGTGAGGGCATCTGCAACGACTGCTTGGCCAAGGAACCAGGTACCGCCCAGTACGAGAATCCGCATGCCCGTGATCCTGCCGTCTTCGATGTGTGCTGCGCTACCTCGTCCTGCGGGCGCCGTCCCTGACGGCCGGGACGGCAGCCGGCTGGCGTGTCTGGTACATCGCAGGTAGGCCGGTACGAACGTGGTCATTAGGATGCTCTGCTTCCAGATGCAGTCCAGTTGACTCGCGACTGTCAGCTATCGATGTCGTCGAAGATGCTTCTCCCGTATGGCATGTCGCGGGTTGGACTTCCTTCATGGGGTTGGTGGCCGGTGCGTGGGGGTGTGTCTGGGTCTTCGTATGCTGACGTGACCATCTCTTCTACCTCGACTAGCGCCTGCTCGAAGGCGGACGCCGCGACGGGATCGATGCTCTCGAACGCCTCACGGTAGGTCGTGAGCTCGGTCTCCAGGGCTGAGTAGAACGCTGCAGGGTCGTCTGTCTCCATCCAGCTACCTCGCCAGGAGTCGAGGGTCCAAGCGAGGTCCGGCACGAGCTTCTCCTTGACGCGCTGAAGGAGTCGATGCCTTTCGTCATCAGAGAGGATCTCCTGCCACTCTGGACGGCGCAGCCAAGCAGCATCGGGCGTCTCGACGGCTAGTTCTGCCACCGCTTCCAGGACGCGCTTTCGTTCCTGCGCGCCGAGAAGGTGAGCCCGGTGGAGACGGGCAAGGACCTTGGGTTCGTGCCTGGAGTCGAGGAAGGAACCGAGGCGGGTCATGCGAGGGATGAAGTCAGGGTCCTTCTCGATGTAGTGCTTCAAGAAGGTATCTGAGCAGCGGGTGGCGAAGAAGTTGCACCACATCAGCTGAACGGCCCATTCCCTGGAGAGCTGGGGCTGAATGAGGCGCAGGCGGTCAGCGACGGCTGGGTAGAGCGTCGTCGGCACTCGGATGAGAGTGCCGCGCTGATCGTCGCCGCCGCAGTCGAGCCTGGTCAGTGCGGCTTCCCAGTCCAAGCCCGACAGATAGATACCGAGGAGGTTCGGGTCGGCCGCCATGAATTCAGCAAACCCCTCCTGCAGAGTGGGGTGGCGGAAGGACCAGCCCTGACCTGTGTCTTCCCCGAGCGGGGCGGCCAGTCGGAGGAAGGTGCCAGTAAGTGCTTGCAGCGCTCGGCTCACACCGGCAGGTGTGCTGCCCAGGCGAGTGATGATCGCCTCCTGTACTGGGCCGAGCGAGAGCGGAGCCGGCAACTGATTCCCTGCCTGGTAAGTCAGTGCGAGCGCGGTCTTCTCATCGGGGCCGAGCTGGGCGTAGATGGTGCGCAGGAACTCGGTGGGGTGGCCCATGAAGTGGGAGATGCCGGGCCCACTCAACTTCAGGCGACGGGTGAATGCTCGTTGGCCCAGACGCCTGGCGACTTCTGGGTGGAACGGTTCCTGGGCAGCAGCCGCCTCCAGATGGGGCTTCAACTTTGCTCGGACTGCTGGTGATTGGTCGCCGAGGCTGATGTGGTTGTAGAGGATTTGGCGGCGTTCCTCCAAGGGCAGCTGCGCAACGTCGACGACGACCTGCTGCTCATGAAGAAGGGGGTAGGCGTACTCCTTCAGGTACGGGCGCGCATCGCGGTAGATGTAGTCGCGAGAGGTGAGGACGACTTTGGCTCCGCCGTGAACCGCGGTCATGACCTGGCGCATGTGGCGTGACCAACTGTCGGTGAGCTGAGGCTCGTGGCGCACAGCGCCGAAGGCATCATCGATCCAGAAGAACTGGTTCGACTCCTGGGGGTTCCAGTGCCGTACGAGGTCCTCGGCGTTGTGAGCGTTGATCGTCAGGCAACCCCACGAGTCCAGGGCCGTCATGGCCAGCGTCGCAGCGATCACCGACTTCCCGACTGCGGGCTCGCCGAGCAGCAGAACGAACCCGTGGTCCTGAACAGCACGAACAGCGTGGCGGTATGCGTCGGTGACGACGAACGTAGCCAGGTCTTCCTGCAGATAACCGAGCAACGACTGCGCCTGGACGTAGGCGCGTTCGTCGAGGATCTGAGAGAGATCACCGAGTCCGTAGACGCGGGGGACGAAGGTGCGCAGGCGCTGGCTGCCGGCGATGGTGTCGCACACCCACTGGCCGTCAAGGACCAGAGGATGGAGGACGCCCGCCTGGAGCAGCCGCTCGCGGATGGTGGCTTCGGAGGTGCCGCTGACTCGCGCGTTGGTCAGCAGGACGTAGCTCGTGCACAGCCCCCTCCGCACCAGCGCTTGGGCCTTGTCGAACTCGTCATCGAGGTCCGATGGCGAGAGCGTGGCGTCAGCCTTCTTGGTGTGCTTGCACTGCAGGACGAACGGTCCGACGGGCAGGTCCTGAACGCCAGTCGTGTCCGCTGGCTGCTGCCACGTGCCGTAGAACGCGCCGTCCCGTCCACCGTCGTTGGAGTCCGCAAATGAGTGGACTGACTGCCCCCACACCTCGCGCAGCACTACCGCGCACAGGTCCTGGAAGGCACGCCAACCCAGAGTGTGCAAGGCGAAGTCCGGGGAGCCGGGTGCTGCCACGGTGCCGGGGCGTGAGGTGTTTAACAAAGAGACTCGCCCTCATCGCGGAAGCGCTGACCGAGGTATTCGGCAAAGGCGTCATCGTCGTAGTGCGGTTCGGTGAGCTCTGGCTCGAAGTGGCTGCCGTCCGGATCGAGTCCTTCAGAGTGCCGGATGACCTCGGCCAGGAACCGCTTCGCTTCGCGCAGGAGGGTGGGGTCGTCCAGCCAGAGGCCGAACTCGAGGTTGCTGCGTGAGCTGGTGGTGCCGTTGGCACTGCCCAACCACAGGCGTACTGGGCGGAAACCGATCACGTCGGCAGCACCGCCGAGCGGGTCTTCGTCGTGCCACCACAACTCGCCGAGCAGGACCATCTTGGTGTGAAGGATGGGTACCAGATCCTTGCCGTCCTTGCGGTAGCCGATCGTACGCAGGGTTGGTACTCGCGGACTGGGCAGATGGGTGCCGGGGCCAACGACGGGGGCCTGCCCATTTTCGCGGAAGTACATGCCCGACAACTCGGGCAATGCCCCGGCGGGGAAGCCAGGACCCTGCTCGGCCAACAACTTGAGCTTGTCGAGCCGAGCCTGCTGGTACTTACCCCGCTGCTGCTTGGTGATGACGACGCATGAGGCCGGAAACGCAGAGATCCGATCCAGGAGTTCTTGGTCGTCCAGCCACATGAAGCCGCCCAACATCGCGGGGCCCAGGCTGCGCGGTCCGTGTCGCTGTCCCGATAGGTAGCCGTCGATACCGCCAACCAGGCCATTCAGCACATTTCGGCCGAAGTACGCGCGAAGCCCCTCCTTCGACCCGAAGGGGACCGAGCCGTCGAAGTGCGAAGGAAACGATCCGGTAACCAATGCTGCTCCGTGCTCTTTGAAGGGAGGACACCGGTATGGGCTCTTGCACCAAGCAGACCACCGTGCCCCCGGACTTTCCTGTCGCCTGAGTCATTGTCAGCACATCCACCGGGCTGCTCTGGCGTGTGGGAGTGAGGGACTTTATCAAGCATGGGTGGGGTAGGTGGGACGTTCGCGTACTCTGCTCCACCCCGACCTGGTCGACGGCTGTCTCGATTCTGGATGGCGTCGAGCGCGTCCTTCTCTCGCGGCATGATCTCCCGGCCCGGCCGGCCTTCGGGGAAGCGCAGGTCTGAACGTCAGGGCAGGGCCAGCAAACGGATACGGGAAATCGGACCTGCACCACCGGGATGCCGTGCGAGGAAAGTCGAGACCGCCAGCCGCCGACCTGGCCGGGACAAGTCATGCGCTTGGCCTCCCAGCCCACGGTGAACGCCTCGCTGGTGAACCTGCCGAACGACTGCACGGCTTTGTGCGTCGACCAGGTGCACGGCGGGCAGCCGGTCGCGAGGCTGATCGCTGCCGTTGAGGATCACGAACACTGGCGACCAACGCCTCGTCAGTGCTGCCTCGGGCTTGGGCATCTCGCGGATCGTGGCGTAGCCGTGGACCAGCCGGGCCTGACTCCACGCCCAGTCGTTCAGTAGCGCAAGATCGCCCGGCCCCTTCGGCGCCTGGCCCACAGACGAGGGCCGCGGCGGCGGTGGGCGCCCGGCTGGCTTCACGCCGTCATACCGGCAATCGGGGGACGACGGGTTGTCGCACTGGATATCGTTTCCGCCACCGCGGGCAGCCTCTCCGGTCCAGCGTGAGGCACACGGCTGCCTGCCAGGCGCCGAAGCCACACACGCGCTTGACCGAGGTTCGAGCCCGCGCGTCTGCCGCCGGGAGGAACCGCCGATGTACCGCCGACCTGTGCCTGTCCTGTTAGTGCTGTCCGCGGCGACCGTCCTGGCGGGCTGCAGCAGCTCGCACTCCGCCGTCCCCAGCACAACCACACAGGCCGGCACCGTCTCCGACGCACCTGCGGGCGGCACAAGCGGTGCTGCGAGTTCGCCGGTGCAGGTGCCCGGCACCGTGGGTTTCCTCAACACCGACTCCGGTACGGTCTCCTACCTGCAGTGGCAGGCAGACGGCAGGGGCGAGTTCAGCGGCACCGCCCTGCAGGCCGCGGCCAACGGAACACCGCCCGACGAGACCGTGAAGCCCGCGACCAGCCCGATCAGCGGCCAGGTCAACGGCAGCGCGGTCACACTCGACATCGCCGACCGCACCGATCAGGGCGTCCTGACGGGCGGCAACCTCACGGTCAACGTGATCCAGCAGGACGGCAGCATCCGGTCCATCACCTACCACCAGGCGAGCGCCACCGACTACAACACCGCCTTGTCCCAGCTGCAGCAGACGGTCAGCAGCGCCGACGCGCAGGAGAAGCAGCAGCAGTCCCAGGCTAGCCTCCAGACCAGCGCCCAGCAGGCCCTCAGCACCCTGCAAGCGGACAACAACGCGTTCACGAACGCGAAGGCGGTCCGGGCCGACCTCGACAAGGCGAACTCCGACCTGCAGCAAGAGCGCCGGGACATCGGGAACGGCAACGGCGACAACTGCTACAACATCCAAGTCACGGTTGACTACGACGCGAGCACGAACGTCGGCTACGACGTGACCACCGCGGCCTCCTACGACGTGGGCCGCGAGCAAAGCGCCCTCACCTCGGCAAGGTCCGACATCCAGGCCGTCCAGCGTGCAGAGGCCGCACTGAACACTGCCGGGCTTCCGGCGACGCCCGGGGCCAGCGACGCGATCACCACCGCCCAGCAGCACGACACCGAGGCCGTCACCACGACGAACAGCGCAATCGACAGCCTCAACAGCGACCTTGCGACCGCGTACAGCATCGCGAAATCCGCCGGCACCGGTTCGTGCGCCGGGGACGGGCCGGGCAGCCCGCCTGCCGGGCTCTCGCACATCTCCTGACCATCGCCCCAAGAGCACCCCACCCCGCCCCACCGCCCGGACGACGGTGGGGCGGGGTGGGGCTGCCCAACCTCGTCGGGTAGCCCCATCCCGCCAGTGAGTCAGAAGCGTCGGCGCAGGAGGAGCGCCAGAGCACGGCGGGCGTCCCGGCGCCGCTGGGGCTTGCGGGCAAGGACCGACACGGCGGTGAGCGTGAGCACCGCAATGGTCTGGACGGTGCGGGTGATGCCGGCGAGCGCGGCACCGGAGGCGAGCAGGGCGGGCAGCGTGTTCATGGCTGCGTCCTCCTTGGCGGTGATGCCCCGGCGCCTGTCGCCGGGTGCACCAGGAAGGTCCAACGTCCGGTGGGTTTCCGGCGAAGTCCCGCATCAGATCCCAGCGGTGACTACGCTGGTCAACGCGGTACGACGGGTTTTCCGGAGGTTTCCGGTCCGTGGACACAGGGGTGGAGGAGGGGGCGTGGCCCAGGTCGGCCCTGCGCTTCAGAGGTTCAGCTCGACCCTGAGGGCGCTGTACGAAGCTGCCGGCAAGCCCATCCAGAGCACCGTGTTCAGCAAGACCGGCGTCCCGGACTCGACCCTGTCCGGCTGGATGCACACGGTCAACGCGCCGTCGAAGGCCACGACCGAGCGGTTCTTCGTACTGATCGAGTACCTCGATGCCGAGGCGGTCAATCAGGAGAAGAAGCAGCAGAAGGGGCCGAGCCCGGCTCGGCTGCCTAGGCCGGTATGGGAGGGCCTGCTGCGGGCGGTGCAGGCCGAGCGCAGCGGCAAGGGCGGTCGACCACCACGTGCGTCCGGCGTCGTCACGCGGTCCTCGGCCCGCTTGGCGGCGAACGCGGCCGGTCCGGTGGAACGGGACCGGGCCCTGCGCGAGCAGGACGCCTGGGTCAAGGAACACGTACTACCAGACGTCCTGATCGACCGTGAGGAGGAGTTCGCGGAACTGCGGGCGTTCTGCGCCCCGCTGGATGCCGAGGTCCGGTCTCCGTATGCGTGGTGGCAGGCCGCGCCGTGGGCCGGGAAGACAGCCTTGCTCGCGGAGTTCGTGGTGCGCGGCGCACCACAGCAGATCGAGGTCGTGAGCCACTTCATCTACTCGTACCCGGCCTTGCTCGACCGCGCGGGCGACCTTGAGCGGCTGGCCCGACTCGTTCTCGACCCGCTCCGTCAGCTCGAACTGCTTCGCCGCTCGTCGGCCGATGCCGCGCTCGCCCAGCTGGAGCTGACGCGGCGACGGATCACGCGAAGCGCGAGCGAGGTCGATCTCGGAACCCTGGCGGCGCTGGGAGCCTCCCGGGACATGCTCAGCGAAGGCGCCGACGCGCTGCCGCCGAGCCTGGCGGAGGCGCTCGCCCGACTGGGCCACGTGCCACGAGCGCTGCAGGTCGCCCGTGCCGCCGCCAGTCCCGCCGACAGGGCGCGCCGGCTCGCCGCGCTGGCCGGGGTTCTGGCCGAGTCCGACCAGGAGAGCGCAGTGTACGCCGCGCAGGAGGCCGCGACGCTGGCCCTCCAGGCCCGCAGCGAAGCCGATAGCGGGGACGAGTACGACGCCGAGGTCGCCGCGGGCGAGGCCGCGGTGGCCCTGATCTCGGCCAGCCGGGACCAGGACGAGCTCGACCTGCTGGCAACCCTGTCTCCACCGCCATGGTCCGGGGACGACACGCTGCCGTGCGTCATGCGCTCCAAGGCCTCGCTCGCCATCCGGACTCGCTCAGCCGACCTCGCGGAGGACCTGCTCGACCAGGCGGAACGCAGCATCGAGCAGATCGACCATCCGGCCGATCCAGCGTCTCCGATCACAGCATGGGCTGCGATCGCCGCAGCCGCGAGCCCGGCACGCGCGGCCGCGATGTACGCCCGCATCGGTGAGCACGCCACCTCGGAACTGCCACCTCTCCTCTCCGGCTACGTGCGTGCCACCGCGGCCTCGGTGCTCGCCGACGCCCGCCGCGAAGAAGCCGCCCAGCTTGCCCGGCAGGCGGCCCAGCTCATCGAGGAGACACTGGCCAGCTCGGAGCCGTCGACGGGGGAACGGCCCGACCTCTTCGAGCTGGAAATCGCACTGACCAGCTCCACGCAGGCGCTGATCGACACCGGCCAGACGGAACATGCCCGCTCCCTCATTGCCTCGGTTCCGCCGACCGTGCGAAGCGGCCTGGGGGGCAACGACATCCGCTCGAAAGCTCTCGCCGCGCTCAACGGCCCGCAGACCACGTCGGCCGAGACAGCCGCCCAACAGGCCGTGGAGATGGCCCGGCAGGGCAGAACCGAGGAGGCCGAGCGTCGACTTCAGGAGGCCATCGACGCGCCGCCGGCATCGAGTCTCAACCCGCGGGAGGCCCAACTGGACGTCCTCGCCTGGGCACTGGCCGCAGTGAGCCGACTCGCCGACGCCGAACTGCTGGCTGTAAGCCTGGGGGACCTACCGCAAGGAGTCCGCGCACTGGCGGGCATCGCGATCGAGGCGGCAGCCGCAGGACACCTTCCCGAAGCCCGCCGACTGGCCCACGAGGCAGCTGACCGCTCACGACGACTGGAAGGCGCCGGCAACTTCTCCCCCTTCGCCGGCGCTCCGGGTCACCAGGTAGCCGCAGCTCAAGCAGCGGCCGCTGAGGCGCTCGCCTGCGCCGGGGAGCGGGACGCCGCGCTGGCGCTTGCCTACGACCTCACCCAGACCAGTTATTCCGCCGGGTCCCGGGCGTTGATTGGTGTCGCCGCCGGCCTCCGCCTCCACGACGCGGCCAGTTCCGTCAAGCTCGTGGACCGGGCACTGGAGCGCCTAGTCTCTGACGCCACGCAAGGAACTGGGGTGATCTGCAAGTTGGCGGAGCTTCTGACCGCCATCGCCAATGCCGACCAGGCATGCGCGGCCCGGATCGAGCAAACGATCGATCAGAGAACCTCAGCTCAGGAACTGGCCGCCCTGGAGTTGGAAGAGCTCTTGGTGATCTGCCTCCTGAAGGCCCGCAGCGAGCGGGAGCCCGCCATGGAGCTGCTGGCCAAGCTGGAGCGGTCGGCGGCGAGTGCCCCTCCCGGGCACTTTGAACCAGGAGCCTTCGCGATCGCCCGGGCCGTGTTCGAGGACTTCGACGGAGCCCGGCGAGCCGCCCTCGACCACCACAATCCGATCGCCAGGGCCAGCGGGTTCGCCGCTGTGGCCGACTACCTGACCTGGACAGCGCCAGGGTTCCGCCCGCTGTGGCACTCGCCCAGGATTATCCTCGTGCACGTCCTCCACTCCCTCGCGCTGCTCATCGCGCCTCCTAGCACGGATGCCACGGCGGAGTACGCAGCCAGCTTCGTTCGGGCAGCCCTGGAAGACGACGGGTGGTTTCACGCTCTCCCAGCGCTGGCACGCATCGCTCCGGAGGCGGTAGAGCGCATCAACGACATCGTGTTCATCCATCGGGGTTTGACCAGGCTGGACGACATCGCCGCCCCGGACGCGGGAGCGTAGCCGCCGCTGATTGAGCCGGTAGGCGGCAGGAGTCACGCGGGCAGTCGTGCTGATGTCGTCCCCGTCTATCTCCTGATCAGCAGCCGATCACTTCAGTCTGTAGGTCACGCGCACAGCTCATGCGCCGTTCGTCCCTTGATGACTCCCTGGCCCTCAATTGCTTCGCCGGAACGGGCAACGCCAAGCAACAGCAACAGGTCCGCGGTCACCACGCGGTAGGCACCGCCGAGACGGAGGACCTTGGCGGGGTACGTGCCAGCCTTCGCGAGCGCGTATCCAGTAGACCGGCCGATCCCCAGCGCTCGATTGGCCGTGTCGAGGTCGATCGCCACCGGAAGGGCGAGTAGTTCGGTTGCGCTCATTCCGCCGGACGTAGGTGTCGCCATGACACCCTCCTGTTCTCAAATCGTGCACTGGCGATGCCGTCATTTTGTATCACGGAGTTGCAGCAGCACTTTTTGGTGCCTTAAAGTGCACTCATGACACCAGAGCAATGGTCATCGACCTCCACCGCCCGGGTAGCACAGACCATGCGAGCAGCTCGAAAGGCCGCTGGCCTCACAATGTCGGCCGTCGCGGACGGGTGCGCCGACCGTGGCCTGCCGGAGATCACCGACCAAACGATCAAGAACCTGGAGTCGGGCCGCCGGAGCACCATCACGCTGACCGACTTCACCGTCCTGGCGGACGTGTTGGGGGTGCCGCCGGTCTTCCTACTGTTTCCCCTCGGCGCCGCGGAGACGGTCGAGGTTCTACCCGGCCGCGTGGTCTCTGCCTGGGACGCAGTGGCGTGGTTCACCGGGGAGACACCGACTGCAGACCCCTCACCACCGGGGAGCGCTCGCGAAGTGCTGGACACCTTCCGGGCACACGCCGACCTGGTCGCCGCTGCCAGAGCATCAGCAACGCTAGCGACGGAACGCCGCCGGACAGCCAGCACCACGCCAGCCCCGGATCGCAAGGCCACTCTTCTGGAACTGGCCGCCGGCTATGAGGAGTACTCAGAAACCGACCGCAAGGAGCTGGCCTCCTTCCGGACGCGGATGCGTGAGCGGGGACTCGTCCCACCCGCTCTCCCCGACGACCTCTCGGCCGTCGACCATGCCGAGGACGACTCACACGAAGCCAAGGACTGAAGCAAGTACATGAAAGAACCCATACGCAAGATCACCCACAAGGACGGGAGCGTCCGCTATCGCCTGGTCGTCGACATCGGCGTCAGCCCCGAAGGAAAGCGCAAGCAGCTCACCCGGACCTTCAAGACCAAGAAGGAGGCCCTGGCCGAGCTTTCCCGCATTCGTCACGAGCTCGGCAGCGGATCGTTCGTGGCTCCGAGCAAGATGACCCTGAACGAACTGCTGGACATCTGGCTCAAGAGCGCAACGCGCGACGTCGAAGAAGGGACCGCGTCCAACTACGAGAGCGCAATGGTCCCGGTGCGCACCCACAGCGGCGAGAAGGAGCTCCAGAGCCTCACCGAGGAGGGCATCGAGGCGTTGGTCGACTGGATGCTGACGAGCGGTCGGCGCCGCGGCGGAAAGCCCGGGACCGGACTCGGCATCAGGAGCGTGCGGCTCGCACTGGGCCGCCTTCGAGCCGCCCTGAACCTCGCCGTGCGTCGCGGTCTGGTGGTGCGCAACGTCGCCCAGCACGTGACGATCTCACGCGAAGCCAAGAAGAAGGCGGAGGCGGCCAAGCCCAAGAGCGTCCCGTGGGACGAGACCGAGGTCAAGGCCTTCCTCGCGGCAATCAAGGGTCACCGCCTTTACGCGGCCATGATGCTGGCGCTCATCGCCGAGCGCCCCGCGGAGGTCTGCGGCGCCCGCTGGGACGAAGACGTCGACCTCGACGGTGCGGGCACGATCGCCGTCCAGAACACGCGCACCATCGTCTACGACCGCGCATTGGAGAAAGGAAGCCGGAACAAGGTCGTCGAGAAGGACACCAAAACCGAGGCCGGAAAGCGCACCCTCCCACTGCCGGCCCCCGCCCACAAGGCACTCAAGGCATTCAAGGCAATCCAGTCAGCCGAGAAACTCGCCGCTGGAACGGCCTATGCCGACAGTGGATACGTTCTCGTGGACGAGCTCGGGAAGCCCCTCAAGACGGACAAGCTCCGCCGGGAGGCGTACAAACTCATGGAGGCCGCCGGCGTCCGAAGGGTCCGCCTCTACGACGCCCGCCACGCCACCCTCTCCTGGATGGCCAACAACGGCGTCCCTGACACAGTGGTGTCCGCCTGGGCCGGTCACACGGACCTCAGCTTCACGAAGCGGGTCTATGTCCACCCGGACCCGCAGAGTCTGAGGGCCGGCTCGGAGAAGCTGGGCGAGCTGCTCGGCTGACCATGATCATTACCGATGTGAGAAGTTGTGAGAGGCAGGCCCAGAAAACGATCAAGGGCCCTGCTTCACTCTCGTGAAACAAGGCCCTGACCTGCGACAATGGAGCGAACTCCAGTCGGGACGACAGGATTTGAACCTGCGACCCCTTGACCCCCAGTCAAGTGCGCTACCAAGCTGCGCCACGTCCCGTGGTCTCGCCGCCGATCAGCCTTGGCTGATCTGCTTTGCGACCTTCGCACCGATCTCTCGGCGACGTGGAAAACAATACAGCACGGTGGGGGGTGCTCGCTGCCAGGTATGGGTGCAGGTCAGTCAGGGGGTCGGGTGGCGGGCGTCGTAGCGGAGGAAGGCGGGGCGGCGGGCGGCGAGGAGGAGGACGCAGGCGAGGCAGGCCAGGCCGCCGGTGATCACGGAGGTGACGGGCGAGGTCAGGGCGGCGACGGTGCCGGACTCGAAATCGCCGAGGCGGGGGCCTCCGGCGACCACCACGATGAAGATGCCCTGGAGGCGGCCGCGCATCTCATCGGGGGCGGCCACCTGCATCATGGTGTTGCGGAAGATCATGCTCACGGTGTCCGCGCAGCCCGCGACGGCGAGCAGCAGCAGGCCGACCCAGAGGTGGCCGGCGGTGAGGCCGAAGCCGGCGATGGACAGGCCCCAGGCGGCGACGGCGGCCAGGACGGCCAGGCCGTGGCGGTGGACATGGGAGATCCAGCCGGAGAACAGGGCGCCGCTGAGGGCGCCGACGGCGGGGGCGGCGACCAGCAGGCCGACCGTGCCGGCGTGGCCGCCGTAGCTGGAGGCGGCGAGGGCGGGGAACAGCGAACGGGGCAGGCCGAAGATCATCGCGGCGAGGTCGGCCAGGAAGCTGGTGCGCAGGTTGGGCTGCTCGCGCAGGAAGCGCAGGCCGTCCAGGACGGACGCCCGGGCTCCGGGGGTGCCGGTCGGGCGGAGTTCGGGGAGTCGCCACATCGCGTAGAGCACGGCGGCGAAGGCGACGGTGTCGGTCAGGTAGGCGGCCTGGGCGCCGTAGGAGGCGATCAGCAGGCCGCCGAGCATCGGGCCGACCGTCATGCCGAGGTTCATGCTGACCGTGTTGAGCGCGTTGGCGGCGGGCAGCTGCTCCGGCGGCAGCAGGCGGGGGATCATCGCGGACCGGGCCGGGCCGGAGATGGCGAAGAATCCGCCTTGCAGGGCAACGGCGGCGTAGAGCACGCCGACCTGGTGCAGGCCCAGCAGTGCCTGGGCGGACAGCACGGCGGAGACGGCGGCGAGTCCGGCCGAGCCGATGAGGCCGAGTTTGCGCCGGTCGACCCGATCGGCGACGGCTCCGCCGTAGAGGCCGAAGCCGACCAGGGGGATCAGCGAGCAGAGGCCGACCACGCCGGTGGCGAAGGCCGAGCTGGTGAGCGCGTAGACCTGGACGGCGACCGCGACGGCGGTCATCTGCTGGCCGATCGAGGAGACCGACTGGCCGAACCAGACCCGCCGGTAGTCGGCGCTGGAGCGCAACGGGGTCAGGTCGGCGAGAACCCGGCGGCGCGGGGTCGCGGGCGGGGGCTCCAGGGTGGCATTGGTTGGATGATTGGTCGACACAGCGACCTATCGTCGCCTGAACGGCCCACCCTGGAGTAGTCGGGGTACGGGTTTCAGTCCGCGATCTCCAACTCGCCGTCCTGACTGTGCGTGGGCCCACCCCGCAGGACCGACTTCTCGCCGGCGCGGACCGCGATCGGCAACCGGTTGCCCGGCGGCGGGAACGGGCACATGAAGTGGCCGGAGAAGGCGCAGGGCGGCAGGAAGGCGCGGTTCAGGTCGAGCACCGTACGGCCGTCGCGATCCGGCTCGGGCAGCGTGATGAAGCGGAACCGGTAGGTGTCCGTGCCGCTGCTGGCGTCGGCGATCACACCGGCCAGGGCGGCCCCCTCGCCACCGGCCCGACTGACCGTCAGGCTGTAGGGCTCACCGCCCAGATGGAAGGTGATCTGCCCGGCCACGGGCATCGGGCGGTCCCGGCCATCCACGTTGGGGACGGTCACCATGCGGTCGCCGCTCTCGTAAGCGGTGAAGACGGCGGGGACCGACCACTCGGGCGCGTACGGGAAGACCGCGATGCCCGCGAAGGTGATCCGGTTCTCCGCCTCGGGGTCGAAGATGCGCAGGGCGAGGTCGCCCTCCCGCTCGATCGGGACCAGCAGCCGGTGGCCGTAGCGGGCGGTACCGGCTCTCGGGTGGGTGTCGGGGGGCAGCACCGCGGCGCCGTCCAGCGCGGCATCGCCGACCCGCAGGCCGTCCGCGGCGGCGGCCACCACGCGCACCCCCTCCGGCGTCACCGACCACTGACCCGGAATCCCGGGGATCGCATCCGGCTCAGCCGTCAGCCAATGGGTGCCGGTCAGTGCGAGCACACCGTGTGGGGCGCTGACGCTGGCGGCACGGGCCTCGGTCCAGTGCTGCCACTCCTCGGCATCGATGGTCATCGGCCGGCTCTCCTCTCCTCGACTCTGCTCGACACGGGCGGTGCCTCAACCTGGACGGTGTCCCAGGCGCAATCGGTTTCCTCGTTGTGGTCGCTTCCTCGGTGCGGTCGCTTCCTCGGTGCGGTCGGCTACTGGAGACAGGCGGCTGCCGATCCGGGGATCCTGCAGGCGGTCATCGATACGGGCGGCCATCGATCCGAACGAATCTCGCTACGCGATTGTGGACGAACCCTCCGAAACCGGGCCCCAGGGGACACCGAGGGGACGGCATCCGCGCCGCACGTTCACCCGCCAGGGTGGGTGCCTGCTCAGCTCCTGTCGACCAGCGGACGGAACAGGCCCTCCTGCACCACGGACACGACCAGCCGACCGTTGCGGTCGAAGATCTCACCGCGCGCCAGGCCGCGGGCGCCGTGCGCGATCGGCGACTCCTGCTGGTAGAGCAGCCACTCGTCGGCGCGGAACGGGCGGTGGAACCACATCGCATGGTCGAGCGAGGCCATGTCGAAGTTCCGCTGGCCCCAGAGCGGCTCCACGGGGGCCCGCACCGAATCCAGCAGCGTCATGTCGCTGGCGTAGGTGAGGGCGCAGACGTGGATCAGCGGATCGTCAGGCAGCTTGCCGTTGGTTCGGAGCCAGACCCCGCTGCGCGCCTTGACGTCGGCCAGCTCCTCCTGGGTCCAGCGAAGCCGCTCGACGTAGCGGATGTCGAACGGCTGGCGGCGGCTGATGAAGGGCGGCAGCTCGCCGAGGCGGTCGCCGACCTCCTCCAGTGCGCTGGGCAAGGCCTCGGGCGGGGCGACGTCCGGCATCGGGACCTGGTGCTCGATGCCGCCGGGCTCGGGACAGTGGAAGTCCGCGGTCAGCGCGAAGATGCTGCGGCCCTGCTGGATGGCGAGCACCCGACGCGTGGTGAACGAACGGCCGTCCCGGATCCGGTCGACCTGGTAGACGATCGGGACGCCGGGGACGCCGGGGCGCAGGAAGTACGCGTGCAGCGAGTGGACCGGGCGGTCGTCGCCCACCGTGCGGCCGGCGGCGACCAGCGCCTGACCAGCCACCTGCCCGCCGAAGGTGCGCTGCAACGACTCCTCGGGGCTGCGCCCTCGAAAGATGTTGAGCTCGATCTGTTCCAAGTCCAGCAGATCGACCAGGTGATCAACAGGCGTTCCCATGGCGCTTCCTCTCCGCACGGGGACGCTGGTGACGCCCGCGTCGCACCGATGCCTTCCTTTCAGAAGTCCATGAGGCGCCGCGGAATTCCCGCCCGCCAGGCGAGCGGGGTGTCGTCACCGACTGCTCGGGCTGTCAATCCGCCAATCCGGTGCATCGCACGGTGATGTTCAGCCTGCCGGACAGGCCGAGGGCCGGGTCGGCGGTGCCCGGGAGGGTGCGCAGCACACCGTGGTAGGCGTAGCGAGCGGGGCCACCGAAGACGAGCAGGTCACCGCTGCGCAGTTCCACGTCGGTCCAGGGCCGGTTCCTGGTACTGCTGCTTCCGAGGCGGAAGACGCAGCTGTCCCCGAGCGAGAACGAGACCACGGGGGCGTCGGTGCGTTCCTCGAGGTCCTGGTGCAGGCCCATGCGGGCGCCCTCGCCGTAGTGGTTGACCAGGGCGACGTCCGGCGCGTAGTCGGGCGCTCCGGGGATCTGAGCCACCCGGCGGCCGTAGGCCGCGGCCACGGCACGCCGGGCCAGCAGGCCGAGCGGCGTGGGGAACGGCTTGACCGGGGTGCCGTCGCCGTCGGCGGTGCTGCGCAGATAGGCGTACGGGAACCAGTGCCGCGGGCACCCCTCGGCGGCCTTGCGTGCGACACCGCAGGTCGGGCAGCGCGGGACCACCGCCCAGTGCCAGCCGAGGCAGACCTGGCGGACCGACATCTCGGCGCCGCCGGGCAGCCGCACCCGGCGCAGTCCGGCGGGCGGCCTGGCCCACTCCCGGCAGGCGGCGACAAGTTCCCGTTGCTGCGCCAGGTCGAGCCAGTCGGGCAGCAGTACCGCACCGGGGGCGAGCTCGCGGCTCGGGCGCGGGAACAGTTCGCCGGTCATGATCCGTCTGCGGTGTCGAGGGCCGCCCGGGCCGGCATGGCCGTGCGCGCACCGGTCCTGGTGACGCTGAGCGCGGCGGCCCGCACCGCGAACCCGGCCGCCGCTGCCAGCGGGCGGCCCTCGGCGAGCGCCACCGCGAGGGCGCCGCAGAAGGTGTCGCCGGCGCCCGTGGTGTCCACGGCGTGCGTGGTCGGCGCCGGGATCAGTTCGATGGCCGAACCTTCACGGACCAGGGCGCCGGCGGCGCCGAGGGTGACCACCACGCGCTCGCAGGGCAGGGCTGACGCCTGGCGCACCAGCTCGGCGAGGGCGGGTTCGGTCATTGGACCGGCTGGTTCGGTCGTTGGAGCCATGGGTTCAGTGACCGAACTCGTAAGTTCGCTCATCGAACTCAGGCTGGCCAGCTCGGTTCGGTTCGGCACCAGCACGTCGATCAGGCCCCACAGCTCCTCCGGGAGCCCGTCGCCGGTCGGGGCGGGGGCGGGGTTGAGGATGAAGGTGCCACGAGTCAGCCGGGCGGCGCTGAGCACGGCGGGGAGTCCGATCTCCAACTGCGCCAGCACCACGGCTGCCCGGGCGAGGGGGTCGCGGGCCGCCGTCACCTCGGCCGGCCCGACGGCAGCGTTGGCCCCGGGCGAGACCACGATGCAGTTCTCGGCCGCCGCATCGACCAGCACGATCGCCTGCCCGGGCGGGCCGGGCACCGAGGCGAGCCGGTCGACGGCCACTCCCTCGGCGGCCAGTTCCTCGCGCAACCGGGCGCTGTCCGCGTCGGAGCCGACCGCGCCGACGAGCGTCACCGAGGCGCCCAGGCGAGCCACGGCCACCGCCTGGTTCGCCCCCTTGCCCCCGCCGAGGCGCAGCACCGGCCCGCCCCGCACGGTCTCCCCGGGCCGGGGCAGCGCCCCGACCTCGATCACCTGGTCGAGGTTGACGCTCCCCACCACCACGACTGCATGATCCACGGTATTGGCCACGCCCACATTGTCGCCCGCACGACCTGGCCCGCCGGGTCACCCCACCCCCAAACCCCGGGCGCACCAGGACAACCGACCACCATCACACCCGACAGCGGCGTCACCGCACCCCCAAACCCCGGGCGCACCACGACAACCGACCACCATCACACCCGGCAGCGGCGTCACCGCAGTCCCAGGTCCTGGGCGCAGCCACCCCATGCCCGCCACCCCTGGCGCGCCCGGATCTCCTCGGCCACCTCGATCTGTTGCTGCCGAGTCGCCAGGTCAGGACGCGACGCATAGCGGAGCCCACCCGCCGTCCGCCAGGTCCCGGGCAAGATCTGCAGCCCGCCGAAGTAGCCGTTGCCCGTCGCGGCACGCCAGTCACCGCCGCTCTCGCACGTGGCCAGCCGGCCCCAGATGGCATCCGCCCCAGCCCCGGCCGGGCCGGGCTTGCCGGCGGGCTCGGGGTCGGGCTGATCGGAGGGCTCCGGAGCTGACGGGCGCGGGGTGTCCAGGACGGGCCGCTGGGTGGACCTGGAGGGAGACGCAGAGGGGCTCGCCGCCTCGTCACCCGCCGCACTCGCCGCCTCCGAATCGGATGGATCGGATGAATCGGACGGGCCAGACGGACCGGACGGACCGGACGGGCCAGACGGATCGGCGGGCTCCTGCGAAGGCTGGCCGGCAGCCCCCGAGGCGATCGGGCTAGCAGGCCCCGGAACCGGCCGGCCGGTAGCCGGCGGCGTGGGCGCCCCCGTGACCCCCGGTGCGGGCGAGCCACCGGGCGAACCGGTAGGCGAGCCAGCGGGCGAACCACCAGGCGTCCACCCGGCAGTGGGCACCCGCGCACCACCCGAAGCCGCCGGGCCCGCAGGCCCCTGGCCCGGTCGGCCGGTCAGCCCCGGCACGAGGGGTATCCCCTTCGACCACCGGGCGGGCAATCCCCCACCTCCCGGCACCTCATGGGCCACCCCACCCCCGGCCGACGCCGAGGGCGCAGCCGAGCGCGGGGCCGGAGCAGCGGGAGCCGGCCCGGAACCGGAAGCGGGAGCCGCCAGGCCGGCCGCCCCGACACCGCAGAGGCAGAGGCAGATACCGGTAACTACACGTGTTCGATAGCGCACCCTCCGACTCTCACCGCCGAGCCACGAGCCCGCGAGCCAGAAGCGCCCCTTACTCCTCCGTTAGGCGCACCAGCGCGCCGACACGCCGATCGTCGCCGAAACGCCGAAACGCCGCTCCCCTGGAAAGGGGAGCGGCGGTCCGACGCACCATCAGAGCCCAGCAGATCCAACCAAAGGATCAGCAGGAGACTCGGACGGATCAGAAGGAGAGGACCTGGCCCGGGAAGATCAGGTTCGGGTTGTCACCGATGACCGAGGCGTTCTTCTGGTACAGGGTGTGCCAGTCGGTGCCGTGGGCAGCGGCGATGGCGCTCAGGGTGTCACCGCTCTTGACGGTGTAGCTGCCACCGTTGCCCGTGGCGGCCTTGTGGCCGTGGTAGCCGTTGTCCGACTTCGGCGCGGCCGGGGCGGCCGGCTTCGCGGGCTGCGGGGCCGGGGCGGTGTTCTGCTTGACCGGGGCCTGCTGCGGAACCAGGCCCGGTGAGGAGCCTGTTGCGCTGTGCCACGTCCTGTGGGCGGCCGGGTACGTGTCCGACGTACGTGCCGCCCTGGCCACTCCGCCACGCACCGACCGGCCTGTACGAGTGGCCATCGGCGGGCACCCGACTGCGGGTGCGCTGGGGGTGAACCCGGGTGGTGCTCGTTGCACCGGAGAGAAAGCTAGGTGGGCCACCAGCACGGAATCAACAAATTCATGACCCGTTCAGGATCAGACCAGGTCAGAAAGGTGTTACCCGAGGTAACGATCACGGCTTTCCAAGGTCACCTGCCCGTTTTGCCATGATTTGCGAGGCTCAAACCCCTTTCTCGCGTGGCATCGGTCACTTCTCAAATCCTGTGACCTCGCGCACATTATCGACAGAACGTAGTCATTCGTGAACCACAAGCAGTCACTCCAGCGCCAAAATCCGACACTCGACGGCCCAACCCGTGACTCCGACCACACCACTCCGTTGGTAATGGCGGCCGGGCCCACCCGCGCCGCGCCGGGGCGTTCATACCGCCCAGCCGACTGATCTAGGAGTCCTGTTGCCGCGCTTGCTCGATGTCAGCGATGAGGTCCGCGCCGAGATCGGCGATGACGAGGCCGACCGCCTACTGGGCGGGGCCCACGCGCCTGACAGCTATGACTGCACGTCATGTCGCACCCCTGGTGACAGCCTCACCGAGCGGACCAGCACCGTGCTGTTCGTGGGCGAGGAGACGGCGGTGCTGGCCTTCGCCCACGCCCGCTGCATCCCGTCACAGGTGGTCCCGGTCTCGGAGGCGCAGCTGGTCGGCGCGGTGCGCAGCATCAACCAGACCCAGGGCAGCGCTCCCCTGCCCCCCGGCATGCCGTCGGACCCGCTGACCGCACCGCTGACGAGCCCGACCAACCCGGCCAACCCGGCCAACCCGGCCAACCCGACGAACCAGGCGAACCCGATGACCGACCCGCTGAGCCCGCCGCCGATCGACCCGTTCGCCACCCGCCTCACCGACCCGCGGCCTGACTCCTTGAGCTCCATGAGCTCCATGAGCTCCATGAGTTCCTTGAACGGCCTGAGCTCCTTGAGCGGCTTGCCCACCCCGTCCTTCGCCGACCCGCTGACGGCCCCGCTCGGCGATCCGCTGGCCGCTCCGCTACTCGATCCGCTGACCGCCCCCTTGGCCGCCGTCCCCCGACCGGCCACCGTGCCCACCGCACCAGTCGGCTCGCCCTATCCGACCGGAGCGCCGACGCCGGACTCGGCCGCCCGGGTGCCCGCTCCGGGCGAGCCCGCCGTGCTCGGCGTCACCTGCGGCCTGGTGCTCTGCGGCGACACCGGCCATGCCGCCATCGTGGTCGAACCCACCGGGCCGGTCGGGCGTCCGGGCAGCGCCAGCGGCACCGACGAGTTCCTGCCGCTGCTGCTGGACAACGGCTTCCACCAGGTCCCCGAGGTCAACGAGCCGCCGGCGCGGCTGAGCGGCTGGTCGGTGCTGTTCGCGATGGGGCGGCTGCACTCGATCCTGCAGCCCTCGGCGGCGGGCACCAGCGCCTGGTGGCAGGCGCACGCCCCGCTGGTGGTCACCGAGGCATGGCGGAACGCGGCCAACAGCCAGTCCACCGTGATCATGTACGCGGCGCCGGCCGGCACCATCGGCCGACAGCCCCGCGAGGACCTGCTGCGCACCGCGCTGGACCGGGCCGCCGCCCGCGGGCTGCTGGTCGCCGCCACCCTCCCGCTGGCCGGCACCTGATCAGCCGAGCTGCCAAGTGCCCGATCCACGAGGCGCATTGACGCATCGTCGGCACGAGAAGCAGCACCCGACGTCCGCCCCGCACCACACCGCGCGCCCGGGTCCACCCCCGGGCGCGCGGCGCACTGCCGGCGCCGATGCCCGGTGGCGGACCCGCATCCCCGACCCGACTCGCTCGTTGGGCCCTGCGTGTACAGCTACGACGTGACCTCGGCCCTCCGCCACACCACCGCCCTCCGGAGCATCCCGGCGATGAGGCCGTCGTACGACGGGGAGCATCCGGTAGCCCCCGCTCCGACTCCGATCTACGACGAGCTCTACTCCGAGTACCGTCGGCTCTTCCGTGCGCTGCCCGGCGACCGCTCCAACGAGGAGGAGCTGCGCTTCACCGGCTTCGCGAACCGCCCCTACGAATCCCGCGCCGCCTACCCGCCGCCGGCCGCCGCCGAGCCGTACGGGGGCTCGCCGCAGCACCAGCCGTTCCCGGCCTTCGCCGGCCAACTGCCCGGCGCACCGCAGTTCGTACCGGCGCACCAGCCCTCGCAGGCGCCGAACTCACAGGCACCGAACGCCCAGTCGCCCCATGCGTATCAGCCCCAAGCACCGTCGCACCCGTCGCACTCGTCCCACCCGGCAGCGCACCAGGGCCACCAAGCCCACCAGAGCCACCAAGCCCACCAGGGCCACCAGGCTCAGCAGCCTCACCAAGCTCAGCAGGCTCAGCAGAACCCGGGGGGCCCGGCCCAGGCCCAACCCACCAGCGGCCAGGGCTGGGTGGCGGCCGGCTACCTCGCGCCCGCCGCGGTCGCCACCCCCGGTCGGCACCGCGGCAACCTGCTCTCCCTCCCCCCGGGCCGCAGCTGACCGCCGCCCGGCGATACACCGCGCCGCAGGGGGCCGCCACCAAAGCAGAGTGGGCCCGGCGACTCTCCCCAGTCGCCAGGCCCACTCCTCTATATAGGGGGCACCTGTGTATCCCCTCTATATGAGGTCTACTTCTTCTTGCGCTTCTCCCGCACCCGCACCGAGATCGAGATCGGCGTACCGGTGAAGCCGAACTCCTCGCGCAGCCGGCGCTCGACGAACCGCCGGTAGCCCGCCTCCAGGAAGCCGGAGGCGAAGAGCACGAACCGCGGCGGCTTGATGCCGGCCTGGGTGCCGAACAGGATGCGCGGCTGCTTGCCGCCCCGGATCGGGTGCGGGTGGGCGGCGACCAGCTCGCCGAGGAAGGCGTTCAGCTTGGCGGTCGGGATGCGGGTCTCCCAGCCGGCCAGCGCGGTCTCGATCGCCGGAACCAGCTTCTCCATGTGCCGACCGGTCAGCGCCGAGACGTTGACCCGGGGCGCCCACTGCACCTGGACGAGATCCTTCTCGATCTCGCGCTCCAGGTAGTAGCGGCGCTCCTCGTCCATCTGGTCCCACTTGTTGTAGGCGACCACCACGGCGCGTCCGGCCTCGACGGCCATCGAGATGATCCGGGTGTCCTGCTCGGCCAACGTCTCGCTGGCGTCGATCAGAACGACCGCGACCTCGGCCTTCTCCAGGGCCGCGGAGGTGCGCAGCGAGGCGTAGAAGTCGGCGCCGGCGGTCAGGTGCACCCGGCGGCGGATACCGGCGGTGTCGACGAACTTCCAGGTCTTGCCGCCGAGTTCGATCAGCTCGTCGACCGGGTCGCGGGTGGTGCCGGCCAGCTCGTTGACGACCACGCGCTCCTCGCCGGCCACCTTGTTGAGCAGGCTGGACTTGCCGACGTTGGGGCGGCCGATCAGCGCGACCCGGCGCGGGCCGCCGAGGGCGACGCCGAAGGTCTGCGGCGGCGCCTCGGGCAGCACGGCGAGGACGGCGTCGAGCAGGTCGCCGGAGCCGCGGCCGTGCAGGGCGGAGACGGGGTAGGGCTCGCCGAGGCCGAGCGACCAGAGGTAGGCGGCCTCGGCCTCGGTGGACGGGCCGTCGACCTTGTTGGCGCAGAGCACCACCGGCTTGCCGGAGCGGCGGATCAGCTTGACCAGCGCCTCGTCGGTGTCGGTGGCACCGACGGTGGCGTCCACCACGAAGAGCACCGCGTCGGCGGTCTCGATGCCGAGCTCGGCCTGGGCGGCGACCATGGCGTCGATGCCGAGGACGTCGATCTCCCAACCGCCGGTGTCGACCACCTTGAAGCGGCGGCCGTTCCAGGTGGCCTCGTACTGGACCCGGTCGCGGGTGACGCCGGGGCGGTCCTCGACCACGGCCTCGCGGCGGCCGATGATCCGGTTGACCAGGGTCGACTTGCCGACGTTGGGGCGGCCGACCACGGCGAGGACCGGCAGCGGCAGATGGGCGCCGGCCTCCAGGTCGAGGTCGCCGTCCTCGAAGCCCTCGCCCTCGGCGAGGGCCATGAACTCGGCGTACTCGGCGTCGTCAAGCGCGCCGTGGCCGGCGATGTGCTCGTTACTCATTGCTGTCTGTTCCAATTCCCGGCCCGCTCCCCGTCACCGGGCGCGGCCGTGCGTACCTGCCCGGGCATGGAGGCCGGGCAGCGCGAAAAAACTCAGAAACCCAGAGAATCTCAGGGCGAAACACCCAATGGTACGGGAAGCGCCGCGGCCGCTACGCCGCGGTCAGGCCCTCGGCACGCTCGGCGACCAGCTCGACCACGGCGTCGATCACCTGGTCGAGGGTCAGGGCGCTGGTGTCGACCAGCACGGCGTCCTCGGCCTGGGTCAGCGGCGAGGTGCTGCGGGACGAGTCGGCGGTGTCGCGGCGGACCAGGTCGGCGGCCATCGCGGCGATGGTCGCCTCGTCCACCCCCTTGGCCCGCAGCTCGGCGGCCCGGCGCTCGGCCCGGGCGTCGGCGGAGGCGGTGAGGAAGATCTTCGCGGTGGCGTCCGGGAAGACCACGGTGCCCATGTCCCGGCCCTCGGCCACGATCCCGCGCGGGGCCAGCCCGGCGCAGTCGCGCTGCAGCTCGACCAGGCGGGTCCGCACCGCCGGCACCGCCGAGACGGCGCTGACCTGGGCGGTCACCTCGGGGCCGCGGATCGGGCCGGAGACGTCGACGCCGTCGACCGTGATGGTGGGGCCGTCGGCGTCGGTGCCGGAGACGATCACCGGCTTGCCGCAGGCGATCGCGACGGCCTCGGCGTCAGCGGTGTCGACCCCGTTGGTCAGCATCCACCAGGTCATCGCCCGGTACATGGCACCGGTGTCCAGGAAGCTGAGGCCCAGCCGGGCCGCGACCGCACGGGAGACGGTCGACTTGCCGGAGCCGGAGGGTCCGTCGATGGCGACGACGACCGGGGCGTGCGCTCGGCCGGCAGTGTCCACGGGGGAACCTCTCTTCTCGACACCCGGGGGAGATAACTCAAGGTTAGACGACCGCGACCACTCCCCCGGCGGCGAGGCCGGAGGCTGCGCGGTCCGCGGGACTCAGTCCCGCACGTCCCAGCCGCGCTCGACCAGGGCGCTGACCAGCTGGTGGGTGGCGGTCGGCGCGATGGAGAGCTGGACCAGGCCGACCTGCCGGCCCGCCGAGTGGTCGATCGCGACGTCCTCGATGTTCACGCCGGCCCGCGCGGCCTCGCGGAACAGCCGCCCGAGCTCGCCGGGCTGGTCGCCGATCGCCACCACCACGGTCTCGTAGCGGGTCGGCGGGGCGCCGTGCTTGCCCGGGATCCGCGCCTGGCCGTGGTTGCCGCGGCGCATCACGCTCTCGATCCCGTCGGTGCCCTTCCGCCGGCCGGTCTCGTCATCGCCGGCCAGCGAGCGCAGCGCGCCCACGGCGGTGTTCAGGTCGACGGCCAGCTCCTCAAGGACGTCGGCGACCACGCCGGCGTTCGCGGAGAGGATGTCCAGCCACATCCGCGGGTCGGAGGCGGCGATCCGGGTCACGTCCCGCACACCCTGGCCGGCCAGCCGGACGGCGGTCTCGTCGGCGTGCTCCAGCCGGGCCGCGACCAGTGAGGAGAACAGCTGGGGAGCGTGCGAGACCAGTGCCACCGCGCGGTCGTGCGCGGTCGCGTCCATCACCACCGGCATGGCACCGCAGAGCGCGACCAGCTCCAGCGCGGCGTTGAGCGTCTCGGTGGTGGTGTCGGCGGTGGGGGTGAGCACCCAGGGGCGGCCCTCGAACAGGTCGGCCCGGGCGGCCAGCGGGCCGGACTGCTCACGGCCGGCCATCGGATGCCCGCCGATGTAGTGGGCGGTGTCGCAGCCGAGCGCGACCGCCTCGGCGCGGGGCCCGGCCTTCACACTGGCCACGTCGGTGTAGCTGCGGGCCAGGCCGCGCCGCTGGCAGTCCGCGAGCACGGTGCCGACCAGCGCCGGCGGGACCGCCACGATCGCCAGGTCCACCGGCTCCGACGGCTCGTCGGTAGTGCCCGCACCGAGCGAGGCGGCGGTGTGGGCGGCGTCCGGGTCGGCGTCCTCCAGATAGACCGCTATCCCCCGGGCGGTCAGCGCGAGCGCGGCGGACGTGCCGATCAGACCGGTGCCGACGACGGCGGCTGTGCGCATGGTGGTGGAGGCTCCTGCACTGCGGGGGACGGACGGCGGACGCCCCCATCCTTGCGCACCGCCCCGGCGGCCGCTTCCCCAGCCCCGTCGATCCGAACCGATCACCAGGACAGCCGTCAGTCCCACAGGGCAGACTGGCCGAGCACCACCGTGGAACTGCCGGCCCGCAACGTGAAGGAGCGACGCTCCCGTGCCGATCCCAGCAGCCGACCCGCCACCGGCTGAGCCCCCGTCCACCGACTCGCCGTCAGCCGACCCACCGTCAATCGACCCACCGTCAGCCGATACCGCGGTCAGTGCGCCCACGGTGCTGGACGCGGTGGTGGTGCACGCCTCGGGCGCTCTCTGCACCCGGGTGGCCGGCGTGGCGCTGCCCGCCGAGGGGCCGGTCCGGCTGCGGCTGACCGGCCTGCCGGCGGTGCTGGAGCCGGGCACGGTGCGGGCCCGGCTGACGGCCGCGCCGGCGGGCTGGCGGATCACCGAGCTGCGGCCGTCGCTGGAGGCGGCGCCGAGCGGGCCGGCGGAACGGACCGAGCCGGCCGAGCGGGCCGAGCTGCCCGAGCTCGTTACGGCGGCCGCCGAGCGGGTCGCGGCGCTGCGCCTGCGGGCGGAGCTGCTGGACACCCGGATCACGCGGACGGCCGAGCTGCGCGCGGTGCCGCCCGAGCCGGCCCGGGGCCGGCCGGCCGAGCTGCGCCGGGCCCCGGTGGCGGCGCTGCGCGCGCTGGCCGACTTCGTCGACGGCCGGCTGGCCGCGCTGCAGCAGTCCGCCGAGGAGGTGCGGGAGCAACTGGAGCGGGCCGAGCGGGAGCACGCCCGGCTGGTCGACGAGTTGGAGCGCGTCTCCTGGGACCGGCCGGACCGCACGGTGGCGGCGGGCACCGCCGTGCTGGTCACCCTGGCACCGGACGATCCCGCACTGCCCCGGCCCACCATGGGGGTACCCCCGGCCGAAGGCTGGGGGACGGTCACCGTCGAGCTGGAGTACCGGGTGCCGGGGGCGTGCTGGGTGCCCAGCTACCAGCTGAGCCACCGGCAGGGTGAGGCGGTCGGCACGCTGACGCTGCGGGCGGCCGTCGCCCAGCGCACCGGTGAGGACTGGACGGGGGTGCGGCTGGCGCTCTCCACGGCCGATCTGCTCCGCCCGGCCGAGCTGCCCAAGCTGCGGTCGCTGCGGATCGGGCGCCGCCAGCCGGCCCCGGCGCCGTCCGGCTGGCGGGAGCCGCCGAGCGGGCTGAACGCGCTGTTCGCGGACTACGACCGGGCGCCGGCGCCACCCCGGCCGGCGCCGCCGGCCGCGACGCGGCCGATTCGCCACGCCGCGCACATCGAACCCGACGACTTCCCGGGCGGCGCCGCCGCCCCGGCGCCGAGCCAGATCGCCTACGGCGCAGCGGCGCCCGCCCCGGCCCCGCAGGGCTACGGCGCACCGCCCCCGCTCACCGGACCGCCCGTCCCCCAGGCCCCCGGCGCGCCCGTCCCGCAGGCCCCAGGCGCCGCCGGCCCGCACCGGATGCGCTCGATGGCCGCGATGGCCGCGCCCGCCCCCGGCGGCGCGATGCCCGCGCCTCCCCCGCCGCCGCCGCCACCACCACCGCCCGCGCCGCCCGTCCCGGCCGCCGAGCTGCTCGACTACGCGGCCCTGACGCTGGCCGGCCCGGACAGCGCACCGTCCCAGCGCGGGCGGCTCCAGCCGGCCGGGGCCGGCTCCGGCGCGGCCGGGTACGCCGCGGCCCGCCTGGACCGCACGGTCCCGCCGCTGCCGCCGCACGCCGTGCCCCCGCGCCAGTCGGCCGGCTCGTTCGACCAGCGGTACGAGGCCGCCTCCCGGGTCGTGGTGCCCTCGGACGGCACCTGGCACACCGTCAGCCTGACCGAGCTGCCGGTGTCGCTGACCGCCGAGTACGTCTGCGTGCCCGCGGTGGACCCGGCCGTCTACGCCACCCTGCTGCTCGGCAACGACACCGCGCACGCCCTGCTGGCGGGCCCGCTGGACGTCACGGTGGACGGCGACTTCCTGCTGAGCACCGCCCTGCCCACGCTCGCCCCGGGTGCCCGCCGCCGGATCGGCCTGGGCGTGGCGCAGAGCGTGCGGGCCACTTGCCGCACCGAGACCCAGGAGTCCACGGCCGGCCTGCGCGGCGCGACCACGGTGGTCAGCGAGCGGATCCACATCGAGCTGGCCAACCAGCTGTCGCGGCCGGTGACGGTGGAGGTCCGGGAGCGGGTCCCGGTCAGCGCCGAACGCGACATCCGGGTGGACGAGCAGCCCGCCGATCCAGCGTGGCAGCCCTCGGACGACCCGCAGCACCCGCGCGGCACCCGCCGCTGGCGGGTCGAGCTGGCGCCGGGCGGGCGCACCCGGCTGACCGGCGGATACGAGATCCGCTTCCCGGCCGGCAGCTCCCTGACCGGCGGCAACCGAAGGAGCGGCTGACCCGTGACCCACGACCGGACCACGCATCCGACCGCCATCCCGCTCCCGGTCACCGCCGCGACCTGCCTGGAGGACCGCGCCCACCTGGAGCGCACCGCCCGCCTCGGGCTCGCCCCCGGCACCCACCGGCTGCGCCTGGGCCCCGTCACCCCGCTCGCCGTCGACCACACCCTCCGCACCGAGCTGAGCAGCTCGCACGCCCAGGTGCTGGACGCCCGCCTGGTGCGCAGCTGGGAGCCGCGCCCGGCGGGGCCCGACGAGGCCGACTCACCGCTGCGGAAGCGGCTGCACGAGCTGCGCGCCGCGATCCGGGCGGGCTCCGCCGAGCAGCAGCGGGTGGCGGCCCGGCTGGCGCTGCTCGGCCAGCTGTCGGAGGAGCTGCTGCGCGAGGTCGCCGAGGGCACCGGGCTGGGCGCGGCGGAGCCGGACCTGTGGGCGGCCGAGCTGGACGGCCTGGGCGCCGAGCAGGACGAACAGGCCGAGCGGCAGCGCGAGTTGATCAGTCGGCTGGCCCAACTTGCCGCGCAGGAACGCCAGGTGGCAGGCGCCCTGGAGGAGACCGAGTCCCGACCGCTCGAACTGCGCTGCTTCCTGGAGTTGACGGTGCGGGCCGAGGACGCCGTCGACACCGTTCTGACGGTCCGTCATCTGGCGGCCTGCGCGCTGTGGCGGCCGGCCTACCGGGCGGTGCTCGGCGGCGGCCGGCTGCGGCTCGCCTCGGACGCGGTGGTCTGGCAGGCCACCGGCGAGGACTGGACCGACGTGCGCCTCACCCTGTCCACCGCCCGCTCCACGCTGGCCGCCGAGCCGCCGCTGCTGCACGAGGACCGGCTGACGCTGCGGCCGCTCACCGCCGAGGAGCGGCGCACCGTGGCCGTGGAGGTGCGGGAGGAGGAGATCGCCGCCCTGGGCGCGGCCGGCCCGGAGCCGACCACCGAGCTGCCGGGCGTGGACGACCGCGGCGAGGTCCGGGTGCTCACCGCTCCGGCGCCCGCCTCGGTGGCCGGGGACGGCCGGGCGCACCGGGTGCCGCTGGGCTCGTTCACGGGCCCGGCGGCGGCCGAGCTGGTCGCGGCGCCGGAGCTGTCGCCGCTGGTCAGCGAGGTGGTGTCGGTGCGCAACGAGAGCGGCGGGCCGCTGCTGGCCGGGCCCGTCGAGCTGGTCCGGGAGAGCGGCTACCTGGGCCGCGGTGAGCTGCCGTACACGGCGCCGGGAGCGGTGGTCGAGCTGGCGTTCCCCGGTTCGGACGAGTACCGGCTGGTGCGCGAGGTGGTCGAGGAGCAGGGCAGTACGGGCCTGCCGGTGGCGGGGCGGCGCACCACGGTCACCCGCACGGTGCGGGTGCACGTCTCCCGGCCGACGGCTCCGGGGGTGACCGGCGAGCAGCTGGTGACGGTGCGGGAGCGGATCCCGGTCTCGGAGGTCTCGGCGGTCCAGGTGCGGCTGCACGAGCAGAGCTGCGATCCGCGCCCGGCAGAGCTGGACGCCGAGGGCATCGTGAGCTGGCGGCTGCCGCTGGCGCCGAACGCCCGACGGACCGTCACGCTGGTTTACGAGGTGGCCGCCTCCACCAGAGTCACGGGGCTGTAGAGGTACAACAGACACATGATCCTGCATCTCGCGCCCCTGGATGACTGGCTTCGCGACCCCGGTCGGCCGTACAGCGCCACCTCGCTGCTGACCGACGGCTACATCCACTGCTCGCCGGACGAGCCGACGGCGTTGGCGGTGGCGAACGTGTTCTTCGCCGCGGCGCCGGATCCGCTGATGGCGCTGCTGATCGAGGAGGACCGGGTGGAGCCGATGATCCGCTGGGAGGCCCCGACCGGCGACCGCCCGCCGGGCACCGCTCCCGATGTGCTCTTCCCGCACATCTACGGGCGGCTGAACCGCACCGCGGTGGTCGGCCTGGAGAAGCTGGAGCGCGGTCCGGACGGCCGCTGGGCGCGCTTCCTGCCCTGGAGCTGACCCGCCGCCCCCGCGAGCGCGCCCGGTGCTACAGCCAGCCGCGCTCGCGGGCCGAAAGTCCGGCCTGGAAGCGGGTGCTGGCGCCCAGCTCCCGCATCAGGGCCTGGAGCCGGCGCTGGGTGGTGCGGGCGCTCCAGCCGAGCGAGCGGGCGATCGACTCGTCGGTGAGGCCGGCGGCCAGCAGGGGGAGCAGCTTGCGGTGGTCCTCGTCCGGCTCGGCGGGACCGACCTCGGAGTTCAGGGTGGCCTGCAGCGGCACCGCCCGCTCCCACTCGGCCTCGAAGAGCCGGTCCAGCGCCTGCAGCAGCGCGGACGGGTGAATCACATAGGCCGCGTCCAGCACGCTGTCACCGACGCTGATCGGGATGATCGCCATCCGGTCGTCCGACATGATCAGCTTCATCGGGAGAGTGGTGCGCACCCGCGCCTCCTCGCCGTCCCGCACGCCGACCAGGATGTCGTCCTCCAACCGCCCCGGCCAGGCCACCGCCTCGCGGTCGTAGATGGCGCGGTAGCGAACGCCCTCGATGAGCTTGCGGCGCTGGTGGACGAGGTTGGCGGCGACGTCCTGCACATAGGGCGGGCAGTCGAAGCCGCGCACCTGCTGCACGCTGGTGTCCTGCAGGTACTCGATCCGCTGGGCGATCGCCTCGGCGCCGGTGAGCACCTCCACCGAGCGAGCCGGGTCGGTGTACCGGGAGGCTTCGCGGAATGCGTCCATCAGCCGGTGCATCTCGGCCCGGGCGCTGCGCAGCTCGGCCTCCCGGTGGCCGATCAGGGTGCCGATCGCCACGTCGGGGGCGACCGCCAGGTAGTGGTCGCGCTCCACCGGGGCCCGGGTCGCCATGCCCTGCTGCGCGAGGCGGCTGAGCGACTTGCCGCTCTGCTGCACCGTGAGCCCGCAGCGCTCGGCGAGGTCCGCGGCGGTCGAGCGGGGCGCCGCCACCAAGGCGGCGTAAACCTGACCGTCGGGTTCGGAGAGCCCGAGCGCGCCGAACGCTTCAGACATGACGACCCCTCCCCCGAGCATGGCGAGTTCACGCCATTCGTTGAGTGCTGATTTCATGGCCATCTTGTGCCACGGAGTGGTTGGTTGACAACCCGACCGCCGTGGCGACCACATGCCGGACAGTACGAAGGGGCCGGGCGGAGTGCCCGGCCCCTTCGCGGGGATCGCGCGACCCTACAGGCCGACGGCGTGCATCAGCTGGCCGACCTCGGGGTTGGTCAGCCGGCGCAGCCAGCCGGACTTCTGGTCGCCGAGCGCGATCGGCCCGAAGTGGGTGCGGACCAGCTTCTCCACCGGGAAGCCCGCCTCGGCCAGCATCCGGCGCACGATGTGCTTGCGGCCCTCGTGCAGGGTGACCTCGACCAGGTAGTTCTTGCCGACGTTGGAGACCACGCGGAAGCCGTCGGCGCGGGCGAAGCCGTCCTCCAGCTCGATGCCCTTGGCCAGCTGCTTGCCCAGGTCGCGCGGGATCGGGCCCTGGATGGCGGCGAGGTAGGTCTTGGTGACGCCGTACCGGGGGTGGGTCAGCCGGTGGGCCAGCTCGCCGTGGTTGGTGAGCAGGATGATGCCCTCGGTCTCGGTGTCCAGGCGGCCGACGTGGAACAGCCGGGTCTCCCGGTTGTTCACGTAGTCGCCCAGGCACTGGCGGCCGTCCGGGTCCTCCATGGTGGAGACCACGCCGGCCGGCTTGTTGAGCGCGAAGAACAGGTAGGACTGGGTGGCCACGGTGAGGCCGTCCACCTTGATCTCGTCGTGCTGCGGGTCGACCCGCTTGCCCTGCTCGGTGACCAGCTCGCCGTTGACCTCGACCCGGCCCTGCGCGATCAGCTCCTCACAGGCCCGCCGGCTGCCGACACCGGCCCGCGCCAGCACCTTCTGCAGGCGCTCGCCGGCCTCGCCGCCGTCGCCCTGGGCGGCCGCGGCCGGCCGCTCGTGGCGGCGCAGCACGGCGTCCTCGATCCGGGCCTGCAGCTCGCGCGAGCGCTGCGGGGCGGGGCGCTGGCCGCCCTTGGCGCCCGGGCGCTGCGCGGGGCCGCGACCGCGGGACGGGGCGGCGTTCGGGCCGCCGCCGTACTCCGGGCGGTCGTAGCGCCGCTCCTCGGGGCGCATCGGACGGTCGGGATAGCGGCGGTCGTCCCGCCGGTCGTCCCGCCGGTCGTCCCGCCGCTCGCCGCCCTGCCGTCCGCCGCCCGCACCGCCGCGGCCACCGCCGCTGCCGCCGCTGCGGAAGCCGCCACCGCCACCGCTGCCGCCCCGGGACGCACCGCCGCCGCGCGCGCCGCCGTAGGAGGAGCCGCCCCCGCGACCGCTGCCGCCCCGGCCGCCCGCGCCGCTGTTCCTGCCGTTACCGCTACTACGCATCAAATGTCCGTACGTCGTCGTTCTCGGGAAGTGCAAGTCGTGCCCGGCCGACCTCACTGCGCTTCCCGTGCGCTTGCGGCGGCCACCGCGTCCGCGATCGCCGTGCCTTCGAGGGACTCCGCTTCCACGTCGTCGACCTCGGGCAGGAAGGGCGCCAGTTCCGGAAGCTCGTCCAGGCCGCGCAGCCCCATCCGTTCCAGGAAGTAGCTCGTCGTCCGATACAGGATCGCACCTGTTTCGGGCTCGGTCCCGGTCTCTTCCACCAGGCCTCGCTGTACCAGGGTACGCATCACGCCGTCACAGTTCACACCGCGTACCGCGGAAACCCGGGATCGCGACACCGGCTGGCGGTAGGCGACCACCGCCAAAGTCTCCAGCGCGGCCTGGGTGAGCCGGGCCTGCTGGCCGTCCAGGACGAAGCGGTCGACCACCGGGGCGCAGGCGGCGCTGCTGTAGTAGCGCCAGCCGCCGGCGACCAGGCGCAGCTCGAAACCGCGGTCCTGGGCAGCGTACTCGGCGGCCAGCTCGCGCAGGGCGGCGGCCACCTCGGCGCGCGGGTACTGGACCGCCTCGGCCAGGCGGGCCTCGGTGATCGGCTCGTCGGCGACCATCAGCACCGCCTCCAGACCGGGGCGCAGCGCGACCTCGGAGGCCTCAGTGGCCTCAGTGGCTTCAGTAGCCTCAGTAGCCTCAGTGGCCTCACAAGCATCGGAGGTCTCAGGAGCCTCGGGGGCGCCCGGCTGCTCGGGGATGGCGGCCACGGGCTCCGCCTCGGTCGGGGCCCAGACCTCCGGCACCGGCTCAGCCGGAGCCCACACGTCCGGCACCGGCTCAGCCGGAGCCCAGGCATCGGGTACCGGCTCCGCCGGGTAGGCAGGCTCCAGCCACTCGTCGTCGCGCGACTGACCGGGCAGGCCGAGGCTGCGCCGGGCCGGCCGGTCGCCGGGGACCCCGGGGGGTGGCACGGTGCTCACCGCTGCTCCTTCTCCTTCTCCGGCTCGCCGGCGGGCCGGTCGAACTCGTCGGTCACCTCGATCGCCGCCCGGTCCGCCTCGGCCACCCAATGGACCGTCAACGAGCCCAGCGGCTCGGCCTGGTCGAAGGCGAGCGCCCGCTCCCGGTAGAGCTCCAGCAGGGCCAGGAACCGGGCCACCACGACCAGCTCGCTGTCGGCGTCGGCCACCAGGTCGGCGAAGACCGCCGAGCCGTGCGCGGCCAGGTAGTCGGCGACCAGCTGGGCCTGCTCGCGCACGCTGACCGGCGGGGTGTGGATGTGGTCCACGTAGACCACCGGCTTGGGCTTGGGCGTCATCGCCCTGGCGGCCAGCTGGGCGAATCGTTCCAGCCCGACGTGGATCACCACCTCGGGCAGCAGCTCGGCGTGGTGCGGCTCCAGGCCGACGGTGCGCGGGCGGCGCCGCCCCTCCTCGGCCCAGCGCTGCTCGAAGACCGCCGCGACCCGCTTGTAGGCCCGGTACTGCAGCAGCCGGGCGAACAGCAGGTCGCGGGCCTCCAGCAGGGCCAGGTCCTCCTCGTCCTCGACCTCGGCGGCGGGCAGCAGCCGGGCCGCCTTCAGATCGAGCAGGGTGGCCGCCACCACCAGGAACTCGGTGACCTGGTCCAGGTCCCAGTCCGGCCCCATGGCGCGGATGTGCGCCAGGAACTCGTCGGTCACCTTGGAGAGCGCGAGCTCGGTGATGTCCAGCCGGTGCTTGGCGATCAGGCCGAGCAGCAGGTCGAACGGGCCCTCGAAGTTGGCCAGCCTGACGGTGAAGGACTGATCGCGTGGGGCGCCGCGCGGCTGGTCCTGCTCAGGTGCGGTGTCGGGGGCGGTGGTGGTGGCCATGGCGGTCCATCTTCACACGCGAGGTGACCCCGCCCGGTTGTACGCGCTCAACGGCCGCACGGCCGTACGGCGGCACGCGCCCGGCCCGCGGACCGGCTCAGCGGCCCCGCAGCCGCCGCACCAGGATGCTCGCCTCGCCGCGCTGCTCCAGGTCGGCCAGCACGACGGCGATCGCCTCGCGCACCACCCGGCCGCGGTCCACCGCGAGCCCGTGCTCGCCGCGCAGCACCAGGCGGGCGTGCTCGAGGTCCATCAGCTCCTCGGCGGACACATAGACGGTGATCTTCTCGTCGTGCCGCTCACGGCCGCTGGGCCGCCGCGGTGCCCGGCCGCGCGGGCGGCGCCGCAGCGGGTCGGCCTGCTGGTCCTCGGGGCCGGCCGGGGCGGGGGCGGCCGCGGTGCCGCCCTGGGGGACGACGCGGGGCGCCGGGGCCGGGGCACTCTCGGTACTCCGACCGGCGGGCACCCTCCCCCAGCCTTCGGCCGGGGGTGCCCCCACCGCGGGCCCGGTGGCGGGCGCGGCACCGGTGCCACCCGAGGGAGCGTCAGCCGAGGCGGCGTCAGGCTGCCGGGCACCGCTGCCGTCCGCCGGTTCGGCGTTCTGACGGCTGGCCAGGGAGGGCGACAGCGCCATCCCCCCGGTGGTGCGGAACAGCTCGTCGGCCCCCGGGAGGCTCACTCGACGGGGCGGCACCGGTCGAGCACCTCCCTGGCGAGCTGGCGGTAGGCGGCGGCACCCACCGAGTTGGTGGCGTAGGTGGTGATCGGCTCACCGGCCACGGTGGTCTCCGGGAATCTGACGGTCCGTCCGATGACGGTGTGGAAGACGTGCTCGCCGAACGCCTCGACCACCCGGGCCAGCACCTCGCGGCTGTGCACGGTGCGCGAGTCGTACATGGTGGCGAGGATGCCGTCCAGGCGCAGCTCCGGGTTGAGCCGCTCGCAGACCTTCTCGATGGTCTCGGTCAGCAGGGCGACGCCGCGCAGCGCGAAGAACTCGCACTCCAGCGGCACGATGACGCTGTGGGCGGCGGTCAGCGCGTTGACCGTGAGCAGGCCGAGCGAGGGCTGGCAGTCGATGATGACGTAGTCGTAGTCCGGCAGCAGCGGCTTGAGCGCGCGGGCCAGTGCGGACTCCCGGGCCACCTCGCTGACCAGCTGCACCTCGGCGGCCGACAGGTCGATGTTGGAGGGCAGCAGGTCCATGCCGGGCACGGCGGTCTTCAGCAGCACCTCATCGGCCGTCAGGCCCCGCTCCATGAGCAGGTTGTAGACGGTGACGTCCAGCTCCATCGGGTTGACGCCCAGGCCCACCGAGAGGGCGCCCTGCGGGTCGAAGTCGACCAGCAGCACCCGGCGGCCGTACTCGGCCAGCGCGGCGCCCAGGTTGATGGTGGAGGTGGTCTTGCCGACGCCGCCCTTCTGGTTGCACATCGCGATGATCTTCGCGGGACCGTGCTCGGCGAGCGGGGCCGGGATCGGGAAGTACGGCTGCGGGCGACCGGTGGGGCCGATCCGCTCGCGGCGCTGGCGGGCCGCGTCGGGGGCCAGGGTGGCGGCGTACTCGGGGTCGGGCTCATACTCGGCGTCCGGGTCGTCGTAGGAGCCGTAGGCGGCGAACTCGGAGTAGCCCAGCTGCTGGGCCGACAGGTCCGCTTCGTAGACCGGGGTGCGGGCGGCGGCCTGGCGCGCCTCGAAGGTCCTCACTGCCACCGTGCCGATCTCCTCGGCCCCGACGGTGGAATATCCGGCCCCGGTGTCGTCGGTCGGCTGTCCGGTGATGTGCTCCGCCAGACCTGGCTGACCACCCCCGGGAGCAAATGTCGACTCATTCACAAGTCGTCTTACCTCCTTGGGCATCCAGGGCATTATGTCGATTCGTCAGCCTGACACCATGCCGACGGTTTGCGACTCTAGGCCGTTCCGGGCGTTCGCAGCAACACAATCCACGGTAGTAGGACCGATGTGTCGGCCATCCGACCGGGTTCTGTCAAGGGGTGGGTGATCCAGCCCACAGCTGATTGACGCATGGCGAAGCCCCCGACCGGCGACCGCCGACCAGGGGCTCACGACATGCCTCCGCTACGCCTGATCGAACGTCAGGCGAGCGCGTGGTGCGGTGTCAGGCGAGCACGCTCTCCAGGGAGACGGAGGGCAGGTTGAACGCCTCGGCGACCGCCGGGAAGGTGATCTGGCCCTCGTGCACGTTCAGGCCCTTGGCCAGCGCGGCGTCGCGGCGCAGCGCCTCCTTCCAACCGCGGTTGGCCAGCTCGACCACGTACGGCAGGGTGGCGTTGGTGAGCGCGTAGGTGGAGGTGTTCGGCACCGCACCCGGCATGTTGGCCACGCAGTAGAAGACCGAGTTGTGGACCTGGAAGGTCGGCTCGGCGTGGGTGGTCGGGTGCGAGTCCTCGAAGCAGCCGCCCTGGTCGATCGCGATGTCGACCAGCACCGAGCCCGGCTTCATCTTGGCGACCAGCTCGTTGGTGACCAGCTTGGGGGCCTTGGCGCCCGGGATCAGCACGGCGCCGATCACCAGGTCGGCCTCGACGACGGCCTTCTCCAGCTCGAACGAGTTGGACATGATGGCCTTGATCTTGGTACCGAAGATCTTGTCGGCCTCGCGCAGCTTGTTGATGTCGCGGTCCAGCAGGGTCACGTCGTAGCCCATGCCGATCGCGATGGTGGCCGCGTGCCAGCCGGAGACGCCGCCACCGATCACCACGGCCTTGGCCGGGTGGGTGCCGGGGACGCCGCCCGGCAGCACGCCGCGGCCGCCGGCCGGGCGCATCAGGTGGTAGGAGCCGACCTGCGGGGCCAGCCGGCCCGCGACCTCGGACATCGGGGCGAGCAGCGGCAGCGCGCCGTTGGCCAGCTGGACGGTCTCGTAGGCGATCGCGGTGGTGCCGGAGGCGACCAGCGCGTCGGTGCCGGCCCGGTCGGCGGCCAGGTGCAGGTAGGTGAAGAGGGTCTGGCCCTTGCGGAGGCGGTGGTACTCCTCGGCGATCGGCTCCTTGACCTTCAGCAGCAGGTCGGCGGTCGCCCACACCTCGTCGGCGGTGGGGAGGACGGTGGCACCGGCGGCCACGTACTCCTCGTTGGGGATGGAGGAGCCGACGCCGGCGCCGTCCTCGATGAAGACCTCGTGGCCATTGCGGACCAGCTCATGCACGCCGGCCGGCGTGATGGCCACGCGGTACTCGTGGTTCTTGACCTCGCGGGGGATGCCGACCTTGGTCACGGTTAAACACGTCCCTCTTGCCATGGGGGTCCCTACCGGGGGAAGACCGGAGGGTGGGTGCGCGGGGGCATGCCTCCGGCATGGGCACGGCCGGGCCGGGACACGCTGCACTGCGCGACTAAGTCGAGTGTAATGAAGCCCAGCTGATCCGTCAGCCTTCCAAAGTGACTAAATCGTCTCGACCCATTGGCAGATTCGTAGGCTTGCTCTGGGAAGTTCCTGACGAATGGCGATCTTCCAGGCAAATCTCCCAAACAGTGCACGGGTCACCGCAAGGACGCCGGGAGATGCCCGCTGGTCAGCCGGAGTGCAGCTTCTCCAGGGTGGCGGCCACGGCCGTGACGCCCCGGTCGTCGCCGAGGCGGCGCAGCAGGGCGAGCGCGGCCCGGTACTCGCGGACCGCCTCGGCGGTGCGGCGCTGGGCGGCGTGCGCCTCGGCGATCCGGACCAGCAGCCGGGCCTGGGCGGCGGGCTCGTCCAGGTGCTGGCGCAGGACGAGGGCCCGGCCGTAGGCGTCTGCGGCCCGGACCGCCTCACCGAGCGCGCGACGGCACTCGCCCACCCCCTCCAGGGCCCGGGCGGCCGCCGCGTCGTCGCGCGGTTCCCGGGTGTGGGCGACGGCACGCTGGTAGAGCTCGGCGGCCGGCCCCCAGTGGCCGGCGGCGGCCCGCAGGTCGGCCAGGTTGAGCAGGGCGGCGGCGGCCCGGCGGGGTGCGGCCTGGCGTTCGGCCAGTTCCAGGACCAGCTGGTGCAGCCGGTAGGCGTCGGCGGGGCCCGGTCGGCCGGGGCCGGTGAGCGGGAGGGTGCGCAGCAGGGCGCCGACCAGGCGGGCCACCGAGCCGTCCAGGTCGCCCTGAGCGAGCGCTTGCTCGGCGGTGCTGAGGAGGAGTTCGCGCTCGCCGGCCAGCCAGGCCCGGGCCTGCGCGGCGCCGCGCAGCCGGAGCGGACCGGGCAGCGGGTCGGGGGCCGGCACGGCCGGGTCCAGCAGCGCCCGCGCCGAATCCACCAGCCGGATCAGCCGCTCCAGCAGCCGGGCCCGGGCCAACTGCAGGGCGGCCGGGCGGTCGTGCTGCTCGCGCAGCGCGACCAGCTCGGCGTGGAACCGCCCGGGCACCCGGTAGCGGGCGGTGCCGTCGGCGGTCGGCTCGGCCGGGTCCAACAGCTCCTGCTCGGCCAGCGCCTGCAGGGCCACCACGGCCTCGGGCGCCGGGCAGCCGGCCAGCGCGGAAGCGGTGCGCGGGTCGCCGTAACCGCCCGGCGCCAGGGTGAGCATCCGCAGCAGGCGGGCCTGGGCGACGGGGAGGGCGCGGTAGCGCAGGTGCAGGGCGGCGACCAGGGGGTCCCCGGCTCCGGTTCCCCGCTCCTCGGCCACCGCGCGCAGGGCGGCGCCCGCCTCGGGCACGGCCACCTTGGGGTGCGCCCGCAACCAGCCGGCCAGCAGCCGCAGCGGTGCCGGCCGGCCCGCGCAGGCCTCGGCCAACTCGGCGGCGGCGACCGGGTCGCAGCTGATCCGGGTGCCGCCGACCAGCGCGGTGAGCAGGTCGACGGCGGCCGACTCGTCGATGCCGCGCAGAATCACCGGGTCGACGGTGAACCGGTCGGCCAGCCCGGTCAGCGGGCGGGCAGCCACCGCGAGCACCAGGCAGCGCGGCTCCTCGGGAAGCAGCGGGCGCAGCTGCCCGGCATCGGCGACATCGTCCAGCAGCAGCAGGGTGTCCCGGCCGGTCAGCGCCTCGCGCAGGCGGGCGCAGGCCGGGTCCTCCTGCTCGGGGGCCGGCAGCGGGAGCGCCTCCGTTTCCTCGCCGAGCTCGCTGAGCAAGCGCTTGGCCACCAGCCCGGGCGGATGCGGGGTGCCATCGGAATCGGAGAGCCGGACGGCCAGCACCCGCCGATCCCCGGCCGCAGTGGCGGCGAACCGCCGTGCCAGCGACGTCCGCCCCGACCCGGGCCGCCCGGCCACCAGCAGCACCCGGCAGCCGCCCCCGCTCGCCGGGCCCCGCAGCCGCAGCGCCAGCGCCGCCAACTCCGCCGCCCGGCCCACGAACGGCTCGGGCACCCCGGGCGCGGGCGCCGCCGGCCTCCCCCAGCCTTCGGCCGGGGGGACCCCCATGGAAGCGGGCCGCACGCCCATCGTCGCCGTCTCCCTCGCCACCAGCGCCACTCCCGACCCAGTCGCCCAGCTTCCCGTCAGCGAAGCGTAGTTCGCCGACGCCCCGCTGCCGAGGGGCCAGCCATCCGGCCGAGCGCCGAATCACCCGGACAGTCGCGCCGGCGAGTGGAAGCCGCCGTGACCACGCCGCTCTGCGGGCGACTCACCGGCCGACGGCCTCCCAGGTGTCGCGCTCGCCCGCGGCGGCGGCCGCCTGATCGCCACCGCGGCCCGCTGACCCGCTGCCCCGCGTCAGCCCAGGGCCTTGGCCCTCCAGTAGCCGAACTGGCCGACCGGGTCGCCGTCCAGGGACCAGGGCCAGGGCGTCACCGTGTCGCCGATCAGACGGAAGGCCTCAGTGCTCTCACGTACCCGGCCGGCTTGGACCAAGGCGAACACAAGCAGGTTGAGGTCGGCCAGGGCGGCCGCGTGCTGCAGCCGGCCGGGGTGCGGCCAGTCGGCCAGGGCGGTGCCCAAGGCGGTGGTGCCGCGGTTGTTGGACCACATGTTGCGGGCCAGCAGCGCCTCCACGCCGCCCTTGGCGGTGACCCGGGCGTGGTCCTCGACCAGCGCGGTCAGCTCGACACCGGCCGCCGGTGCGGTCGCCGGCACCGCGGCCCCGACCGCGTGCACGAAGTCCGACTGGCTGCTGCGCGAGCCGCACTCCTCCGGCGAGAGGTAGTACAGCATCTGCAGGTGGGCCTCCCGGTGCCAGGGGTCGCGGGAGGTCACCTCGTACCACACCGGGAAGACTTCGCGCGTGTCGGCACGGGCCAGTCGCAGGGTCCCGAGCAGCACCACCCAGGGAGTGGGGTCCTCCGGCGCGGCGTCCGCAGCGCGGTAGCAGTGGTCGGCGGCGGCCTGCAGGTCGGCCATCTTCCCCTCGGCCCGGCCGCGGACCAACTCGACCCAGGCCTCGAAGATCAGCGCGTCGGCGCTGCGCGGGCGGCGCATCCGCCAGGAGCGGGCCAACGCCGAGGGCGCAGCCGCGTCGGCGAGCACGGCGAACCGGTGCGCACGGCGGTCCCAGTCGTCCCCGGCCTCCTTGAGCAGCCGTTCGACGTGGTCGACCAGGATCTCGTCCTGCCCGGGGAGACCGGGGGAATTCACCTGTCGCCGTACTCGACCGAGTTTGACGTCGTCGAGTTCCGGCAGCAGCCGCGGACCGGAAGTGCGAAATCTTCGAAGGATCGACACGCGCCGCAGCCTAGGACCAGGAAGAGCTCTCAGACAGCCCTCGGAAGGGAATCGTTATTCGCTGCGGAACTACCGTCTCGTATGGTGAGCTGCGGGCCTCCGGCGCGCCGATCGACGGCTTACGCATCGATCCGGGGCGGCCCGAGCCGCTCCTCACTTCTTGCCCGGGGAGAGCGCTGCCGGTCGGCACGCTCCTTGAGGGGGCCGAACACCCCACCTGCCCGGCAGGGCCACCGCGCGGTTTGCGGGGCCCCTGCCGCCAGGCTGCCGGGACGCGCCCGCACCGCCGTGCCACCGGGCCTGCCCGGTCGCCCCTACTCCGGAGCACCGGGAGCGGCCCGGTGGTCCGCGTTCAGGCTCCCCCCGCGGTGAACGGCCGGGCCGGCCACGGTGCGTCGGCCGGGCGCAGGGCGCCCAGGCCGCCGCCGCTCAGCGCCGCCCGCAGGGCGAGGGTGCCGGTGACCAGGGTGGGGTTGTGGAGTTCGCCGGCCAGGGCCAGTTCGGCCAACTCGGTCAGCGGCACCCGGGCGGTCTCGATCTCCAGCTCCTCACCATGGGCGTCGAACTTCTCGCCCTCGGCCTCGGACAGCCCGGTGGCCAGGAAGATCCGCAGCGCCTCGTCGCTGCCGCCCGGCGAGGTGTAGATGTCGACGAGCACCCGCCAGTCGCCCGCCTTGCAGTACGCCTCCTCGAACAGCTCGCGCTGGGCGGCGTGCAGCGGGTTCTCCCCCGGCACGTCGAGCAGCCCGGCGGGCAGCTCCCAGAGCCGCTGGCGTACCGGGTGGCGGTACTGCCGCACCAGCAGCACCCGCTGCTGGTCGTCCAGGGCCAGCACGGCGACCGAGCCGGGGTGGGTCTGGTAGTCCCGGCGGGCGTAGGAGCCGTCCGGCATCCGCACCTCGTCGCTGCGCACCCCCGTGATCTTCCCCTGGAACGGCTGCGAGCTGGACCGGACCGCGAATTCCTCCGCGATGTCCTTGATCATGCCGACCCTCCCCTTCTCGTCAGTACGACATAATCTAACGCCGAACGGCGGCTCCCCGGTCAACCGGGAAACCGCCGTCCGATGAACCGTCGCTCTTACTGGTCGCCGGTCTTGATCTTGATGGCCGCGGCCACCAGACCCGCGAAGAGCGGGTGCGGGCGGGTCGGGCGGGACTTCAGCTCCGGGTGCGCCTGAGTGGCGACCAGGTAGGGGTGCACCTCGCGCGGGTACTCGACGTACTCCACCAGGTCGCCCTTCGGGGACAGGCCCGAGAACTGCAGGCCGGTCTTCTCCAGGTCGGCCCGGTAGGCGTTGTTGACCTCGTAGCGGTGGCGGTGCCGCTCGTCGACGTACTGCTCGCCGCCGTAGACCTCGCGGACGATCGAGCCCTCGGCCAGCTTGGCCGGGTAGAGGCCCAGGCGCATGGTGCCGCCCAGGTCGCCCTTGCCGTCGACGATCGCCAGCTGCTCGGCCATGGTGGAGATCACCGGGTGCTTGGCGGCCGGGTCGAACTCGGTGGAGTTGGCCTCCGGCAGTCCGGCCAGGTTCCGGGCCGCCTCGATGACCACGCACTGCAGGCCCAGGCAGAGGCCGAGCAGCGGGATCTTGTTCTCGCGGGCGTAGGTGATCGCGCCGACCTTGCCGTTCACACCGCGGTCGCCGAAGCCGCCGGGGATGCAGATCGCGTCCACGTCGCCGAGCTGCTCGCGGGCGCCCTCGGGGGTCTCGCACTCGTCCGAGGTGACCCACTTGATCTCGACCCGGGCGTTGTTGGCGAAGCCGCCGGCCCGCAGCGCCTCGGTCACCGACAGGTAGGCGTCCGGCAGGTCGATGTACTTGCCGACCAGCGCCACCTTGACGATGTGCTGGGGCTCGTGGACCCGGCGCAGCAGGTCGTCCCAGGTGGTCCAGTCCACGTCGCGGAACGGCAGGTCGAGCCGGCGCACCACGTAGGCGTCCAGGCCCTCGCCGTGCAGGACCTTGGGGATGTCGTAGATCGACTTGGCGTCGATGGCCGCGACCACGGCCTCCTCGTCCACGTCGCACATCAGCGAGATCTTGCGCTTGATCGCCTGCGGCACCTCGCGGTCGGCGCGCAGCACGATGGCGTCCGGCTGGATGCCGATGTTGCGCAGCGCGGCCACCGAGTGCTGGGTGGGCTTGGTCTTCAGCTCGCCGGACGGGCCGATGTAGGGCAGCAGCGAGACGTGCACGAAGAAGACGTTGTCCCGGCCGACCTCGTGGCGCACCTGGCGCACGGCCTCCAGGAACGGCAGCGACTCGATGTCGCCGACGGTGCCGCCGACCTCGGTGATCACCACGTCGACGTCCTCGGTCGCCATCCGGCGGATCCGGGACTTGATCTCGTTGGTGATGTGGGGGATCACCTGCACGGTGTCGCCCAGGTACTCGCCGCGCCGCTCCTTGGCGATCACGGTGGAGTAGACCTGGCCGGTGGTGACGTTGGCCGAGCCGTGCAGGTTGGTGTCGAGGAACCGCTCGTAGTGGCCGATGTCCAGGTCGGTCTCGGCGCCGTCGTCGGTGACGAACACCTCGCCGTGCTGGAACGGGTTCATGGTGCCCGGGTCCACGTTCAGGTACGGGTCGAGCTTCTGCATCGTCACCCGCAGGCCGCGGGCCTTGAGCAGGGCACCGAGGCTGGAGGCGGTGAGCCCCTTGCCGAGTGAGGAGGCGACACCCCCGGTGACGAAGAGGTGCTTGGTCGTCACGGCGCGGCCGTTGGCCGTCTTGCCGGAATGGGGCTGTGCCAAGAGGGGGCTCCCGTGGGTCGCGTGTCGAAGCTGACGCTGGTGGAGACGGACGCCTTGGACTGATCCTCCGGGTGAATCCGGGGTCGTCAGTCAGCGGGTCCGGGGCGGTTGATCCCACCAGTCCACGGGGTACCAGGGTATCAGCGCGGTGGACGTCGCGCGGTCGCACGCCTCTGCGCTGGTCCGCCCGGGTGATCCGCGGCCGCTGCGGGAGCCAGTCGGATCACTGCGCAGTGGCCCGGAATGATCACCGCCGGATCCCCCGTTCAACCACCGCTCTCACCCGACCGGGCTACTTTCGCCGACTCGTCCTGTGCAGACGGCTGTACCTGATCGTTTCCGGGTGCTGAGGCCCGTTCCGCCGTCGTATCCTGCACGGACGCATCGCCGACAGCAGAGCACGCCGAGGACGAGGGCCTGGACGAGGCCTTCCGTTCCCGCTGCGCGACCGGACTCCCTTGCTCCACCCGTTCCCCAGCAGCGCCCAGGCCCCGGAGCCCGATCGGCTCCGAGCGGCCCGCCCCCGCCAAGCCGCCACCAGCGGCCACCGGGGGCGCCCGCCCGGGCCAGCGCCCTCCCCGGCGCCGCAGGAGCCGCTCTCGCCCCGGTCGGCGACCGCCGAGCACTACCGCGAACTGGAGATTCACGTGGCCGGCCGTATCGAGGACTACGCACTTATCGGGGACATGCAGACCGCCGCCCTGGTCAGCAGAGACGGCGCCGTGGACTGGCTCTGCCTCCCCCGGTTCGACTCCCCCGCCGTCTTCGCCGGTCTCCTGGGCACCGATGAACACGGGTTCTGGCGGATCGGCCCCGCGGAGGCCGCACCGGCCGCACCGGTGACCAACAGTGCCCCGGCGCCGCGCGCGCCGTTCACCGATTCGAGTGAGCTGCGGACGGTCCCGAGCAGCGCCGCGGCCCCCGCAGTGCCTGCCGACCGCCGCCGCTACCGGGGCGACTCGCTGATCCTGGAGCAGGAGTGGGACATGCCGAAGGGCAGTGTCCGGGTGATCGACTTCATGCCGCCGCGCCACCTGGCGGACCAGGAGCCGGTGCCGCAGATGATCCGCGTGGTGGAGGGGCTCAGCGGCACGGTGCGGATGCGCTCCGCGCTGCGGATGCGGTTCAGCTACGGCAAGGTCGTCCCCTGGGTCCACCGGGTCGAGCAGCCCGGCGACGGGCACCGCACGGTCGCCGTGGCCGGCCCGGACTCGGTCTGGCTGGACGGGGCGTCCGAGACCTACGGGCGCAACCTGACCACCTACGCCGACTTCACCATCACCGCCGGCGAGCGGGTCACCTTCGCGCTCACCTGGCAGGCCTCCCACCTGCCGCCGCCGGAGGTCCCCGACGCCGAGGCCTCGCTGGCGCTCACCGAGGAGTTCTGGTCCGACTGGGTCTCGCAGTGCACCTACCAGGGCCCCTACCGGGACGCCGTGGTCCGCTCGCTGATCACCCTGAAGGGGCTCACCTACGCCCCCACCGGAGGCATCGTGGCGGCCCCCACCACCTCGCTGCCCGAGGACATCGGCGGCGAGCGGAACTGGGACTACCGCTACACCTGGCTGCGGGACGCGGCGATCACCCTCTCCTCGCTACTGCGCACCGGCTACCGCGACGAGGCCAGGGCCTGGCGCGAGTGGCTGCTGCGCGCGGTCGCAGGCGACCCGGAGAACCTGCAGATCATGTACTCGATCACCGGCGAGCGGGAGCTCACCGAGACCCACCTCGACTGGCTGCCGGGCTACGAGAACTCGGCCCCGGTCCGGGTCGGCAACGGCGCCGCCGGCCAGCTCCAGCTGGACGTCTACGGCGAGGTGGTGGAGGCCCTCTACCTGGGCCAGATGATCGGCCTGTCCCGCAGCGACCACGCCCACCTGCTGCAACTGCGCCTGATCAGCTACCTGGAGGAGCACTGGAAGGCCCCGGACGAGGGGATCTGGGAGGTCCGCGGGCCACGCCGGCACTTCGTCCACTCCAAGGTGATGGCCTGGGTGGCGGTGGACCGCACCATCAAGCTGATCGAGCAGAGCGAGGCCGAGGGCCCGCTGGAGCGCTGGCGGGCGCTGCGCGACGAGATCCACGCGGACGTCTGCGAGAAGGGCTACGACCCGGAGCGCAACACCTTCACCCAGTACTACGGCGGCACCGAGCTGGACGCCTCGCTGCTGCTGATCCCGCAGGTCGGGTTCCTGCCGCCGGACGACAAGCGGGTGATCGGCACCATCGAGGCGATCCAGCGCGAACTGTCCACCCCGGACGGCTTCGTGCTGCGCTACCCCACCCATGACGAGACCGGCGCCAACGTCGACGGCCTGTCGGGTCACGAGGGCGCGTTCCTGGCCTGCTCGTTCTGGCTGGCCGACGACCTGGCGATGATCGGGCGGGTGGGCGAGGCCCGCGAGCTGTTCGACCGCCTGCTGTCGCTGCGCAACGACCTCGGGCTGCTCGCCGAGGAGTGGGACCCGGTGTCCAAGCGCCAGGTGGGGAACTTCCCGCAGGCGTTCAGCCACGTGCCGCTGATCGACACCGCGCTGCGGCTGACCGCGTGCGGCGCCGCCTACCTGGCCCCGCAGACCCAGCCCGCCGGCCGGCCGGTGAGCCAGCCGGTCTGAGCGCCGTCGAGGTCCCGGCCCGCGACCGCCGGGCCGGGGCCGTCAGCCGCGCTGCACCAGCTCGTCATAGGTGCTGAGCACCTGCGCCACGGTGGCGGCCTCGTCGGGCCAGGTCGCGGCCTGCGCCGGCCCGGCGGCGGCCAGCGCCGCGCAGCGGTCCGGGTCGGCGAGCAGCCCCCGGACGGCGGCGCCGAGCGCGGCCGGGTCGCCGGCGGGCACCAGCACCGCCGCGTCCCCCACCAGCTCCGGAATCCCGCCGACCGCGGTGGCCACCAGCGGCACCCCGGCGCGCAACGCCTCCTGGGCGACCGCCGAACGGGCCTCCCAGCGGCTGCTGATCACCACGGCGTCGGCCGCCGTCAGCAGCTCCGGCACATCGGTGCGGTGGCCGAGCAGCCGCACCGGCAACTGCTCGGCGGCGATCCGCTCGCGCAGTTCGGGGGCCTGCGGCCCGTCCCCGGCGAGCAGCACCAGCGGGGTCGGCCCGGCGCCGCCGACCAGCTCGCGGGAGGCCTCCAGCAGCTGGCCGAACCCCTTGTGCGGCACCAGCCGGCCGATCGCCAGCACCAGCGGCCGGTCCGGCGCGTTCGGGCCGAGCAGCATCGCCCGGGCCGCCGCGCGGTCCAAGGTGCCGGGCGCCAGCGGCGGCGCGGCCACCGGGCCGAGCCGGGCGTCGGTGGCACCCAGCTCGCGGGCCCGGGCCACCAGGTCGGAGGAGGCGCCCAGCACGAGGTCGGCGGCCCGCGCCACCCGGCGCTCCATCAGCCGCTGCAGGCGCCGCTCCAGGCCGGTGGCGAGCAGCGCGTGATGCGACGTCACCACCAGCGGGGTCTCCGGGCGCAGCCCGGGCAGCCGGCCCGCGGTGCGCAGCGCCAGGTCGGAGAGCAGCCCGGCACGCAGCCCGTGGGCGTGCACCAGGTCGGCGCTGGTGAAGGCGCGGCGCAGCTCGCCGATCGCGGTGGCGTCGCTGCGCCAGTCGGAGGTCGCGGTGATCTCCACCGGCTGGAAGACCGCGCCGGTGCGGGAGAACGCGAACAGGGCGTCGGAGTCCGCCGGGGCGCACAGCGTCACCTTCACGCCGTGCGCCACCAGCCCCTGGGCCAGTGACCGCACATGGGCGCCGATCCCGCCGCTGCCGGCGGACAGCACCAGCACCACATGCAGCTGGCCGCTGGAAGGGCCGGCCGCGCTGCCCCGGGCGGAGGAATGCTCCACGTCGTCTCGCTCCGACTCGCTAGGGAACTCGCCACTGGAGTGGCCCACTACTGGGGAGAACGATAAACGGTTGTTAACCCTCCCTGGGCGAACGCGCGGTGGCGAGCAACTCCTCAGCATGCGCACGACCCAGCTCGGAATCCTCCAGGCCGGCCAGCATCCGGGAGAGTTCGCGCACCCGCTCCTCGTCGGTCAGGGTCTTGACGCCGCTTCGGGTGACGGTGCCGTCGTTGGTCTTCTCCACCACCAGGTGCCGGTCCGCGAAGGCCGCCACCTGCGGCAGGTGGGTGACCACCACCACCTGGGCGCTGCGGGCCAGCTTGGCCAGGCGGCGGCCGATCTCCACCGCGGCCTTGCCGCCGACGCCCTGGTCGACCTCGTCGAAGAGGTAGGTCGGCACCGGGTCGGCACCGGCGAAGACCACCTCGACGGCGAGCATCACCCGGGACAGCTCACCGCCGGACGCGCCCTTGGCGATCGGGCGCGGCGACGCGCCCGGGTGCGGGGCCAGCAGCACCTCGACCTCGTCCACGCCGTGTGGGCCGTAGGCGACGGAGCGGCCGTCAAGCTCCAGACCGTCCGGGTCGTCCAATCGAGTGAGGTCGAAGGTCACCCGGGCATGCGGCATGGCGAGCTCGGTCAGCTCGGCGGAGACCGCGTCCGCGAACCGGCCGGCCGCGGCCTGGCGGGCCGCGGAGACCTCGGCGGCCAGGGCAGCCAATTCGGTGCGCAGGAGGGTCTGCTCGGCCTGGAGCTCCTCGATCCGGTCGTCGTCGCCGTCGAGTTCGGCCAGCCGCAGCGCGCCCTGCTCGGCCCAGGCGACCACCTCGGCGGTCCCTCCCTCGGGCGAGCCGTACTTGCGGATCAGCTGGGCGAGCACCGCCCGGCGCTCCTCGACGGCGGCCAGCCGGGCCGGGTCGGCGTCCAGGTCGTCCGCGTAGATCGCGAGGTCGCCGGCCACGTCGGCGAACAGGTAGCCGACCTCGGCCAGCCGGTCGGCCAGGGCGGCGAGGCGCTCGTCGTGCCCGCGCACCGCGTCCAGCGCGCGGCGGGCCTGGCCGAGCAGGGTGCCGGCGTCCACCAGGTCGGGGTCGGCCGGGTTGCCGGCCAGCGCGGCGTGCGCCAGCACGGCGGCCGAGGAGAGCGCGTCGGCGTGGCCGAGCCGCTCGGCCTCGGCCGCCAGCTCGACCTCCTCGCCGGCCACCGGCTCGGCAGCGGCGATCTCCTCCAGGCCGAACCGCAGCAGATCGGCCTCCTGGACCCGCTCCCGGGCCTGGGTGGTCAGCTCGGCCACGGTCTCGGTGACCTCGCGCAGCCGCCGGTAACCGGTCCGGTAGCGGGCCAGCGGCTCGGCCAGCGCCTGGCCGGCGTAGCGGTCCAGGGCGCCGCGCTGGCGGGCCGGGCGGAGCAGCCGCTGCTGGTCGCTCTGGCCGTGCACCGCGATCAGCTCCTCGCCGAGCTCGGCGAGCAGGCCGACCGGCACCGAGCGGCCGCCGACGTGCGCCCGGGAGCGGCCCTCGGCGGAGACGGTGCGGCTGATCAGCAGGGCGCCCTCGTCCAGCTCGGCGCCGGCGTCCAGCGCCCGGGCGGCGGCCGCGGAGCCGGCGGGCAGGTCGAGCCGGCCCTCCACCACGGCGCGCTCGGCGCCGCCGCGGACCAGGGCCGGGTCGGCACGGCCGCCCAACAGCAAGCCGAGGCTGGTCACCACCATGGTCTTGCCCGCGCCGGTCTCACCGGTCACGACGGTCAAGCCGGGGGCCAGCTCCACCACCGCGTCGTCGATGACGCCCAGATCCCGTATCCGCATCTCGTCCAACACGGAGACGACCTTACGAGACCTCGCCCCCGGAGCGCGACGAAGGACGACCTCTGGCCGTGAAGTTCATTCGTTCCGGGCGCTCGGCGTCGGCTCGGGTGCTCGAAGGTGTGAACACCGCGAGGAAGTACTGTGTCAGCGGGCCGATCGCGAGCGCGTAGGCGATCGTCCCCACCCCGGCGTCACCGCCCAGCAGCACCCCGGTGAGCAGCACGGTCAGCTCGACCCCGGTGCGCAGCAGGCGCAGCGAGCGCCCGGTGCGCTGGTGCAGGCCCGTCATCAGCCCGTCGCGCGGGCCGGGGCCGAACCGTGCGCCGATGTACATCCCGCCGGCCAGGCCGTTCAGCACGATGCTGCCGACCAGCAGCGCGATCCGGGCCGGCAGGCCGTGCGGGGCGGGCAGCACCGCGTCGGTGGCGTCCATCGCCACCCCGAGCACCAGCACGTTGGCGACCGTGCCGACGCCCGGGCGCTGGCGCAGCGGTATCCAGAGCAGCAGCACCACGGCGCCGGCTAGCAGCACCACGGTGCCGATGGACAGCCCCAGGTGGGCGGCCGCGCCCTGGTGGAAGACGCCCCACGGGGACTGGCCCAGCGAGGAACGGAACGCCATCGCCATGCTGACCCCGTAGAGCACCAGCCCGGTCATCAGTTGGGTCAGCCGCCGACCGAGGCCGGCGGTGTCACGGGGCAGCACGAGGATCGCCATCTCAACTCCTTGGATCTAGCCGTGGTACAGGCCGCTCTGCCATCATGAGAAGTCCACCTGGAGTTACGACAGGGCCAATTCGACCGAAGTGGACTGCTCGGCATGAGTGAACGGCCTCGGCATGACTGAATGGCACAGCACCGTCACCGCGCCCGCGCTCGCCCGCCTGCTGCGCACCGCCCAGGCGCCCGCCGGTCCGGGCCATCCCGTCTACCGGGCGCTGGCCCGCCAGGTGCAGCTGCTGCTCACCGAGGGCCGGCTGCCGGTCGGCACCCGGATGCCCGCCGAACGCGAACTCGCCGCCGCCCTCGCGGTCAGCCGCACCACCATCGCCGCCGCCTACGACGCCCTGCGCGAGACCGGCTACCTGCACAGCCGGCGCGGCTCCGGCAGCTGGACGGCGCTCCCCGAGGGCAGCCGCCCGCCGGTGGACGCGCTCTTCCCGGTGCCGCCCGAGGGCGCGGGCCAGGTGATCGACCTCGGGGCCGCCACCCCGGCGGCCCCGCAGCCGCTGTTCACCGAGGCCACCGCCCGAGCCGTCGAGCAGCTCCCCGCCTACACCCAGGGCCACGGCCACTACCCCACCGGCATCCCGGCGCTGCGCGAAGCGGTGGCCGACCGGTTCACCCAGCGCGGCCTGCCCACCGCCCCCGACCAGATCCTCATCACCAGCGGTGCGATGAGCGCCCTGGTGCTGGTCTTCGGCGCCCTGCTGCGCCCCGGCGAACGGGTCGCGGTGGAAACCCCCGGCTACGCCCATGTGCTGCAGGCGCTGCGCAACACCGGCGCCCGGCTGGTGGCCGTGCCGCAGCGGCGCGACGACCCGTGCGGCCTGCCGCGCTGGGACCTCACCGAATGGCGCCAGGTGATGCGCGGGGCCGCCCCGCGGCTCGCCTATGTGGTCCCCGACTTCCACAACCCGACCGGCACCCTGATCGACGAGCAGCAGCGCCGCGACCTGCTCGCCGCCGCCCGATCCGCCGGCACCCTGGTGGTGGTCGACGAGACCATGGCCGAACTCGCCTGGCGGGACCCGGCGCTGCAACTACCGCGCCCGACGGCCGGGCTGGACCGGGCGGCCCAGCTGATCACCGTCGGCTCGGCCAGCAAGCTGGCCTGGGGCGGGCTGCGGGTCGGCTGGGTCCGGGCGGCGCCCGCGCTGATCCGCCAACTCGCCGCCGAGCGGCTGCACCACGACCACGGCACCGCCGTGCTGGAGCAGTTGATCTGCGCCCACCTGATCGGTGAACGGCTGCCCGAGCTGCGCGAGCTGCGCCTCGGCCAGCTGCGGGCCGGCGCCGAGGCGCTGCTGCCGGCGCTGCGCGAACGGCTGCCGCAGTGGCGGTTCGCCGAGCCGGCCGGCGGGATCACGCTCTGGGTCGACACCGGCGGGCTGTCCGGCACCGCCATCGCCAGGGCCGGCGAGCGCACCGGGGTACGGGTCGCGCCCGGGGCGCTGTTCGGGCTGGACGGCGCCTTCGAGGGCTTCGTCCGGCTGCCGCTGACCGTGCCGCCGGCCGCCGCCGCACAGACCGTCGAACGGCTCGCCGCCACCGCCGAACTGGCCGCCCGGCAGGACGGCCTCGGCTGGGCCGGCACCCTCGGCACGGCCGCCGCGCTGGCGGTCTGAGGCAGCCCGACGGGTGCCGGCGCGTGAAGCAGCCCGACGGGTGCCGGGCGCGGCAGTGGCCGCCGCACGGACTGCCGGGCGCGGCACTGGCCGCCGCAGGACTGCCGGGTGCGTCAGTGGCCGCCCGAGCGCCCCCGCCAACCGGTCACCGGCAGCGCGAACTTGGCCACCAGCCGGTCGGTGAACGGCGCCCGGTGCAGCCGGGCCAGCCGCACCGGCACCTGCCCGCGCCGGACCTCCACCCGAGCCCCGGCGGGCAGTTCGAAGGAGCGCCGCCCGTCGCACCAGAGCACCCCGTGCGGGGTCTTCGGCTGCACCTCGACCGCCAGCACCGACCTCGGCGAGGTGACCAGCGGGCGGGCGAACAGCGCGTGCGCGCTGATCGGCACCATCAGCAGCGCCTCCACCTCGGGCCAGACCACCGGGCCGCCGCCGGAGAAGGCGTAGGCGGTGGAGCCGGTGGGGGTGGACAGCACCACGCCGTCGCAGCCGAAGTTGGAGACCGGGCGGCCGTCCACCTCGGTGACCACCTCCAGCATCCGCTCCCGGGCCTGCTTCTCCACCGAGGCCTCGTTGAGCGCCCAATCCTCGTGCACCACATCGCCGTTGGTGCGGATCACGACGTCCAGCGTCATCCGCTCCTCGACCTCGTAGGTGCGGTCCACCACCCGCTCGACCACCACGGCCAGGTCATCGCGCTCCGCCTCGGCCAGGAAGCCCACCCGGCCCAGGTTGATCCCGAGCATCGGCAGGCCGCTGTCCCGGGCCAGCTCGGCACCGCGCAGCAGGGTGCCGTCCCCGCCGGCCACCAGGATCAACTCGCAGCCGTCCGCCGCGCCATGGCCGGCCGGCACCGTCTGCACGCCCTCGGGCAGATCGAGGTCGACTGCCTCGGCCTCCAGCAACCTGATCTTCAGGCCCGCCTTCAGCAGACCGTGGACCAGCTGCTCGACGCTGCGCAGTGCCGTCTCCCGGCCGGTGTGCGCGATCAGGAAGACCGTACGTTCCTCGCTCAAGTGCCCTCTCCCTACGTCCACCCGATCTCCCGTGGCCCTGCGGCAGCCTATCCAGGGCCCTCCCGCTAGCGGGGACCCTCGGCCACCGCCCGGTCCGCCTCGGCCGGATCGAGCTGCGCGGCATCACGGCGCATCCACAGGAAGTACTCGACATTACCCGACGGACCCGGCAGCGGGCTGGCCGTTACCGCACGAACGCCCCAGCCCAACTCCCAGGCCTGACCGGCGACCTGACGGACCATCTCGGCGCGCAGCTGCGGGCTGCGGACCACGCCGCCGCTGCCCAGGCGCTCCTTGCCGATCTCGAACTGCGGCTTCACCATCAGCACCAGGTCGGCGTCCGGGGCCGCGCAATTCGACAGCGCGGGCAGCACCAGACCCAGCGAGATGAACGACAGGTCGCCGACCACCAGGTCGACCGGCTCGCCGCCGATCAGCTCCGGGGTCAGCTCCCGCACATTGGTGCGGTCCATCACGAGCACCCGGTCATCGCTCTGCAGCGACCAGGCGAGCTGGCCGTAGCCCACATCGACCGCCAGCACCCGGGCCGCCCCGGCGCGCAGCAGCACATCGGTGAAGCCGCCGGTGGAGGCGCCCGCGTCCAGCGCCCGGCGGCCCTCGACCACCAGGCCCTGCGGGATGAACGCCGTGAACGCGCCGGCCAGCTTGTGGCCGCCCCGGGAGACGTAGTCCGGGTCGTTCTCGTCCTTGGCGACGACCACGGCGGCCGCGGTCTCCACCTGGGTGGCCGGCTTGGTCGCCACCGTGCCGCCGACCGTCACCCGGCCGGCGGCGATCAGCTCGCTGGCGTGCTCACGCGAACGGGCCAGATTGCGGCGGACCAGTTCGGCGTCGAGTCGGCGTCGTGCCACTGCCACGGGTGGTTCAGCTCCTAGCGTGTTCGTCCAGCGAGGTGAGGATCGTGTTGAGCCTCTGCTGGACATTTTCGTACACGGCGGGGTGCTCCACCGTCGGCACCCCGTCCAGCCGGGACAGGCCGGCCAGCTCGGCGTCCACCTCGTCGTGGCCGGTGGGGACCAGCTCGACGCCGAGCGGCTGCGGCTCGGGGGTGTGGAACAGGGCCTCGGCGGGCTCCACGGGCTCGGGGGAGGTGGTGGCGGGCTGCTGGTCAGACATCGGTCTCCCCGGTCTCCGGGCGCTTCGGGGCGGCCTTCCTGGGCGCGCTCTTCCTGGTCGGGGCCTTCTTCGCGGTGGTCTTCTCGGCGGCGGTGGTCTTGACGGCGGCCGTCTTCCTGGCGGTCGCGGTGGTCTGCTTGGCCGCCGTCTTCTTGGCTGCGGTCTTCTTCGCCGCGGCCTTGTTGGCGGTCGCGGTGGTCTTTTTCGCCGCGGTCTTCTTGGCCGTGGCCCTCTGCGCGGTCGCGGTGGCCTTCTTCGCCGTGGTCGCCTTCTTGGCCGGCGTCTGCTCGGCCGCGGCCTTCTTCGCCGCCGTCTTCTTCGCCGGGGCCGTCCGCTCAGGCGTCTTGGCTGCCTTCGCCGTCCCCGCCTCCGCCGCCTCGGCGGCCGGCGTGACCGGCGCCCCCTGGGCGTGCAGCGACTCCGGGTCCCGCTCGACGCCGCCGGCCTCCCGCTCCTGCTCCGGTGCCCAGTCGTCCGCGAACAGCCCGTCCGCCCGTCCCGCACCGCCGGCCGTCCCCCACGCCGACGACGAGGCGGCCGGTGGCTCATCGCCGTCCTCCAGGCCGCGCAGCTTGCCCTCCAGGTACTCCAGCACCACGCCGACCTTCACCACCTGGTCCCCGAGCCGGCTGACCCGCTCCACGGCCTTCTCGGCCTCCGTCCGGGCCACGCCGATCGCCAGGTCGATGCCGCCCCGGGAGGCCGTGACCACCTCGTGGGCCAGCGTGGCCACCGTCCGCTCGGCGGCCACCACGTCGACGCCGGCTCGATCCAGCAGCTCGGCGGCCGTCCCCACCACCCGCTTGCCGGCCTCCTCCGCCAGGCCGGCGGCCAACTCCACGTACTGCCGAAGCCCCTGCCGCATCTCCCGCTGCCTCCTCCACACCGTCGTCGGTCCTGACGCTACCGCCTGATCCCGGTGCCGCGCGGCAGCAAGCGGCTGCCGACGCCGGGTACCGTGGCCGAACAGCCGGCACCGGACCCTGCGAAGAGAGCGAGACCATGGCCGACGTCGAGGAGTGCCGCGTGGCGCTGGAGCAGTTCAGCCGCAACCTGGCCACCGCCGACGGCAAGGTGCGCAGCGCCGCGGCCGTGGACCGCTCGCTCAGCTGCCGACTCACCGACCTGGAGCTGACCTTCACCGGCATCCTGCGGGACGGCCGGATCCAGGACGTCACCCAGGCTCTGGGCACGCCCGACCGCCCGGCGGCGATCCGGCTCACCATGACCAGCGACGACCTGGTCGCCCTGGTCAACGGGCAGCTGAACTTCGCCAAGGCCTGGGCGTCCGGCCGGGTCAAGCTGGAGGCCGGCCTGCGCGACCTGCTGAGGCTGCGCACCCTGCTCTGAGCCGCTGGGCCCGACAACTCAGCGGCTCAGCGGCTCAGAGCAGCAGGCCCGCTCAGAAACCCAGCTCAGCCAGTGCCTTACGCCCGTCCACCGGCTCCCCGCCACGGTCCAGCGCCGCCCAGGCCGCCGCGCAGAGCGCCCGCAGGCCGTCGAGCCGGTCGCCCGCGCTGCTCGCGCCGTCGAGCCGCAGCTCACCGTCCAGCACGCCGGCCCGGACACCCCGGCAGGCGAAGCCGCCGTCCGGCAGCGCCGTCACCTCGGGGTGCGGCTCCAGCAGGCCGCGCAGGTCGGCGGCCAGGTAGGTGGGCCGGTGCGGCACCGGCGCGGTGAGCAGTTGGGCCGGTGTGGTCACCCCGGTGAAGACCAGCAGGCTGTCCACCCCGCCGTTGTGGGCGCCCTCGATGTCGGTGTCCAGCCGGTCGCCGACCACCAGCGGCCGCTTGGCGCCGGTGCGCAGCACCGTCTCCCGGTGCATCGGCGGCAGCGGCTTGCCCGCCACCTCCGGCTCCACCCCGGTGGCGATCCGGACCGCCGCCACCAGCGTGCCGTTCCCCGGCGCGATGCCGCGCGCGGTCGGGACCGTCATGTCCAGGTTGGACGCCACCCAGGGCAGCCCGGCGGCCACCGCGTAGGAGGCCTCCGCCAGCCGCGCCCAGCCCACCGACGGGTCGAAGCCCTGCACCACCGCCGCCGGGCCGTCGGCCAGCGACTCGACGGCCACCAGACCCCGCTCGGCCAGCGCCTCGACCAGCCCGGCACCCCCGATCACCAGCACCTTCGACCCTGCCGGCACCTTCTCGGCGACCAGCCGGGCGGCGGCCTGCGCCGAATTGATCACGTCGGTGGGCTCGGCCGGCACCCCGAGGGACGTCAGGTGCTCGGCCACCACCCGCGGCGGGCGCGATGCGTTGTTGGTCACGTAGGCGAGCCGCATGCCGCCGGACCGGGCCGCGTCCAGCGCCTCGACCGCGTGGTCGATCGCGGCCGCCCCGGCGTAGACCACGCCGTCCAGGTCGAGCAGCGCGGTGTCGTACGCCACGGCCAGCGGCTGATCGCTGTGACCGGGTATCTGGGCGGTCGTCATGCCTGTTCATCCTCGTCGGTCGACTTCGGCTGGTCTGGCTGGGGCGGCGCGTAGCCGGGGGCACCGGGTTGCAGCGGCCCGAAGGCGCCGGCCCGGGCCGCCATGGTCGCCCGGGAGTGCCGCAGCGCCTTGCGGTAGTGCTCGTCCTGCGGCCGCATCGCCACCGCCAGCGCCAGGTGCTCCACGGAGGTCTCGAAGTCGCCGAGCCGCGCGGCCGCGATTCCCCAGCCGAACTGAGCGTAGTCGTCCGACGGATCGGCCTGTGCCACCGCCCGGAAGTTCTCCGCCGCCTCGGCGTACCGGCCGCCGTCGAACTGGGCTCTGGCCAGCGCCTCCCGGATGCTCTTGGAGTCCGGCTCGGCGATCGCGGCCCGCGCCAGCAACTGCTCTGCCGCCGCCGGATGACCCTCGGCAAGCAGCCGCTGGCCCCGCCGGAACCACTCGTAGACGTCCCCCAGCGGCCGCCCGTTGTCGGCCACCGGCCCCTCGCCCGCCCCGCCGGCGGCCTGCCCCTGCCCACCACTCATGCTCGGCCTCGCTCCGATCGACGGATTCTTCCCCAAGATCTGGGAACAACCTGGTTCCCGGATACCCTTCCCAGATTGACCATCTCCACCGCATGGCGGAGGGGACGACTCAAGCACGGACATTCACCGGCGCCGCGGCGATCCCGCGACGGCGGGCCAACTGAATCTCCGCCGGCATCGCCGGAGACCCTCGGGAGAGAACTGATGAGTGCACCCAGTGCAGGGCACGAGGCGACGGCCTCCGCCGGCGGCCCCGGCGACCCCGGGCATGTCGCCACTGCGGGGCTGTCCCTGTCACCATTCCGCGGGCTGCGTTATGTCCGCGACCGTGTCGGCAGCCTCTCGGCAGTCACCTCCCCGCCCTACGACGTGGTGGATCCGCACCGCCGGCTGAGCCTGGAGACCGCCGATCCACATAACGTAGTCCGGCTCATCCTGCCGCGCCCGGAACCGGACGACACCGGCGAGCGCCCGGACCGCGACACCCGCTACCGGCACGCCGCCCGGCTGCTCGACTCCTGGCTGCGCGACGGCGTGCTCGCCCCCGACCCGACGCCCGCGCTCTACGTCTACGAGCAGCACACCGCCGCCGACAGCCCCAGCGGCGACCAGCTGCAGCGCGGCCTGATCGGCGCGCTCGCGGTCAGCGGCAGCGAGGCCGGTGTGGTGCTGCCGCACGAGGACGTGATGCCGCGCCCGGTCGCCGACCGGGTCGGCCTGATGCGCACCACCCGCGCCAACCTGGAGCCGCTGCTGCTCACCTACCGGGGCAAGGGCGGCGCGGCCGCGGTGATCGAGCGCACGGTGACCGGCGAGCCGCTGCTCACCACCACCACCTCGGACGGCACCCGGCACCGGCTCTGGGCCGTCACCGACCCCGCCGAACTGGCCGAGGTCGGCCGTGACCTGGCCACCTGCCGGGCGCTGATCGCCGACGGGCACCACCGCTGGGAGATGTACCTGCGGCTGCAGCGCGAGCACCGCCACCTGCCGTTCAGCCCCTGGGACCGCGGGATGGTGCTGCTGGTCGACACCGCCCGCTACCCGCTGCGGGTGCGTGCCATCCACCGGGTGCTCTACCGGCTACCGATCGAGGAGGCGCTGGCCGCGCTCAAGCCGGAGCAGGACGGCTGGCGGCTGCAGCGGCTCGACGGCCCGCTCAGCGCCGCCCTGGACGCCCTGGCCCGGGCCAAGGAGTCCGGCCAGAACGCGTTCGTGCTGACCGGCGGCACCGGCGGGTACCACCTGCTCACCGGGCCCGACGAGGCGCTGCTGGACGCCTCGGTCCGCCGGGACCGGCCCGAGGAGTGGCGCCACCTCGATGCCACGGTGCTGCACGCCACGCTGCTGGAGCACGTCTGGCGGGTGCCGGACAGCGCCGAGGAGATCGGCTACCTGCACACCGCGGTGGCCGCCGAGCGCGAGGCCGCCCAGTCCGGCGGCACCGCGGTGCTGCTGCACCCGGTGGCGGAGCGGGTGGTCCGCCGGCTCGCCGAGCAGGGCGTCACCATGCCCCGCAAGTCCACCTCGTTCGGCCCCAAGCCGGCCACCGGGCTGGTGCTGCGCAGCCTCGAACTGGGCTGACGCAGAAGGGGGTGTGATCCCAACCCGGCCGACTACTCGGCGGGTTGGGACCACACCCCCTTCAGTGGTGCGTCTTCAGTGCGTTCCGCGGTGCGGGAGGTCAGTCCCGGTCGCCCTCGTCACGACGGGCGGCGCGGTCGCGCTCGATCTGGTCGGCCTCCTCGGCGGAAGCGTCCTCCAGCTCCAGGTCGTCCTCGTCGTAGTACTCCTCGACGTCCTCGTCCTCCTCGAAGATGACCTTGTCCTGGCCCTCGTCGGTACGAGTGTCCCGGGAGCCGCGGCCGGCCGCCGGACGCTCGGCCGGCACCTCGGCCTCCTCGGCCTCGGGGTCCAGCGCGTCCACGAACTCCAGGCCGTCGATCTCGGCGAGCCGCTCGGAGGCGTTGGTGTTGCCCTCCGGGTCCGCCTCGGCAGCCTTGGCGAACCACTCGCGCGCCTCGTCGCCACGGTCGGCGGCGATCAGCGCCTCCGCGTAGGCGTACCGCAGCCGGGCCGTCCACGGGTGCACGGCGTTCGAGGCCAGCTCCGGGCTCTGCAGGGTCACCACGGCGGCGTCGAACTGGCCCATGTCGGCGCGGGCACCGGCCGCGACCAGTCGCATCTCGACCTGGCCGGCCTTGTCCAGCTGCTTCACCTCGGGCTCACCGGCCATCGCCAGCGCCTTCTCGGGGCGGCCGAGGCCGCGCTCGCAGTCGGCCATCACCGGCCACAGGTCGGCACGCCCGGTCATCCGGCGGGCCGCACGGAACTCGGTCAGCGCCTCCGAGTAGCGCTGCGTCATGTACGAGGCGAACCCGGCCGCCTCCCGCACCGACGGCACGCGCGAGGCCAGGCGGAGCGCGACCCGGGAGTACTTGTAGGCCTCCTCCGGCTCGTTGTCGAGCAGGCGGGCCACCATGACCAGGTTGCGGGCCACGTCGTCGGCCAGCGTCTTCGGCAGGCTCCTCAGCTCCTGGTGCACATCGGCGTCCAGCTCGCTGCCGGTGACGTCCTCCGGGATCGGGAGCCGGTGCACCGGCTCCTGGGTGCCGCGCCGGTCCTCGTAGCCACCGCGCTCACGGTCGCCGCCATGCCGGCCCTCGAACGAGCGCCCGCCACGGTCGCGGTCGCCGTACGGCCGGCCACCGCGCTCGCCACCGGGCCGACCCTCGCGACGGAACCCGCCGCGGTCGCCACCGCGGTCACGGTCGCCGTACGACGGGCGATCGTCACGGCGGAACCCGCCACGGTCACCACCGCGGTCACGGTCACCGTAGGACGGACGCTCCTCACGACGGTAACCGCCACGGTCACCGGAGGGACGGTCGTCACGACGGAAGCCGCCGCGGTCGCCGCCACGCTCGCGGTCACCATAGGACGGACGCTCCTCGCGACGGAACCCGCCGCGGTCGCCACCACGGTCACGGTCGCCGTACGAGGGACGGTCATCGCGACGGAACCCACCGCGGTCGCCGCCACGCTCGCGGTCACCGTAGGACGGACGCTCCTCACGACGGTAACCGCCACGGTCACCGGAGGGACGGTCGTCACGACGGAAGCCGCCGCGGTCGCCACCACGCTCGCGGTCACCGTGCGAGGGGCGATCGTCACGGCGGAAGCCGCCACGGTCACCCGACGGACGGTCGTCACGGCGGAAGTTACCGCGGTCGCCACCACGCTCGCGGTCACCGTGCGAGGGGCGATCGCCGTGCGAGGGGCGGTCGTCACGACGGAAGCCGCCACGGTCGCCACCACGGTCACGGTCACCGTAGGACGGGCGGTCGTCACGGCGGAAGCCGCCACGGTCACCCGACGGACGGTCGTCACGACGGAAGTTACCGCGATCGCCACCACGGTCGCCCGACGGACGGTCATCGCGGCGGAAGTTACCGCGGTCGCCACCACGCTCGCGGTCACCGTGCGAGGAGCGATCGCCGTGCGAGGGGCGGTCGTCACGACGGAAGCCGCCACGGTCACCACCACGGTCACGGTCACCGTAGGACGGGCGGTCGTCACGGCGGAAGCCGCCACGGTCGCCCGACGGACGGTCATCACGGCGGAAGTTACCGCGGTCGCCACCACGCTCGCGGTCACCGTGCGAGGGGCGATCGCCGTGCGAGGGACGGTCGTCACGGCGGAAGCCGCCACGGTCACCCGACGGACGGTCATCACGGCGGAAGCTACCGCGGTCGCCACCACGGTCACGGTCACCGTGCGAGGGACGGTCATCGCGGCGGAACCCGCCACGGTCACCGGAGGGACGGTCGTCACGACGGTCACGGTCATCGCGGCGGTGGCCACCGTCGCGGTCGTCCCGACGCGGACCACGGTCGTTCGACCAGCCGCTACGGGAGCGCGGCTCGTAGCCTCGGCCTTCGCCGGAGCGGCGCTCGGGGCGGTCCTGGGGCGGGTTCGACATCGCGGTGACTCCTTCTACATCATCAGCTTCGCCGCGATTCGGTTCGCCGAAGCGCCGCACGCGGCTTGGGTGCCGGGCCGCCGGCCAGGCACCACTTTCATTGTCAAGCATCAGCTCCGGCCTCGCGCCTGGAGTGGCGGGCGGAGCGTTTGGGCATCGGTGTTCGGAAAAACAAATAGGCCGTGGCCCCAGCTCATCGCTGGGGCCACGGCCTATGAAGAATTGTTCGGCGGCGTCCTACTCTCCCACAGGGTCCCCCCTGCAGTACCATCGGCGCTGTAAGGCTTAGCTTCCGGGTTCGGAATGTAAC
>NZ_JARZAH010000033.1:0-86773 GCF_029892145.1 Kitasatospora sp. GP30
GGGGGACCCTGTGGGAGAGTAGGACGCCGCCGAACAATTCTTCAGAAGAAGCCCCGACGGGCAACCGTCGGGGCTTCTTCGCGTTTCGGCCTCGCACGTTTCCGGTACCGCCCGGGTGGTATCAGGGCAGCGGCTCGAACTGCGGCTCGTCGCTCGGAAGGTCGTCGGGCAGGATGCGGGAGCGGATCTCGCCGGTGAGCAGGCCGAGCAGGATGCTGGTCGAGTCGCCCGGCAGCAGCTCCTGGTCGAGCTGGCCGGCCGCGACCAGCACGGTCGGCCACTGGTCCGGGGTGCCTATGGGGATCCAGAAGAACCGGTCCGCGTTGTGGGTGTGCGCCCAGCGGATGAGCTCCTCGGGCCGGCTGCCGTAGGCGGCCAACAGCTCTCGCAGCTCGGGGAGTTCGCGACCGGCCAGGCCCGCCGCCGACTCTGCGGCGCGGTGGCCGAGGTCGAGGTACTCGGGGGACCAGTTCGGTGCGTAGAGGACGATGAACTCGTCGAAGACGCCGGCCCCGTAACGGGCGATCAGCGCCTGGTGGTTGGGCGGCATCACTGGCGTGGGGCGCGCCGGGCGCTCAGTGGCAGGCACCCCGGCCGGCGGGGGCGGGCACCGGGCGACGAGTTGTTCGAGCGGGGTCATGGTCCTTCCGCTATCCGTTGGGGACCAGGGAGACCAGGAACATCAGGCAGACCAGAAAGCGCAGGGAGACCAGGAACCCCAGGCAGACCAGAAAGCGCGTCGATCCGGGCGAGCACATCCTCGGAGGCGGAGAACGTGACCAGCCGCTGGTCCGGCGAGTCCGCGAGTTGCAGGACGACGTGGGTCAGCGTGATCTCGCCCAGCGCGGGATGCCGCAGCCGCTTCACACCCGACGACAGCGGCACGACGTCGTGGCGCGGCCACCACGCCCGCACCTCGGGGCTCTCGGCCTGCAACCGGGTCAGCAGGGCGGCGAACGCTTCGTCGCCCGGATACCGCGCCCAGGTGCCGCGGAACCGGCCGAGCAGCGCAGCGGCCTCGCTCTCCCAGTCGACCAGGACATCGCGCGCCGCAGGGTCGGTGAACATCCACACCAGCATGTTGCGGTCCTCGGCCGGCCGGGCATGCCAGTCGGTCCACAGTGCGCGTGCGGCACGGTTCGCGGCCAGCACGTCCCAGTGACGGCCGGTCACATAGGTCGGGCAGGGGTGGAGTCGGTCGACCAGTGCGGTGACGGCGGGGCTCAGGGTCTCAGCGGCCGGGTCGGCTGCCGGTGCCGCCGGGATGCCGTGGACCAGCTCGTGCACATGGGTGCGTTCGGTCTCGTCGAGCCGCAGGGCCGTGCACAGCGCGTCGAGCACCTGGCGCGACGGCTGCACCTCGCGGCCCTGCTCCAGGAACGTGTAGTAGGTCGGTGAGATGGCCGCGAGCAGCGCGACCTCCTCCCGGCGCAGGCCCCGAGTGCGCCGACGGGCGCCCTCGGGAAGGCCGACGTCGGCGGGCCGCAGCCGTTCGCGGCGCGACCGCAGAAGATCGCCCAGTTCCTTGGCCCGAACGGCCGCTTCCGACATGGTTCCTGGTACTCCGCTTACTAGCAACAGCGAGCTGTGGTTACCACCTTAGACACTGCGTACGGTCAGGGGCATGAGCACAGGACTTCCGATCGCCCACCCCGTCCGCACCGAGCGCGTCGAGATTCCGGTGGGCGGTGACGGGGCGACCATGGGCGGATATCTCGCCCGTCCCGCCGTGGCCGGGGCGTTCCCCGGCGTCGTGGTGGGGATGGAGCTGTTCGGCGTCGACCAGCATGTGCGGGACGTGTGCGACCGCCTGGCCGGGCTGGGATTCGTCGCGCTCGCCCCGGACTTCCACCACCGCACCGCCCCCTGGGCCGAGCTGCCGCGCGACGATGCGGGCCGCACCCGGGGCTTCGAGCTGCTGCACCTCATGACACGTGACCAGGTCCTGGCCGACGTGGGCGCCGCCATCGGCCACCTGCGGGCCCAGGGCAGCGGACAGGTCGGGATGGTGGGCCTGAGCATGGGCGGCCACATCGCCTACCTCGCCGCGACCGCGTATGACCTCGACGCCGTGGTGGTGTTCTACGGGGGCTGGCTGACGACGACCGAAGTCCCGCTCAGCCGGCCGGAACCCACCCTGTCCCGCACCTCCGGCATCACCGCACGAGTGCTGTTCCTCGTCGGCGAGGACGACCACATCATCCCGCCGGAGGTGCGGCAGGAGATCCGCGACGCCCTGCACGAGGCGGGCGTGCCACACAAGTTGGTCGCCTACCCGGGCGTCGGGCACCGCTTCCTCGGCACCGACACCGCCGCCGACCGTGCCGCCGCCGCGGACGCTTGGCAGCGCGTGCCCGCCTTCCTCAACGGACGCTGACCACGCTGCGGGGCGGGTAAGAAACGGGGCGGCGCGCGCTCATGGCGGCTACCCCGCGTCAGCCGCCCCGGCCGCCGCGCTGCCGAACACCTCCTTGACGAGGCGCTGCGTCGCCTGCTGGAACGCCGCTGCCATGGAGAGCGTGGCGCCGTCGACATAGTTCAGCGCGGCGGTCAGGGTCCTGCTGCCGTCGGGCGTGCTGTACATCAGTGCCGCGTGGCCCGCCATGCCGCCGTTGTGGGTGATGACAGTGCCGCCGTTCTCGCCCGCGTCCTGCACGAACACCCCCAGGCCGTAGCCGACCTTGGGATGCGGCGTGCACATTTCGGCCAGCAGCGGGGCCGGCAGGAGCTTGCCGCTCATCAGGGCGGAGATGAAGGTGTGGAGGTCCTGGGTCGTCGAGATCATGTCTCCGCCGGTGGAGATCCAGGAGGGGTTCTGGCGGGTGACGTCGACCGTCTTCTGCCGGCCGGCCTCCTCGTACCGGTAGTAGGCGTGGGCGTGCGGCTCGGGGACCCCCGGACTGGTCTCGGGCACCACGGTGCCCGACAGTCCGAGCGGCCCCAGGATCAGCCGCTGCATCTCCTCGGGGAGCGAGTGGCCGGTGACCTTCTCGACCAGCAGCCTGGCCAGCACGTAGTTGGTGTTGGAGTAGCTCCAGTCCGTCCCCGGCTCAAAACGCGCCGGCTTGGACACCGCCAGCCGTACCAGCTCTTCCGGCCGGTAGGTCTTGAACCGGTTGTCCACCCACTCCTGGCCCGCGGTCGTGGCGGGGATCCCCGGCGCGAACGTCCCGTCGTCGTAGTACTCGCCGGTGAAGTTGAACACCCCGCTGGTGTGCTGCAGCAGCATCCGCACCGTGATCCTCGGGTCCAGCCCGAACTCGGGCAGGTAGTCGGCCACCGGGGCGTCCAGCCCGATCGTGCCCTCGGCCACCAGCTGCAGCACCACGGTCGCGGTGAAGGTCTTGGTGTTGCTGCCTATCCGGACGTGCCCGTTCGCCGGCGGCTTCGCGGGTTCGCCCAGCTTGCGCGCCCCGGCGCTGCCGACCCACTCGCCGCGCTCGTCGTTCACCCGCATCGTCACCCCGGTGAAGCCGGACTCGACCATCTCCTCGATGGCCTTCTGCAGCTCCGGGCGGTCCTGGTCGGTGAGAGTGACGGACATGGTGGTGTGCCCCCTTGAGAGGTGTGACGGAATCAATGGAGTCGACTGAACGGACGGGGCGGCCGCGCCTCAGGGCTGCCCCCTCCTGCCAGCCGCGGGTGTCTCACAGGCTGCGGGCGGTGATGTCGCCGTAGGCGGTGGTGGCGTGGAAGTTCAGGCCGGCGCTGCCGTTGGTGTTCTTGAGCGCGTTGTGGACCCGGCCGTAGGTGGTGCCGGCATCCAGCGAGGCGGAGACTCCGCGGGCGGCGCCGACCGAGATGTCGCCGGACTCGGTGCGCAGCGTGACCGTGCCGCGCACGGCCTCGGTGATGCGGAGGTCGCCCTTCTGGGTGCTGATCTGCGCGGGGCCGCCCAGGCGGCCGACCGAGATGTCGCCGGCCTGCAGGGTGAGGCGGGCGCCCGTGGTCTCGTCGAGCTTGATCGTGGCCTGCGCGCCCTCGATGGCGACGTCGCCGAGCCGTCCGACGCCCCGGAACTCGGCGAGGGCCGCCGTCGCCTCGACCCGGGAGCCGGCGGGCAGTTGGACGGTCACCTCGACGGATCCGGAAGGCCCGAAGACCCGGTTCTTCGCCTCCGGGGCGTCGATCCGCAGGACGCCGTCGCTGTAGGCGACCCGAGTCTGCTCCGCAGCCTTCACGTCACGGCTCTTGGACGCGTCGGCGGGCAAAATCTCGACGGTGGTGTCGGCTCGGTCGGCGGCGATGAACCGGATGCATCCGGCGGGGATGTCGAGGACGGCCGAGACCGGGGCGGGGGTGTCGAAGATGTGCATCGTGCGCTCCTTCATCTGCATCGCGGGCCCCTCCGGCCCGTCGTTTCTGACAACGGAAACGCTACGTTGCATTTGTAAGTTGGGCAACGAGTCTGTTGCGCACATGGGCCATAAGTGCAGGTAGAAGCAGGGATTTCATTGCAATGGTTCTGATTTCAATGCAACAGACTCAGCCTTGTTCGTTGCAACTGATCGAGAGTGAACGCTATGGTGGAGGCACTGCGGACCACGAAGGAGGCCAACGATGCCGGGAGGCAGACTCACCCAGCAGGAACGCCAGCAGATCGCGCTGGGACTGGCTGACAGCCTCGCCTACGCGGAGATCGCCAGGCGCCTCGACCGCCCGACCTCGACCGTCACGCGCGAGGTGATGCGCAACGGCGGCCCGACCGCCTACCGCGCCGACCTCGCCCACCGCGCCACCGAACGCCGCACCCACCGCCGCAGAAAGGCCGCGCCCGGGGACGCCAACACGCTCCCGCAGGCCCACGGCCGCGATGACGAAGCCGTCCGCGAGTACGAGGAGACGTTCACCAGCGTCTTCATGCAGTCGGGCCTGCCCAGGATGACGGCCAGGGTGTTGGCCGGCCTGTACGTCACCGACACCGCCAGCCTCACCGCCTCAGAACTCGCCGGGCGCCTCCAGGTCAGCCCGGCATCCGTCTCCAAGGCGGTCACGTTCCTCGAAAGCCAGGGCCTCATCCGCCGGGAGCGCGACGAACGCCGCCGCGAACGCTACGTCGTCGATGACGACGTCATGTATCAATCCACGATGGCCAGCGCCCGAGCAACTGCTCACCTCGGCGAGGTCGCCCGGCAGGGCGTGGGCATCCTCGGCCCCGACACCCCGGCCGCCGCCCGCCTGGAGAACATCGCCCGCTTCGTCGACTTCGTCTCCGAGAGCATCGCCCGCGCCGCGGACCAGGCCCGCGAGGTCCTCCACACGAAGCCCGAAGGGATGTCGGGAAGCGCTTCCTGAGCCACCTTGAACACCGCACCTCCGGGTGTGGTCCCGGACGAGTCCTCGTGCATCGTGGATCCGGGTGGCCGGGGGCCTCAGCGGTCCCCGGCCACCCGGCTGCGGTCACGGTCAGGCCCGGGCCACCGGTGCCTGGAGCTCCGTCACCCAATCGTCGCGGTTCTCCGGGCACTCCAGGGTGATCTCCCGGGGGTATCCGCCCGACTGGTAGCCGTTGCCGTCGATCCAGCGGGCCAGGGTCTGGGCCGTGGGCAGGACGGTGTCCATTGAGCCGCGATGCACGATGGTCGCCGCTTGGTCGACGGGCGGCAGGTCGAGCACCTGGAAGGCGCCGTCCTGGAGGGCGGCGGAGACCTGGACGGCGGCATGGACGCTGATCCGTCCGGCGCCCTCCGGGGCGTCCTCGTAGTAGGCGATACCGGGGCCCGTCGGAGTGATCCCGGCCGCCGCCAGTAGCTGGAACAGCTCCTCGTAGAGAGGCCCGATGACGGGGCTGATGTCGCCGGGCTCGAAGCTCGCGGCCGTCGCGGTCAGCTCCGCCACCCGCACGGCCGGGAGGCTCTTGATGATGACGTCGTTCGTGGGCATGCACCCCTCGCTCTCGATCGCTCGGAGTCTTGCCTCGACCTGCACCAGCCGCATGGCCGCCGCGGCCATGGCGGTCTCCAGCTCGGCCCGCCGCAGCCGCAGCATGCCACGCATCTCGTCCGTGGCGACCTTCTCCTCGACGATGTCCTGCACCTGCTGGAGAGTGAAGCCGAGATCCTTGAGCGCGATGACGCGGTTGAGCCGGGCGAGTTGGGCGGCGGCGTAGTAGCGGTAGCCGGTGGCAGGGTCGACATGGGCAGGGCGCAGCAGGCCGATCGCGTCATAGTGACGCAGCATCCGGACCGAGACACGGCCGTGCCGGGCGAAGTCTCCGATGGTGAACATGGTGGCTCCGAGTCCAGCGCCTGACACAGTGTGAGGGTCAAGAAGCTACTCGGCCGGCGGCGGTCTGGGCGAGGGTGTCGTGCTTGCGCGGGTACACCAGCGCGACCAGGGCTTGCTGCGTGGGCCTCAGCTTGCGGCACCGGTCATGCTCGCGGGTGACGATGAGCAGCGTGACCCACTCCGCCGACGCGTTCGGAGAGGGGCCTTCTCGCGGACGTGACAGCCTTGTGGCGAGGGCGGCCGGCGCCGCGCTCTGCGCACGCCTCTTGCTGGAGGATGACGGCGATCTCGTCGACGTCGTCGTTGACGTCGAAGAACCCCTGGATGTTCGGTGCCGCCGCGCCGTTGACGCCGACGAAGAAGGTGTAGAGGTGGCCGTCGTCCGCCTCGAGGTAGCCCGCGTAGGTCTGCGCGTTGATTGCGAACTGCTGGTTGAGCTGGTCGAAGCCGATGATGGTGCCGGGCTTGGCGAAGACCTTGCCCTTGGCCGGGCAGTTGGTGGTGCAGAAGAGGGCTCCCGTGCCGGACACACCGAGGATCGGCAGTGAGGTGCGGAACGCCTCCGCGTCGGGAGTGCGCAGCCAGTATGCGAGCAGCTGGTTGAGCCCGGTGGGCGTGACACGGTCGACCGGAACATCGCCGCGTCCGTCCGCCATCTGGAACTGAGTCGGGTCGACGTTCGCCGTCTGGGTGAGGAAGTCGTGGATGACCGGGAACCCGTCGAAGCAGTTCTTGCTGCCGCGGCTCACGGCCATGTTGCACAGGGCCAGGTTGGCGCCGAGGTTGTGGCTGACATTCAGGATCAACTTGGCGTACTCGTGGTACGGCGGCGAGACGAAGGCGGCCACCTGGGGAGTGCCGGTGTACGAGGCGGGCAGCGTGCCGTCCGGGTTGGGCCCGGTCGGCGGGGCGGTGACGGTGACGCCGGCGCGGCCCAGGGCCTCGATCAGGGCTGTGCGCCCGAATGCGTTGGGGTCCTGGATCTGGGAGATCTTCAGGGTGGGCTTGGCGTCGGCGGCGATCGTGCCGGAGAGCGTGATCCTCGTGCCGTCGGGGGACGCGGTGACCTGGATGTCGGTGGTGCCACCGGCCTCCACCGTCCGGACGTTGGAGGTGACCTGGTACGGCGCGACCTGCGGGCGCCAGCTCAGCTGGGCGGGCTGCCCGGGGGAGGCCGGCGTGGTCAGCAGGTCGATGACGTTGTCGTTGATGATGAGGGGTGTCGGCTGGGGGGCGAGCGCCGGGGGCGTGAACAGCCGCGGGTCGATGACGACATCGCCGTCGACCGTGGTGATGCCCGAGTCGCGGACCTGGTGGGCGATCTCGTCCAGGCCGGCGAGCGGGTCCTCCGGCGTGAGGGTGGCGCCCGGGATGTCGTTGGCGTAGGTGTGGTCGATGGGGGTGAAGTCGACCGACCCGTCCGGCTTTGTCCGGCCGCCCATGGTGAGGTCGCCCTGGGCGACGAGTGCCAGGTTCCCGGTGAGGGTCGATCCATTGCGGTGGCCGACCTCGTGCACCGGCGTGGTGAAGCGGTGATCCGGGTCGAGGGCGTGCCAGGCACTGGAGATGGTGATCAGCTTGATGGTCGAACCCGGCATGAAGAACTGGTCGGGGTACCTGGAGTGGATGACCCGCCCGCTCTCGGGATCGATCTCCAGCAGACCCCACTGCGCGTGCTCGTACGCGGGCTTGTTCATGATCGCCGTGATGTCGGGCCCGAGGTCGCGCTGAGAGTCCACCTCAGGTGCGGCGGCAGCTGTACCGGCCACGACCGCGAGCGTGACGCCGACGGTGGCCCAGGCCCTAAGCCGACCACGGATCTTTGATCTCATTCGCCCAGCCGTTTCTGGAGTCGGAAGCCCTGTTTGGCAGGGTGCTCACGGCGCATCACGGTAGGTGCGCGGATTCCCGAGGCGGGGCTGCGGCGCGGTGCGCTGACGACGTGTGGTGTGAAAATCATTCGATCGGTCGAAGGTGGGCGCCCCTCTGGGGTTCGGGGCGTCATGGCCGCCGCCCTACCCTGGAGGGGTGACCGAGCAGCCCACCACCCCCGACCAGTCGGCCGACGACAACGAGCAGGCCGCGGCCGAGAAGCCCGAGCCCGCTGCGGCGAAGATCGTTTTCGCGGACCCGTTCGACCGGCAGACCAGTGATGACACCGACGCCGCCTGGGGCGAGTCCTCCGGCGCGCGGGGCCTGGACTGGTACCAGAGCCAGCGCCCGCCGCACCACGGCGGCTGAGCGCGCCGCACAGCGCAGGGGTCACGGGGGTCGCGCGGGGCAGTCGGTGCGGACCGAGAAGTACTGCAGCTGGCGGGGTGCCAGCGCGCTCAGGGGCAGGGAGCCGGTGGCCAGGGCGGCCGTCGTGCAGACGACCAGGCCGGTGAGCATCGCGCCGGGGCGGTAGCAGGCAGTCTGGCGGAGGCGGTGGCGCCCGCCGCCGCCTCGGCGGATCGGGCGGAAGTCGGGCACCGGGCGGCGCGGCGGCAGCGGGGCGGGCTCGGGTGCGGGCGGCCGGTGGGTGCGGCGGTGGCGGGGAGTGGTCGATCCAGTCATGGGACCAGGGTTGCCGCGCACGGAGTCAGCCGGTAGCGCCACCCGGAAACCTGTGGATAACCCCGGGTCTGTGGACAACCACGACACCACCCGGGCTCACCCAGAGCACAACCCAGGCCCACCCGGAGCATGAAGAAGGCCTCCCGGGCAGTCCCGGGAGGCCTTCGGAAGCAGCGGCGTCAGCTCGCGGCGGAGGAGGTCGAAGAGGTCGACGTCGAGGACGAGCTGCTGGAGCTCGACGAGGACGCGGACGAGCTCGACGAGCCCGAGGAGCCGTTCGACGCCGACGAGCCGTTCGCCGACGAGCCCGACGACACCGAGCCGCTCGACGAGGACCGGCTGTCCGTCCGGTAGAAGCCCGAGCCCTTGAAGACCACGCCCACCGCCGAGAAGACCTTGCGCAGGCGGCCCTGGCAGTTCGGGCAGACGGTCAGAGCCTCGTCGGTGAACTTCTGCACCACCTCAAGGCCGTTGCCGCACTCGGTGCACTGGTACTGGTACGTGGGCACTGTGTCTTCCTCCTGGCACTCTCGCCTGATGAGTGCTAACGACGGTCCATGATGCGGCATTCCGCAGGATCAGTCCAGTGTGGCCGGCCCGGCGCGGCCTGCCACGTGCGTTCGAGCGCGGTCACCCGGCCGCCGGCTCCGCCACCGCGGGAGCCGCGTCCCCACCCCTGGCAACGGTACGGCTCGCTGCGCCCGGACCCGCCAGGAGTCGGCGCAACGTGACCAGCGCCACCAGCCCGGCGCCGGCCCCGGCCACCGGGACCAGGAAGCCCAGCGACGGCCCGCTCATGTCGATCAGCTGGCCGGCCACCGTGGAGCCGACCGCCAGGCCCAGGCCGATCGCCCCGGTCAGCCAGGTGAACGCCTCCGTCTTGGCACCGTCCGCGACCAGCGACTCCACCAGGGTGTAGCCGGTGATCAGGGTCGGCGCGATCGCCAGACCGCAGACCAGCCCGGCGATCGCCAGCGCGGTCAGGTCAGGCATCGCCCAGAGCGTGGAGCAGCCCAGCACCAGCAGGCCGTAGCTGGCCAGCATCCGCTGCTGCGGGGAGCGCCGCCAGGCGATCAGGCCGTAGAGCACCCCGGCCAGCATCGAGCCGCCGGCGAAGACGCCGTAGACGACGCCGCTGAGGTCGCCCTGCCCGGCGTGCTCGGCGAACGCGGTGACCGAGACCTGCATCGCGCCGAAGACCGAGCCGACGCCCAGGAAGGCGCCGACCAGCAGCCGCACGCCCGGCGAGGCCAGCGCGGAGGCCCGCTTCGCCCCGGGCTCGGGCAGGTGCCGGGCCGGCGCGGTGGCCCGCCGGCCGGCGAACAGCAGCCCGCCGAGCACGGTCAGCACGGCCTCCGTGATCAGCGCGGCGGCCGGGGCGACGGTGGTGGCGATGGCGCCGGCCAGCACCGGGCCGACCACGAACGTGAACTCGTCGGTCACCGACTCGAAGGCGAAGGCGGTGGTCAGGTGGGCCGGACGGTCGGCCAGTTTGGTCACCCAGCGGGCCCGGACCATCGCGCCGATCTGCGGCACCGAGGCACCGGCCGGCGCGGCGGCCAGGAAGAGCGTCCAGACCGGCGCGTGCCCCAGCGCCAGGGCGATCAGCGCACCGACGGAGACGGCGTGCACCAGCACCACCGGCACCAGTACGGCGGCCTGGCCGAGGCGGTCGGCGAGCCGGCCGGTCTGCGGGCCGACCAGCGCCTGCGCGGTGGCGGCGGTGGCCGCGACGGCGCCGGCGATGCCGTAGGAGCCGTTGGTGTCGAGCACCAGCAGCACGATGCCCAGGCTGAGCATCGCGTAGGGGAGCCGCGCGACGAACGCGGGGAGCAGGAACGTCAAGGCACCAGGGGTGCGCAGCAGTGCGGTGTAGCCCACGCGGGTGGGGGCTTCAGTGGGGTTGTCGACCGTTGGGCGGGCCGCCACGGTCGGTCCTTCCTGCTGCCTGGTAGCGACCGCCGGGGCAACGGAAAACCCCGACGGCGCCGAGAGTCGTCCTCTCGTGCGTCGACCGGGGTTGATACCGGGTCCGAGTCGCCGCCCCTGTCAACAGGGACCGTTGCCCCCTGTCAACAGGGGGAGCGCTGCCCCTGAGAAAGGGGGCCGCCGGACCGCGGCCGCCGAGCGGTCGCGCCAACTCTGCATCAGGCAGAAAGTTGCGGGTTGGATCTAGTACTACGTCTGGGCAATGGTACGGGAACGCGAAGAACTCCAGGTGTCAAGAGATCCAACAGTTCACTTGCCGTACAGCCACCCCGCCAGCTTGCCGCCCCGGTCCACGGCCCGCAGCCGCCGCTCGGTGGCCTCGCCCACCGCGTCGGTGGTGACCACCAGCAGCTCGTCACCGGAGCGCAGCACCGTGGTCCGGTCGGGCACGAAGCTCTTGTCGTCGCGGACCACCAGGGTGACCGCGGCGCCGGGCGGCAGCCGCAGTTCGCCGACCTCGACGCCGGATATTCGGGAGTCCGGCGCCAGCGCGACCGAGAGCAGCTGTCCGCGCAGCCGCTCCAGCGGTGCCGACTCGATCTCCAGGTCGTGGCCGAGCGCGCCGGCGGAGATCCGCAGCCGGCGGGCCAGCCAGGGCAGCGTGGGGCCCTGCACCAGGGTGAAGACCACCACCAGGACGAAGACGATGTTGAAGGCCTCCCGGGCGTCCGGCACCCCGCCCACCAGCGGGATGGTGGCCAGCACGATGGGCACCGCCCCGCGCAGCCCGGCCCAGCTGAGCAGCGCCTGCTCGCGCCAGGGGAGCCGGAACGGGGTGAGGGTGAGCAGCACCGAGAGCGGCCGGGCGAGCAGCACCAGCACCGCGCCGATGACCAGTGCGGGCAGCACCGCCGAGCCCATGGTGGCGGGCGTGCAGAGCAGGCCGAGCAGCACGAACATGCCGATCTGCCCGATCCAGGCCAGGCCGTCGGCGAAGCCGCGCACCGCCGGGCCGTGCGGCAGCTTGGCGTTGCCGAGCAGCACCGCGCTGACGTAGACGGCGAGGAAGCCGGAGCCGTGCAGCAGCGCGCCGGCCGCGTAGGCGAGCGAGGTGAGGGCGAGCACGGCGATGGGGTAGAGGCCGGAGGCGGGCAGGGCGATCTGCCGCAGCGCGTAGGCGCCGAGCTTGCCGACGGCCAGGCCGACGACGGCGCCGATCGCCAGCTCCATGAGGATGGTGCCGAGCAGCACGTACCAGGAGTCGAGCGGGCCGGTGGTGGCGAAGGCGACCACCAGGATGACCACGGGGGCGTCGTTGAAGCCGGACTCGGCCTCCAGCAGGCCGCTGAGCCGGGCCGGCAGTGGCACGGTGCGCAGCACCGAGAAGACGGCGGCGGCGTCGGTGGAGGAGACCACCGCGCCGAGCAGCAGCGACAGCCGCCAGTCGAGGCCGACCAGCAGGTGGGCGTCGGCGGCGGTGACGAAGACGCTGATCCCGACGCCGACGGTGGCCAGTGCGGTGGCCGCCGGCAGTACCGGTCTGATCTCGCGCCAGCTGGTCTTCAGGCCGCCCTCGGCCAGGATGACCACCAGGGCGGCGTAGCCCAGCACCTGGGTGAGTTCGGCGTTGTCAAAGGTGACGCCCAGTCCGTTCTGGCCGATGGCCATGCCGATGCCCAGGTAGAGCAGCAGGCTGGGTAGTCCGGATCTGCTGGCCAGGCGTACGGCGACTACGGCGATCAGCAGGATCGCGGAGCCTTCGAGCAGCAACTTGTTCAGATGGTCAACGGTCACGCAGGGGCACCTCGACGTCTCGGGCGTCCGTCAGGGGAGCTGCGGGCGGCAGCCGTGACGGACGGGGGCGGGGAGGGTCACTGTGGTGGGCGACGGGGTGAACGAGCCCGGTGGGGCTGTGGAGGGGCAGGGTGACACATGGTCAGCCGTGGGATCGTTACCCTGGCTAACATTTTACCCGATCTTTGCACTGGCTCTGACGGGGGGTCGGCGCGCGGCGGCGCACGGGCCAGCCCGGGCAGAGCGGCTCACCCACGCCGGGTAGGGTCCCTGTGGTTACGTTGCCCCGCTCCCTGCACCTAGGACCGAGATGCCCCGCTCGCGACGCTCCAAGAAGTTTCGGCGCGCCCGACTGCTAGTGCTATTGCTCGTCGTGCTGCTGGTGGCCGGTGTGTCGGCCGGCGGATGGTACGCGGTGGATACCGTGCGGGCCTCGTTCCCGCAGGTCAGCGGCACGGTCCAGGTGCCCGGTCTGAGCAGCTCGGTCCAGGTCAAGCGGGACGCCCAGGGGATCCCGCAGATCTACGCCGACACGTCCGAGGACCTGTTCAAGGCCCAGGGCTACGTCCAGGCCCAGGACCGGTTCTGGGAGATGGACGTGCGCCGGCACATCACGGCCGGTCGGCTCTCCGAGATGTTCGGCTCCAGCCAGGTCGACACCGACGCGTTCGTCCGCACCATGGGCTGGCGCGAGGTGGCGCAGAAGGAGTACGACACCGTCCTCACCCCGGACACCAAGAAGTACCTGCAGGCCTACTCGGACGGTGTGAACGACTGGCTGTCCAAGCACCCCGGCGGGGCCAGCGCCTCGCTGGAGTACGCGCTGCTCGGCACCGTCAACAGCGGCTACAAGCCGGAGCAGTGGACCCCGGTGGACTCGGTCTCCTGGCTGAAGGCGATGGCCTGGAACCTCTCGGGCAACGTGCAGGACGAGATCGACCGCTCGCTGCTGAGCCAGACCTTCACCCCGGACCAGATCAACCAGCTCTACCCGGACTACCCGTACGACCGGAACCCCACCATCACGCAGGGCGGCACGGTCAGCGCGGACGGCACCTACAAGCCGGCGACGGCCGCCGGCACCACCGGCGCGGTCCAGCAGAGCTCGGCGGTCACCAAGGGCCTGCAGGACGTCTCCGGCAAGATGGGCAAGCTGCCGCAGCTGCTCGGCCCGCAGGGGCAGGGCATCGGCTCCAACTCCTGGGTGATCTCCGGCAGCCACACCGTCAGCGGCAAGCCGCTGCTGGCCAACGACCCGCACCTGGGCCCCGGCCTGCCGAACGTCTGGTACCAGATGGGCCTGCACTGCCGGACCGTCAGCCCGAGCTGCCAGTACGACACGACGGGCTTCACGTTCGCCGGCATGCCGGGCGTGATCATCGGGCACAACCAGTCGATCAGCTGGGGCTTCACCAACATGGGCGCCGATGTGGCCGACCTCTACCTGGAGAAGATCACCGGTCCCGACACCTACCTGAAGGACAACCAGGACCAGAAGTTCGCCACCCGCCAGGAGACCATCAAGGTCGCCGGCGGGGCGGACCGCACCATCACCGTGCGCTCCACCAGCAACGGACTCGGCCAGTGCCCGCTGATCTCCGACCAGAGCACGGAGGAGCAGAACGTCGGCACCTACGCGCCGGTGGGCAACTCGGCGCCGGACCGCGGCACCACGGGCTACGGCGTGTCGCTGTGTTGGACGGCGCTGACGCCGGGCAAGACCATGGACGCGGTCTTCGAGTTCGACAAGGCCACCGACTTCACCTCGTTCCGCGCCGCGGCCAAGGACTTCGCCGTCCCCGCGCAGAACCTGATCTACGCCGACACCCAGAACCACATCGGCTACCAGGCGCCGGGCGTGATCCCGGTCCGCGGCAAGGGCGACGGCCGCTACCCGGCCCCGGGCTGGGACTCCAGCTACGACTGGAAGGGCTACCTGGACTTCAAGAGCCTGCCCTGGGTGGAGGACCCGCCGTCCGGCTACATCGTCACCGCCAACCAGCCGGTGGCCGACCAGAGCTACAAGCCGCTGATCACCAACGACTGGGAGTACGGCACCCGGGCCAAGGAGATCACCGACCAGATCCAGGCCCGGCTGGCCAACGGCGGCAAGATCTCGCCGGACGACATGCAGTCGATCCAGCTGGACAACGCCAGCGTGATGGCCAAGACCCTGGTCCCGCTGCTGCTCAAGGAGCAGATCACCGACCCGTACGTGCGCCAGGCCCAGGACCTGCTGAAGGACTGGAACTACAACCAGGACGCCGACTCGGCCGCCGCCGCCTACTACAACGGCGTCTGGCGCCAGCTGCTCACCCTGTCCTTCGGGCAGAAGTTCCCGGCCTCGGTGCGCGCCCAGGGCGACTGCCTGCTGGTCGCGCAGAAGGTGGACGCCAACCAGCCGGCCGGCTCGCTCGGCGGTGAAACCAAGATCGTCACCCAGTGCGGCACCCGCAAGCCCAGCCAGGCCCAGCCCGACGGCGGCGACCGCTGGATGGAGGTCGTCCGGCAGCAGCTGGCCAACCCCAACAGCCCGTGGTGGGACTACGTCGACTCCAACCACGTGCAGCAGCACGGCCTGGACAACCTGCTGAAGGAGGCGATGAAGGACGCCCGCCAGGACCTCACCGCCCACCTCGGCAAGGACATCTCCACATGGAGCTGGGGCCGGCTGCACCAGCTGAGCCTCAACGAGCAGACCCTGGGCACCGACAACTCCTCGATCGCCTCGGGCCTGGTGCACCGGCTGCTCAACCGCGGGCCGTTCCAGATGTCCGGCGGCTCGGCGGCGGTCGACGCCACCGGCTGGACCGCCGCGGCCGGCTACGACGTGGACTGGATCCCGTCGATGCGGATGGTGGTCGACCTGAACGACTTCAACGCCTCGCGCTGGATCAACGTGGGCGGCGAGTCGGGGCACGCCTTCAACGACAACTACGACGACCAGACCGGCCTGTGGGCCCAGGGCAAGATGCTGACTTGGGCGTACTCCGGCCAAGCGGTGGACCAGGCGACCAAGAACACCCTGACCCTGCAACCCTGATCGCCGGACCCCGGGCCCGCCCTGACGCACCGTCAGGGCGGGCCTTCGCTTTTGGGACCTTCGCTTTCAGAACCGGTGCACGCCCTCCGGGGTCACCACCGCGTGCACCGGCCGGTCGTGCGGCTCGGCGGGCACCCGGTCCAGCAACTCGTCCGGATAGAGCAGGGTGGCCAGCAGCGGGGTGGCGCCGGCGGCGGCCAGCCGGGCCAGCACCCGGTCGTAGGAGCCGCCGCCACGGCCCAGCCGCAGCCCGCGCCGGTCCACCGCCAGGCCGGGCAGCAGCACCACGCCGGCCCCGGTGACCGCGTCCTGGCCCAGCCGCTCGCCGGTCGGTTCCAGCAGGCCGCGCGCCGCCGGGGCGAGCCGGTCCGGGCCCTGGTAGGCGGCCCAGTCCAGGTCGTTGTCCGGCAGCAGCACCGGCAGCAGCACCCGGGTGCCGCGCTCGTGCAGCAGGTCGAGCAGCGGGCGGGTGCCGGGCTCCGCGCCCACCGAGACGTAGGCGGCCACCACGGCGTCCGCCGGCAGCAGGGTCAGCGCCCGCTCGGCGAGCGCCGCGGCGGCCGTCGACCGCCGTTCGGGGGGCAGAGCGCGCCGGGCGGCGAGCAGCCGTGACCGCAGCGCGGCCTTGTCGTTGTACAAGAGATCGTCGGACACGGCTCCGATCCTCCCCCAGCCCGCCCCCATGGAGTCCCATGTCCCCCATGTCCCTCCTGATGCCTGCGCTCGCCCTGCTCAGCGTGGTGTCCGCCGGGATCGGCGGGGTGCTGTGGGCCCGGCTGCGGCGGCTGCGGCAGGCCGCCGCCGGCGAGGCCTCGGGGCTGCGCCGGCGGTTGGCCGAACTCCAGGAGCGCTGCGACGAGCTGGCCCGGCTGGCGGCCCGCGACCCGGTCACCGGGGTGTGGAACCACCGCCATCTGCAGCAGACCCTGGAGCGCGAGGTGGAGCGCCGCGCCCGCCGCCAGAAGCCGGGGGAGCGGGTGCCGGAGCTGGCCGTGGTGCTGCTGGAGGTCGACGGGTTCGAGGCGGTCACCGCCGAGCACGGCCGGGACCGGGCCCGGGCGGTGCTGCGCGACCTGGCCCAGCGGCTCACCGTCGAGGTGCGGCGCTCCGATGTGCTCGGGCTGGTCGGCGGCACCGAGTTCCTGGTGGTGCTGCCGGACACCGGTGCGGCGGGGGCGGCCAAGGTGGCCGAGCGGCTCTGCTGGGCGGTGCGCCGGCACCGGCTGCTGGACTTCACGGTCGACCCGGTGGACCCCCAGGAGCGGCCGCGGCCCACCGCCAACGGGCTGCTGGCCACGGCCGGCATCGCGGTGCTGCCGGACGACGGCGGACATCCGGTGCCGCTGCTGCGAGCCGCCGACCGGGCGCTGGCGGCGGCCAAGCAGCAGGGGGCCGTGCAGAGGCGCGGAACGGGTTCAGGACGGCACGGTAGTGTGTCGCCCTGTGCCGCCCCGGGCCCCAGCGCCCAGTCCGGCCCTGCCCGCAGTGTCGCGGCCGTGGTCGTCCCCGGCGAGGTTCGTCGTTCATAGCCGACCGATCTCGCCGGCGGTCAGTACGGTCCTCCGCCTCAGTAAGGTCAACGCATGACGACGAACTCCCGTATGCCCGTCACCAAGGCGGTTGTGCCCGCAGCCGGCCTCGGAACCCGGTTCCTGCCGGCGACCAAGGCCACGCCGAAGGAGATGCTGCCGGTCGTCGACAAGCCCGCGATCCAGTACGTCGTCGAGGAGGCCGCCGCGGCCGGCCTCTCGGACATACTCATGGTCACCGGCCGCAACAAGCGCGCCCTGGAGGACCACTTCGACCGGGCCTACGAGCTGGAGGAGCTGCTCGCCCGCAAGGGCGACGAGGACAAGCTGCGCCGGGTCCAGGAGTCGGTCTCGCTGGCCAACATGCACTACGTCCGGCAGGGCGACCCCAAGGGCCTGGGCCACGCGGTGCTGGTGGCCGAGCAGCACGTGGCCGGCCAGCCGTTCGCGGTGCTGCTCGGTGACGACCTGATCGACCCGCGCGACCCGCTGCTCGCCCGCATGATCGAGGTCCAGCAGCAGCTGGGCGGCTCGGTGGTGGCGCTGATGGAGGTCGACCCGAAGCAGATCCACCTCTACGGCTGCGCGGCGGTCGAGACCAACGGCCTCGGCGACGACGTCTTCCACGTCACCGACCTGATCGAGAAGCCGGAGCCGGCCGACGCACCGTCGAACTACGCCGTGATCGGCCGCTACGTGCTCGACCCCGCCGTCTTCGAGGTGCTGAAGAAGACCGAGCCGGGCCGCGGCGGCGAGATCCAGCTCACCGACGCGCTGCGCACGCTGGCTACGCTGAGCGCCGAGGAGGGCGGCCAGGTGCACGGCGTGCTCTTCTCCGGCCGCCGCTACGACACCGGTGACCGGGCCGACTACCTGCGCGCGATCGTCCGGCTGGCCTGCGAGCGCGAGGACCTCGGGCCGGAGTTCCGCGGCTGGCTGAAGCAGTTCGTGGGGAGCGAGATGCAGGCCTGAGCGCCTGCCTCCAGCAACGTGCGGGCCTGAGCGCCCGCCGGAAGGCGGTAGCGGGATGACGACCGATCGGCACGGCCACCACCAGGACCACCAGGCGGACGCCTGCGCCACCGAGGCCCCGGGCCAGCGGTACTGGACGGTCGACGAGCACCTGGCGGACGTGCTGGCCGCCGTCACCCCGCTGCCGCCGATCGAGCTGCAGCTGCTGGACGCCCAGGGCTGCCGGCTGGCCGAGGACGTGCCGGCCGGCAGCGACCTGCCGCCGTTCGACAACAGCTCGATGGACGGCTACGCGGTGCGCACCGCCGACACTGTCAACGCCACCGAGCGGTACCCCTCGGTGCTGGCCGTGGTCGGCGAGGTGGCCGCCGGTGCCGGCGAGCTGCCCGCGGTCGGCCCCGGCCAGGCCGTGCGGATCATGACCGGCGCCCCGGTGCCGCCCGGCGCCGAGGCGGTGGTCCCGGTGGAGTGGACCGACGGCGGCACCGGCACCGGCGAGGCCGCCCGGGCCATGGCCCCGGCCCGGCCCGGCGAGGAGGTCCGGGTGCGCCAGGAGGCCCGCGAGGGCGCGCACATCCGCCGCCGGGGCAGCGACATCGCCGCCGGCAGCACGGTGCTCCCGGCCGGCACCCTGCTCGGCCCCACCCAGCTGGGCCTGCTGGCGGCGATCGGCCGCGCCAGCGTGACGGTGCGGCCGCGACCCCGGGTGGTGGTGCTCTCCACCGGCAGCGAGCTGGTGCCGCCCGGCGAGCCGGTCGGCCCCGGGCAGATCTGGGACTCCAACAGCTTCACCCTGACCGCCGCCGCCCAGCAGGCCGGCGCGATCGCCTACCGGGTCGGCGGGGTGCCGGACGACGCCGAGCGGCTGCGCGCGGTGCTGGACGACCAACTGGGCCGGGCCGATCTGATCGTCACCTCGGGCGGGGTCAGCGTCGGCGCCTACGACGTGGTCAAGGACGTCTTCGAGGACTACGCCGGGATGGACTTCCGCACCCTGCGGATGCAGCCCGGCAAGCCGCAGGGCTTCGGCCGGCTCGGCGGCCCGGGCGGCGTGCCGCTGCTGGCCCTGCCCGGCAACCCGGTGAGCGCCTACATCTCGTTCGAGCTGTTCGTCCGGCCGGTGATCCGCACCATGCTGGGCGCCGCGGACGTGCACCGGCCCCGGGTGCGGGCGGTCAGCACGGCCGCGCTGCGCTCCCCGGCCGGGCGGCGGCAGTTCCTGCGCGGCCGCTACCTGGCCGACCAGGGCGCGGTGGAGCCGGTCGGCGGCGCCTCCTCGCACCTGGTCGGGGCGCTGGCCCGGGCCGACTGCCTGATCGTGGTGCCGGAGCGGACCGAGGCGGTGGCGGCCGGCGAGGTGGTCGACGTGGTGCTGCTGCGCGACTGACGGCGCCCCGAGCGACCGGCGGCGCCCGCCGCGGCTGACGGCGCCTCAGCCCATCGGGTGGCGCCGAGCGCGGTGCGGTGAGCGGGGAGCGATACGGTAGCGCCCGGAATTCGCCCCGTCCTGCTGGAGAACTGACGTGACCACACCCCCCGGCGATCGCCTGACGCATGTGGACGAGACCGGCGCCGCCCGGATGGTCGACGTCTCCGAGAAGGAGACCACCGTGCGCACCGCGGTGGCGGCCGGCCGGGTGACCGTCTCGCCCCAGGTGGTCGAGCTGCTGCGCGGCGAGGGCCTGCCCAAGGGCGACGCACTGGCCACCGCCCGGATCGCCGGGATCATGGGCGCCAAGAAGACCCCCGAGCTGATCCCGCTCTGCCACCCGATCGCCATCTCCGGCGTCAAGGTCGACCTGGCGGTGACCGACGAGGCGGTGGAGATCACCGCGACGGTGCGCACAGCCGACCGGACCGGCGTGGAGATGGAGGCGCTGACCGCGGTGGCGGTGGCCGGGCTGACCCTGATCGACATGGTCAAGGCGGTGGACAAGGCCGCCGCCGTCCAGGACGTCCGGGTGCTCAGCAAGTCCGGTGGCAAGAGCGGCGAGTGGGTCCGCGGCGGTGCCGCATGAGAGCGCTGGCGATCACCGTCTCCAACCGCGCCTCGGCCGGGGTGTACCAGGACAAGGGCGGGCCGCTGCTGGTCGAGGGCCTGCGCGCGATGGGCTTCGAGGCGGACGGCCCGCAGCTGGTGCCGGACGGCGAGCCGGTGCTGGCGGCGCTGCGGGCGGCCGTCGCGGCCGGCTACGACGTGGTGCTGACCACCGGCGGCACCGGGATCTCCCCGATGGACCTGACGCCGGAGATGACCGCCCAGGTGATCGACCGTCAGATCCCGGGCATCGCCGAGGCGATCCGGGCGTACGGCCGGGAGAAGGTGCCCACCTCGGCGCTCTCCCGGGGGCTGGCCGGCCTGGCGGGCCGGACCGTGATCGTCAACCTGCCCGGCTCCACCGGCGGGGTCAAGGACGGCCTGGCGGTGCTGGCGCCGCTGCTGCCGCACGCCGTGGACCAACTGGCCGGCGGGGACCATCCGCGCCCGGCGGCCGGTGCCGAGGGGAGCACCAGCTGAGCGGCGGCTGGCCGGTGGAGCTGCGCGAGGGCGAGGTGGTGCTGCGGCCGATCCGGCTGCGGGACCAGCGGGCCTGGCAGGAGGCGAGCCGGCGGAACCGGGACTGGCTGCGGCGCTGGGAGGCCACCGTGCCGCCCACGCCGGCCGGGCGCACCACCGGGCCGCGGCCGACCTACCGCCAGATGGTGCGCTACCTGCGCAGCGAGGCGGCGGCGGGACGGATGCTGCCCTTCGTGCTGACCTACCAGGGGCGCCTGGTCGGCCAGTTGACGGTGGGCGGGATCACCTGGGGCTCGATGTGCTCGGCCAACATCGGCTACTGGATCGACGAGGCGGTGGCCGGGCGGGGCATCATGCCGACCGCCGTGGCGATGGCCGTCGACCACTGCTTCCAGGCGCTGGGTCTGCACCGGATCGAGGTGTGCATCCGGCCGGAGAACCGGCCCAGCCGCCGGGTGGTGGAGAAACTCGACTTCCGCTCCGAGGGAATGCGGCCGCGCTATCTGCACATCGACGGGGACTGGCGCGACCATCTGGTGTACGCGCTGACGGCGGAGGAGATCCCCGAAGGGCTGCTCCGGCGTTGGCGTTTGGGGTAATTGAATAAGTGTTCGAAATTGATATCGATATGGCATCGGCACGCGGTCAAGCGGTCACAAATACCGGCAAAATAGTCAGAGAATCAGTTTGGCAGGGCGACACGCCGCGCCAAATTGCTGACCGCCCTTACCCAACGCCCGTACGGTGTGAAACGTGAGCAGTAGCGGCCTCATCTACGCGGTCATCGTAGGGGCCTGGGCTGCCTATCTGGTGCCCATGTGGCTCCGCAGGCAGGACGAGCTCAACGAATCGCGCCCGACAGAACGTTTCAGCACCGCCATCCGCCTGCTGGCCGGGCGATCGGCACTGGAGCGGCGGGCGTCCCGGATCCTGGGCGACGACGACCCCACCGACTCCGCCGCCGACGGCGCGTCCGACGGCGGTGCCACCGGCGTGCCCGCCGAGCCCTCGTCGACGCTGCCCGGGGCCGAGCCGGTCCGGGCCGGACAGCCCGACCGCCGGGCCCGGCTGCTGGCCCGGCGGCGCCGGATGGTCACCCTGCTCTTCGGCGCCTTCGCGCTCGGCGCGGTGATCGCGGCGGTGGCCGGGGTCGCCTTCCTCTGGGTGCCGGCGCTGCCCGCGGTGCTGCTCACCCTCTACATCGGCCACCTGCGCCGACTGGAGCGCCAACGCTGCGAGGTCAAGCTCGACCGGGCCCGCGCCGCGGCCGCCGCCGTGGGAGTGCGCGAGCGCGAGCGCGCCAGGGCCGCCCGGCTCGCCGAGACGGCCCCGCTAGCGGTGCCCGAGGAGGCCACCGAGCCGATCGAGTCGGCGCAGGCGATCGCCGCCGCCGCGGCCGTCGCCGAGGCGGAGCGGCCCGAGCCGGCCGCCCGGCAGGACTTGGTGGAGGCGACCGACCACGAGGAGTGGGTCGACGGGCTGCGCGAGCGGGCCGCCGCCGGCCCTGACTCCTGGGAGCCGGTCCCGGTGCCGCTGCCCACCTATGTGACCGCCCCCGTGGCCCCCCGGGTCAACCGCGGCCTGGACCTCGCGGCCCCCGGCGCCTGGGCGGCACAGGCGGGCGGCCCCCGCACCGCGGAGGGCCCCCGCACCCCGCTGTTCGACCAGTACCAGGATCCGGCCGCGCACAGCCGCCCCCGCGCCGCCAACGAGTAGCGCGGAGGCGGCACCCGCCCCCAGCCTTCGGCCGGGGGACCCCCACCCCACCAGGGGGGTGGTCACGAGCCCCCTCGAAAAGGTGCTAAAGTTTCTTCTCGTTGGGGCTGTGGCGCAGTCCGGTAGCGCACCTCGTTCGCATCGAGGGGGTCAGGGGTTCGAATCCCCTCAGCTCCACCCAACGACTGCTGAAAAGCAGTCAAGAAGCCCCGCCTGATCCTGGATCAGGCGGGGCTTCCGCATTCCCCGGAGTCCTTGCCGGTGGTGCCCTGAAGGGGATCAGGGCACCATGGCGTGGATCACACGATGTTGGACTGGTAGGCGGTGGCGCCCTGCACGCTGGCGGCGATGGCCGTGTAGGCCTGGATGTTCGCCGCCCGCTCCAGCTCCGCGGCCCCCGGGACCAGCGACTGGTAGCGGCGGGCCTGGGCGTGGCCGGCCGCCAGGGCGGGCAGGGCGGCGGCGGCCCCGGAGTGCGGGACGCCGAGGGCGTCGGCGATCGCGTCGCCGTGGAAGTGGCGGGCCACGGCGTGCAGCAGGTCCCGCGCCGACTCCTTGGTGAAGGTCGACCGGGGAGCGTCGGCGAGGAAGTCGGCCGTGGCGTCGTAGAGGGCCTTGTTGAGCACCCGGCTGTTGTGGTCGGGCGCCTCGATCGTGGAGTCCAGCAGGTCCGCCAGCGCGGACGCTTCGGCGTGACTGCGCATGCCGAGGAAGAAACCCTCGTCCAGGCCCAGGAGATGGGCGACGTGCCACCAGTACTCGTAGAGGCTCCGCTGCTCCTCGTCGGTCAGCACGAAGCCCACGGCCGCCAGGAAGGAGTACGGCACCACGGTGAAGTCGAGCCAAGTGCGGGCGACGTCCACCTGGTTGATGGGCAGGCCCCAACGCTCGGTCTCCCAGCCGTGCTTGAGCGCCGTCGCCCGGACTCGGGCGTGCAGCAGCCGTACTTGGGCGGTCTGGAGGTAGCCGGCCGCACCACGGTGGAGTCCGCCGGGGAGGATGGCACTGATCTTCCACAGGCCGGTCTCGGCCAGCCGCCGGGCCGCCATCGTGTCCAACTTCCCCGTCTGGACGAGGAGTCGGGCGATGCTCGGCGAGCTGTAGGTGTGGGACAGCGAGCCGGCCGAGAAGGCGAGCGTGTTCCACAGCGGCGGCACCAGGTGCGCGACCCGGTCGCCGGCCGCCAGGGCGTCCGGGTCGGCCCAGTCGGGCAGCGTTTCGAGCCGGCGCAGCAGCGCCGCGATCGCCGGCGGCGGATCGCCCAGGCTGTCCAGGCCGTCGGCGAGCCCCTGGTTGAGGAGTCGGCGGCCGTCCTTGCCCAGGCTGTCCAGCTCGGCTATCACGGCGTCGGCGAGCGGGTCGCCCACGGCGAGCATGCGGACCATGTGCTCGGCCCGCTCACCGTGCTCGGCCTTCGCCGCCTCGAAGTTGACCAGCCGGCCGGGGAACGGGGCTGAACTGGGGGTCGTCGTCATCGTTGTCGTCCGGTTCGGTGAGTGTGTGTCAGGTTGGCCTGTCTGAGAGGCTACGGGCATGCGCTTCGATGCCGTTCCGATGCCACCCGCCGTCGCCGCCCGGCCGCGGGACGGGCGGGGCTATCCGGTGCCCGCCATCACGCCCTGGGTCGACGGGGAGCCGCAGTTCGCGCTCAGCGACTACGAGCGCACCGCCCGGTGCGCACGGCAGCGGGAGTGCTCGGTCTGCGGGGTGCTGATGGAGCGCGGGCCGGTGTGGCGGGTGGTCGGCGCCGCCGAGGCCGGGGCGATCGAGCAGGCGCTGGCCGCCGGTGCGCCCTACCGGAACCTGGCCCCGACGCTGGAGGCGCCGGGGCACCGCGCCTGCATGCTGTACGCGGCGATGGTCTGCCCGTACCTGGCCCGCCCCAACGCCCGGCGCTCACGGGACGTCGAGGGGGCGGACGAGGTGGTCGGGCAGCTGGAGCGCGGGACGGCCCGGGGTGCCACGGGGGCGGTGGTGGGCTTCGCCGACTACGAGTTCGCGATCACCGCCACCCAGGTGCTGTTCCGGTTCCTGGACGTGGTGGAGTTCCTGCCCCACCGGGAGGCGGCCGGCCAGCTGGCGGAGCTCCAGGCCGAGCTTCAGGGGCGGTAGGCGGGCAGGCCCGGCACGGTGTAGCCACCCGGGTGCGGGGTCAGCGAGCCGTCGGCGGGCATGGCGGCCGTGCCGTTCGGCGTGCGGACGGTGACCTCCTTGCCGTCCGGCGAGAATGCGGGCTCGGTGTAGTCGGTGGTCGCCTTCGGGGTGAGGTCCTGGGGGGTGATCGTGTTCTGGCCCAACTGCACCTCGAACAGGTGGTCGTGGCCGCCGACCGAGCGGACGAAGACCACCTCGTTGCCGTCCGGCGACAGCGCCGGCTCGGAGCCCTCGGTGAGCTTGTAGCCCTGCTGGCGCGTGTAGTCGTCGCGGATGTAGACCGAGCCGTCGGCGGTGTTCTCGTAGGCGATGCTGCCGTGGCTGCCACCCGCGTCCGCCCAGGTGTTGGCGGTCTGCGGCAGGGTGACGGGTCCGTTGTCGCCGGGGGCGCCGGCGCTGAGCGGCAGCGCGGCCGGGGTGCCGTTGGTGGTGTCGCCCCGCACCTGCATCAGCCTGGTGGTGCCGCCCTGGTCGGCGGTGAAGATGATGGTGTTCCGGTGCGGGAGGCCGACCTGGGGATCGGGCATGGTCATCACCCAGGTGGGGTGCGACCAGGTCTGGCCGCCCGGGTTCCTGGCGACCACGATCTGGCCGGTGCCGTCCGGCTTCGCGGTCACCAGGTCGCCGTTGCCGTTGATGAACACCGCCGCGCTGCCGTCCGGGGCCCAGGCGAGGTCGCGCACCTGGGTGTGGAAGTCGACGACGGCGTCGGGCATCTGCACCAGGTCGGTGCCGTTGCTGATGGTCAGGTGCGGGACGCCGGTGCCGCGGGTCGGGGCGGCGGGTCCGCTCGGGGTGGCGCTGCCGCCGGGGGCCGGGGTGCCCGAGCGGGCGGCGGACGGGCTGGGCGCGGTGCCCTTGCCGGTGGGCGCCGATGAGGCGGTGAGCGTCGCGGCGGGCGAGGAGGCGGCCGACGACGCGGTGTCGTCCGGCCCGCAGGCCGTCAGCAGCAGGGCGGAGCCGACGCTCAGGGCGGCGGTGAGGGCCAGGGCGGCGGTGGAACCGCGGCGACGGCGGACGGCCATGGGTGCTTCCCCCCGGAAGGTGCGTTGTTCAGCTGGTGAGGACACCAGCGTGGCGGCCGTAGGTACGGATCCGGTCGGACGCGTGTCACGGCCCTGCTACAGCAGCGACGAACCCGGCAGCTACAAACCCAGCGAACGGGCCCGCAGCGCCGCCTGCTCCAGCAGCCGGTGGATGTCGGCCTGCCGGGTGGTGGGCCGATCGTTGTACTCGTCCGGGGAGGTGACGGGGCGTCCGGTGGCGTGCAGCACCTCCATCACCTGCACCCGGGCGGTCTGCACGGTGGCGGGGCGGCCGTAGCCGTGCGCCAGCACGGCCGCCTGGGCGCCGAGCAGGCAGACCCGCCCGGTGGCGTCCCACAGGGCGCCCTGCAGCCAGCCGGCGGCCGTGAGGTAGCGGGAGGTCAGCTCCAGGTGCTGGGCGGCGCTGACCGGCACCGGCCGGGCCGGGCGGCGGGCCAGCCGGTCCAGCGGGGTGCGGCGGGGGAGCGGGTGGCCGGCGTACCAGGGCTGCACGGTGCGGCCCAGCGGGCAGACGTACGGCACCGGATGCCGGGCCGGGGTCGGCAGTGAGGCGAGATAGGCCTCGATCTCGGCGATGAGGCCGGAGGCGTCGACGGCGAGTTCGACGACGGGCGGGGCGGGCGGCAGCAGGGTCGGACGCACGGCAGGTCTCCTCTTGTCCGGATTTGTGCCGTTTCATCCTGCGGGCCCGGGGCCGTGCACGCACGCAAGCCCCGGGCCCGTGTCGCCCCGAGTGACCTCAGACGGCGGCGAAGGCCGCCAGTGCGGCGCGCAGCTCCGCAGCCGGGTCGCCCGCGTGGTAGCGGTACTCGCTCGGCTCGATGGCGTCCAGGAACTCCTGGTAGCGCACCGCATAGCCGAGGTGGCTGAACGGCGCGGCCAGCCGCAGCGCCCGCTCCGGGTCGCTGCCCGGCGCCACGGTCCGCCAGGCCTCGCACCAGGTGGCCGCCGCCTGGGCCCAGCGCTCCCCGGAGCAGAAGTCCTTCGGCCGCAGCCCGTCGAGCGCCGGGTGGCCGAAGCAGGCGTCGGCGAAGTCCACCAGCACCGCGGTCCCTCCCCCAGACCCCGGCCGGGCGGACCCCCCTGTCGAGCGCCAGTTGCCGGGGTGGAAGTCGCCGTGCAGCACCACATCGGGCAGTCCGCAGGAGGCCAACTGCTCCACCAGCTCCGGAAGCCGGTCGACCATGGCGCGGGCGCCGGCCAGCTCGTCGGCGGTCAGCTCGGCGGCGGCCGGGCCGTCGAGGAGCGCCTTGACGGCCGGGACCAGGGCGGCGGGGGTGCGGTCCCGCAGCCCGCCCGGGGCGCCGCCCGGGTAGCTGGCGGCCAGCGCGGCCTGGGCCCGGACCAGGCGCGGCACCGCGTCGGCGACCACCTCGGCGGACGGGCCCCAGCAGTCCTCGCCGGGCACGTGGTCGAGCAGCAGCAGCCGGTGGTCGGGATCGGCGGCCAGCACGGTCGGGGCCGACTCCGGGGCGACCGAGCGGAACAGGGCGATCACCGCGGCCTCGTCCACCGCGAAGTGCCGCCCGGTCTTCAGCCAGACCGGCCCGGCGGCGGTGGGCAGCCGGAACAGGCCGGCCAGGTTCCAGGTCTTCACCTGCTCCACCGGACCGGTGGTCGGGCGGCCGGCCGCCGCCAGCGCCTGCTCCGCCCAGTCCAGCGCGGCCCGCACCCCGTCGGCGGTGGCGTACTCGGCGCGGTGCGCCTGCGGACGCAGCGCGTCCGACTCGGCCGGAGTGGCGGGCCGCAGCGCCAGGCCGGCGGGCGGCTCGGCCAGCAGCTCGGCGTGGTAGCTCACCAGGCCGCCGAGCCCGCCGCCACCGCCCTGCACGTCCAGCAGCCGCAGCACCACGGCGGGCACGCCCAGCAGTTCGAGGAGGTGCTCGGTCACCGGCGTCACGTCATGCCACCGCGGCCGGTCCACCGGGAAGGGTCCGACCACCCCCAACTGCCGTTCGCGATAAGTCAGCAGGACGTTCACCGTACGATCGGTAGCACTGTTCACCGGGGCAGTCTGCTGGCTGACCCGCCGGCTGGCGACCGATTTTCGAACGGGGGCGCGGCGAGTGTCCGAGGTGCGGATCGCGGGAGTGGGCAAGCGCTACCAGCGCGGCGGGCCATGGGTGCTGCGCGATCTGGAGCTGGTGCTGCCGGCCGGTGCGCTGGTGCGGATCGACGGCACCAACGGCAGCGGCAAGTCCACCCTGCTCAAGCTGGTCGGCGGGATCGAGCCGCCGAGCCGGGGCCGGATCGAGCTGTCCGGGCGGCGGGCCTACGTGCCCGAACGGTTCCCGCCCGCGCTGCCGTTCGACGCCGCCGGCTACCTCTGCCGGGTGGGGCGGATCCACGGGCTGAGCGCCCGGGCGGCGGCCGAGCGGGCCGCCCACTGGCTGGAGCGGTTCGGGATCGCCGACCGGTCCGGCACCCCGCTCAACCGGCTCTCCAAGGGCAGCTGCCAGAAGGTGGCCGTCGCCCAGGCGCTGCTCGCCGAGGCCGACGTGCTGCTGCTGGACGAGGCCTGGACCGGGCTCGACCAGGGCGCCCGGACGGTGCTCGACGAGGCGGCGGCCGAACGCGCGGGGCAGGGCGGCACGGTGCTCTTCGTGGACCACGATCCGAACCGCCTCGCCGGGCTGACCACCGCCGCCTACCTGGTCCACGACGCGCGGGTGACGGAGCGTCAGGCCGCTGCCGCGCCAAGCACCGGCCCGGGAGTCCGCCCCCAGCCTGGCGGCCGGGAGGTGCCCCCACCGGCCGAAGGCCGGGGGAGGATGCAGCTGCTGGTCGCCGCCGCCGAACTGCCCGAACTGCTGCCTGGCGCCCCGGAGCGCAAGCCGCAGGCAGACGGCACGGTGCGGCTGCTGGTGGCCGCCGAGCACTCGGACGCGCTGCTGCGCCGGCTGCTCGGCGGATCCGCGCCGGCGCACATCCTGGAGGTCAAGCAGGTGGCGGCGCAGGCGAGTTCGACGATCCAGCAGCTGGAGGGGCGGGCATGACGGCGCTGACCCGCTATCAACTGGAGCTGCTGCTGCGCTCGCAGCGCTGGCTGCCGCCGTTCCTCGGCTATGCGCTGCTGCTGGCCGTCGGGGTGCAGACGGGCAGCCCGCTGCTGGACAGCCTGGGCGTGAACGCCGCCCTGCTGGTGCCCGTGACCGCCTGGTACGCCCGCAGCACGCTCACCGCCGACCCCCCGCCGGCCCGGGCGGTACTGGTGGCCGCGCGGGGCGCGGCCCGCGTCCAAGTGGCCGCGCTGCTCGCCGCGCTGCTGGCCGGCCTGCTGCTCGCGGTGCTCGGGACGGCGGCGGTCTGGGCACTCAGCGGGCCCACCGCCATCCCCCAGCCTTCGGCCGCGGGGACCCCGACGCCGGGCCACGAAGTGCCCGTGCCGGGGGCGCTGCTGGCGGGCCTGCTCGCCGCGGTGACCTGCGTGCTCACCGGGCTGGCGGTCGGGGCGCTGTGCCACCGGCCGGTGCTGCTGCGCACCGGCTACGGGATGCTGGGCGCGCTCGGGCTCTCGGTGCTGGTGCTGGTGCTGCCGGGCTCGCCGGCCAACCGGGCGATGCGGGCCCTGGTCACCGGCTCCCGGCTGGCCCGGCTGGAGCTGCCGCTGCTCGGGCTGGTCGCCGCCGCGGTGCTGGCCGCTCTGGTCGGGGCCGGCTCGGCGTGGCTGGCCGGGCGGCGGACCGAGTGATGTTTATCGTGACGTCATCCTGACCCGCCCCAGTCGACCCACCGCCGGAGGCCCGCATGGCCCTCCCCGCCGCCGTCGCGGCCGACCGGCCCGAACCGGCCGGACTGCGCCCGCACAGCGGCCGGAACGTCGAACTGGTCCTGGTGCTGGGCGCGGTGGCGATCGCGGTGTTCGGATACGTCGAGGTCGGCTCCAACCTGGACGGCCGTCCGCCCGCCGACGCGCTCCGCTACGGCGCGGCCCTGGGCGGCCTGGCCCTGCTGGCCCACCTGCTGGTGCGCTGGAGGGCGCGGTACGCCGACCCCCTGCTGCTGCCGATCGGGGTGCTGCTCAACGGGATCGGACTGGTCGTCATCTACCGGCTGGACCGGGTCACCCCGCACAGCTCGGCGGCGCCCACCCAACTGCTCTGGTCCACCCTCGGGGTGGGGCTCTTCGGGCTGGTGCTGGTGCTGCTGCGGGACCACCGGTGGCTGCGCCGCTACGCCTACAGCGGTGCGCTGGTCGCCCTGGTGCTGCTGATCCTGCCGATCTTCTTCCCCGCGGTCTACGGCTCGCGGATCTGGATCACCATCGGCTCGTTCTCCATCCAGCCGGGGGAGTTCGCCAAGATCCTGCTGGTGATCTTCTTCGCCGCCTACCTGGCGGTGCACCAGGACACCCTGGCACTGACCGGCCGCCAGGTCTGGCGGCTGCGGCTGCCGCCCGGGCGGGTGCTCGGGCCGGTGCTGCTGGTCTGGGCGGTGTTCATCGGGGTGCTGGTGCTGGAGACCGACCTCGGGATGTCGCTGCTCTACTTCGGCATCTTCGTGGTGATGCTCTACGTCGCCACCGCCCGGATCGGCTGGATCGTCATCGGCCTGGTGCTGGCCGCCGCCGGAGTGACGATGGTCGGCTGGCTCTCCCCGCACGTGCACGCCCGGGTCGAGCAGTGGCTGCACCCGCTGGCCTCGATCCAGGCCGGGCAGGGCGCCAACCAGATCGCCCAGTCGCTGTTCGCCTTCGCCTGGGGCGGGCTGCTCGGCACCGGCCTCGGCAAGGGGCACTCGATCCTGATCGGCTTCGCGGCCAAGTCCGACTTCATCCTGGCCACCATCGGCGAGGAGCTCGGACTGACCGGCCTGCTGGCGCTCTTCCTGCTCTACGCGCTGCTGGTTTCCCGGGGCTTCAGGACCGGGATCGAGCTGACCGATCCGTTCGGCCGGCTGCTGGCGATCGGGCTGGCCACCATCATCGGACTGCAGCTCTTCGTGGTGGCCGGCGGGGTGCTGGCGCTGATCCCGCTGACCGGGGCCACCCTGCCGTTCATCGCGCAGGGCGGGTCGTCGGTGGTGACCAACTGGATCATCGTGGCCCTGCTGGTGCGCCTCAGCGACCAGGCCCGCCGCACCCTGATCGAGGACGCATGACCATCGGCCCCACCGGACAGCGCCCCGGCATCCGGATCACCGCCCGCCGGGCCGGCACCTTCTGCCTGCTGCTGGTGCTGCTGCTCGCGGCCCAGGCCACCCGGGTGCAGTTCTTCCAGGCCAAGGGCTACAACGACAACGCGGCCAACCAGCGCAAGGCGATCCTGCGCTACGGCCAGCCGCGCGGCGCCATCCTGGTGGGCGGGCAGCCGATCACCGGCTCGGCGGCCACCGGCGGCCGCTACAACTACAAGCGCACCTACACCGACGGCCCCACATATGCCGCCGTCACCGGCTTCTCCTCGCAGATCTACGGCAACACCCAGCTGGAGGGCACCGAGGACGCGCTGCTCAGCGGCACCGACGACCGGCTGGACGGCTGGGCGGTCTGGGACGCCATCTCCCGTCAGCAGAACCCCGGCGGCTCCGTCCACACCACCATCGACGCCGCCGCCCAGCAGGCCGCGATGAGCGGGCTGGACGGCCAGAAGGGCGCGGTGGCCGCGATCGAGCCGGCCACCGGCCGGATCCTGGCGCTGGCCAGCACGCCCTCGTACGACCCGGGCAGCTTCGCCGGCTCGTCCAGCGCCGACCAGCAGGTCTGGACCAGGCTGCAGAGCGACAGCGACCAGCCGATGCTCAACCGGGCGCTGCGCGAGACCTACCCGCCCGGCTCGACCTTCAAGGTGGTCACCGCGGCCGCCGCCCTGACGGCCGGCGTGGTCACCGACATCAACGCCCCCACCGCCGCGCCCTACCCGTACATCCTGCCGGGCACCACCACCCCGCTGGTCAACGACACCACCTCCTGCAACACGGCCGGCCTCGACCTGGACACCGCGATGACGCTGTCCTGCAACAGCGTGCTCGGCTACCTCGGGGTGCAGACCGGACTGGACAAGATGGTCGCGATGGCGGAGAACTTCGGCTTCAACGACCCGAAGCTGGACATCCCGGTGCGGGCGGCCCGCAGCAACTTCGACACCACGATGGACCAGTCGCAGCTCGCGCTCTCCTCGATCGGCCAGTTCGACACCGCGGCCACCCCACTGGTGATGGCCATGGTCGCGGCCGGGGTCGCCGACAACGGCACCGTGATGTATCCCCAGCTTGTGGACAAGCTCACCAAGTCGGACGGCAGCACCGTGCAACTGATGCGGCCGCGCTCCTACAAGCAGGCGATGAGCCCGGCGGTGGCCGGGCAGGTCCAGCAGCTGATGACCGACGTGGTGGCCAACGGCACCGGCGGCCGGGCCGCGATCCCCGGCGCCACGGTCGGCGGCAAGACCGGCACCGCGCAGCACGGTGTGGCGAACAGCGGCGTGCCGTACGCCTGGTTCATCTCCTGGGCCAAGCCGGCCGGCTCCTCGGACGTCCCGCCGGTGGCCGTGGCGGTGGTGATCGCGGACAGCAGCGCCACCGATGTCACCGGCGGCTCGCTCGCCGCTCCGATCGCCAAGTCGGTGATGCAGGCGGTGCTGGCCCCGTAGGGCCCCGACCTCGGAGGACTTCGTGGGACTTATTCAGGCATGGGGTATATTTATACGGAAGTCGTCATAATTAAGATCCAGAAAGCGCAGCAACCGTGCCCAGTACCTCCCCCAGCCTCGGCCACAGCCTGCTGCGCCGTAAGCCCGTCGCCACCCTGATCGCCGAGAGCGCCGGCAAGGGCGGTGACGGACAGCTGCGCCGGTCGATCGGCCTCTGGCAGCTCTCCGCGATCGGCATCGGCGCCACCGTCGGCACCGGCATCTTCTTCGTGCTGAGCTCCGCCGTCCCCGAGGCCGGCCCGGCCGTGCTGCTCTCCTTCGTCCTCGCGGCGATCACCGCCGGCCTGACCGCGCTCTGCTACGCCGAGCTGGCCTCGGCGATCCCGGTCTCCGGCTCCTCCTACTCGTACGCCTACGCCACCCTCGGCGAGGCCACCGCCTACGGCGTCGGGATCTGCCTGCTGCTGGAGTACGGGGTGTCCGCCTCGGCCATCGCGGTCAGCTGGGGGCAGTACCTGAACAAGTTCTCCGAACTGGCCTTCGGCTTCCGGATCCCGGACTGGCTGGCCGCCCCGCCCGGCGACGGCGGCTACTTCAACCTGCCCGCCGTGGTGCTGGTCGCGATGGTCACCTTCCTGCTGGTGCGCGGGGTGAGCGAGTCCGCCCGGGTCAACGCGATCATGGTCGGCATCAAGATCGTGGTGCTGCTGGCCTTCGTCGCCATCGGCCTGACCGGCTACCACTCCGGCAACATGCACGACTTCATGCCGTTCGGCTGGTCCGGCGTCGGGGTCGCCGCCTCCAGCATCTTCTTCTCCTTCATCGGCCTGGACGCGGTCTCCACCGCCGGCGAGGAGGTGCGCAACCCGCGCCGCAACCTGCCGCTGGCCATCGTGATCTCGCTGGTCGTGGTCACCCTGCTGTACGTCGCGGTGGCGCTCGCCGCGATCGGCGCCCAGCCCTGGAAGAAGTTCGACGGGCAGGAAGCCGGCCTGGCGCAGATCCTGCAGGACATCACCGGGCAGAGCTGGCCGGCCCTGATGTTCGCGCTCGGCGCGATCGTCTCGATCTTCAGCGTCACCCTGGTGGTGATCTACGGCCAGACCCGGATCCTCTACTCGATGGGCCGCGACGGGCTGCTGCCGGCCAAGTTCGCCAAGGTCTCGCCGCGCACCGGCACCCCGGTCTGGAACACCCTCGTGGTCGGCACCGGCGTGGCCCTGCTGGCCGCCTTCGTGCCGCTGGACATCCTCACCGACCTGACCTCGATGGGCACCCTGGTCGCCTTCGCGGTGGTCAGCATCGGCGTCATCATCCTGCGGCGCACCAACCCCGGCCTGGAGCGCGGCTTCAAGGTGCCGGGCTACCCGGTGGTCCCGGTGCTCAGCGTCGGCTTCTGCGCCTACCTGGTCAAGGGGCTGCACCCGATCACCTTCGTGTTCTTCGGGGGCGCGCTGCTGGTCGCCGCCGCCGGCTACTTCGGCTACGGCATCCGGCACTCCCGGCTGGGCGCGGTCGCCGCCGAGCCGGAGCCGGTGGCGGTCGGCGCGGCCGAGTAGCGATCCCGGGGTGACGCGGCGTCCGGATGACGACGCGTCACCCGAGTGGCCGACGACGCCCGGCGGTGCGCCGCCCTACCCTGCCAACCATGGTGAGCGCCCGTTCCGCCGGAGCACCCGTCCTGCCGCACCCGAACCAGGGCCGGCGAAACCCCCGCCCGGCCCCCTGGCGGGGCCGGGCGGCCGCCACGGCCATCCGACTGGGCCGCCGCCGCTGGGTGCGACTGCTGCTCTGCCTGGTCGCGGCCGGCTGGGCGGCGACCTTCCCGCTGGTCTCCCGGCTGGCCAACCAGCGGCTCTGGGGCACCCTCGCCGCGCCCGCCTACCTGCTGGCCGGCGCGGCCGTGCTGCTGCTGCCGCGCCGGATCGCCGCCCGGGCGGCCGCCGCCGTGGCGCTGCTCGGCGCGGTGCTGCTGCCGCTGGCGGTGCTGGCGGTGCGCAGCCGGGCGCAGTCGGAGGTCGGGGTGGTCGAGCGCTCAGCCCGACTGCTGCTGCATACCGGCACCCCCTATCTGCCGCATCCGGCGGCCGTCACCGAGTTCGACCCCTACCTGCCCGGGATGGCGCTGTTCGGGCTGCCCCGGGCGCTGCTCGGGCGCAGCGGCCCGGCGGCCCTGCTGATCGGCGACGCCCGGGTCTGGTTCGCGCTCGCCTTCCTCGGCGGCCTGGCCGGCAGCTGGCGGCTGCTCGGGCACGGCCCGTGGCGCTCCGCCCTGCTACCGCTGCTGCTGCTCACCGGCTCTCCGGTGATCGCGCTCAGCCTGGCGGTGGGCGGGGTGGACCTGCCGCTGATCGGCGTCTGCTGCCTCGGCCTGGCGCTGGCCGCCCGGGGCCGGGCCACCGCGGCCGGCGTGGTGCTGGCGCTGGCCTGCGCCCTCAAGTGGACGGTCTGGCCGGCGTTACCCGTCGCCGTGCTGCTGCTGCGGCAGCGCGGCGGGTGGCGGCCGGCCGTGCGGGCGGCGGTGATCGCGGTGGCGGCCGTGCTGGCGGTGCTGCTGCCGTTCGCGCTGACCAGGCCGCAGGACCTGTGGCTGCAGGTGGTCCGCTACCCGCTGGGGCTGACGACCGTGCACACCCCGGCCGGCAGTCCGCTGCCCGGCAAGCTGCTCGCCGATCTGGGGCCGGCCGGGCGGATCGCCGCGCTGGTGCTGCTGCTGGCGGGCGGCCTGGCGGTGGCGGGCTGGGTGCTGCTGCGGCCGCCGACCGGCGCGGTGGCCGCGGCCGACCGGCTGGCGGCGGGGCTGACGGTGGCCTTCCTGATGGCGCCGGCCGCCCGGTTCGGCTATCTGGCGCTGCCGGCGGTGCTGGTCGGCTGGCCCCGGCTGGCCGGCCTCGGCCGGAACGGGCGGGGTGCGCGGCGGGCCCTTACGGTGGACCGGGAGAGCGGCACCGTCGGCGGCTGAACCGGGCTGACGGTCCGTTGCGCGATCACGGGGAACGGCGTCCGGCGGCCAGGCGTTCCCCGTGGTGTCGACCCGGCGTCAGCCCGCCCCAGCCCGAGGAGGACCCGCATGCCCGAGCAGCGTCCGGACGAGCAGCAGCCCGCCGGGCAGCGGCCGGCGCGGGAGCGCCCGCGGCCCGGGCGGCGGCGGTTCCTGGGGCTGGCCGGGGCAGCGGCGGCGGGGGCCGGGCTGGCGGCCTGCGGGTCGGGCGGGGCGGCCGGCTCCAAGGCCGGCCATGCGGCTCGGCCGGCCGCCGACGCACCGTCCGCCACCGCCGCCGCCCCGCGCAGCGCCGCCACCCCGCCCCAGCGGGAGAACGACCGGCCCGGCAACCCCGATTGGCGGATCGGCAACGCCGGTCCCGACCGGGCGATCGAGGGCTGGGCGGACCGGGTGAGCGTGCTGCCTGGAGAAACGTTTGGCCTGCACGTCTCGACCACCGCGCCCGGCTACCGGGTGACGGCCTATCGGATGGGCTACTACGGCGGTGCCCGCGGCCGCCAGGTCTGGCAGTCCGACCGGCTGCCCGGCAGCCGGCAGTCCGCCGCCTCGCCGGACCAGGCGACCCGGATGGTCGCCACCGACTGGGCGCGCAGCACCCAGGTCGACACCACCGGCTGGCCGGAGGGCAGCTACCTGCTGCGGCTGGACGCGGACGGCGGCGCCGGCCAGCGCTATGTGCCGATCACCGTCCGCTCCGCGAGCACCGCGGGCAAGCTGGTGGTGGTGAACGCGGTGGCCACCTGGCAGGCCTACAACGAGTGGGGCGGCTACAACCTCTACAACGGGTCGAATGGCGCCTACGCGACCCGCTCCCTGGTGGTCTCCTTCGACCGCCCGTACCAGTACGACAACGGGGCCGGGCTCTTCCTGGTGTACGAGGCGCCGCTGATCGCGCTGGCCGAGAAGCTCGGGCTGCCGCTCGCCTACACCACCTCCACCGACCTGGCCGGCACCCCCGACCTGCTCAAGGGCGCCCTGGCGGTGCTCTCGCTCGGACACGACGAGTACTGGTCGCCGGAGCAGCGCGCCCATGTCACCGCGGCCCGCGACGCCGGGACCAACGTGGCCGTACTGGGCGCCAACTGCTGCTTCCGGCGGGTCCGTTACGAGCCCTCGCCGACCGGCCCGGACCGGCAGGTGGTCTGCTACAAGACGGCCTACCAGGAGGACCCTGGCTTCACGGCGGGCAAGCCGCCGACCAACGACTACCGGGCGGAGCCCGGGGCCGACCCGGAGAGCTCGCTGCTCGGGGTGATCTACGACGGCTACCCGGTGGACGCGCCCTACGTGGTGACCAACCCCGGGCACTGGCTGCTGGAGGGCACCGGCACCAAGGACGGGGACAGCTTCGCCCACCTCGTCGGCGTGGAGTACGACCGGGTCAACCCGACCTTCACCACGCCCCGGCCGATCGAGATCCTGGCGCACTCACCGGTCGTCTGCGAGGGCCGCCACAGCTACAGCGACACCGCGTTCTACGCCGCGCCGGGCGGCGCCGGGGTCTTCGCCAGCGGGACCATGCGCTGGGTGGAGGCGCTGGACGCCACCGGTGACGGCAGTTCGGGGGCCGACCACTCGATGGACGCCAGGGCGGGGGCCTTCACCCAGCAGGTGACCACCAACCTGCTGAAGGCGTTCGCGGCCGGCCCGGCGGGCCAGGCCCATCCGCCGCAGGACAACGTGGCGGCGGTCTACGGCCCCAAGCACTGAGAAGCGCCGAGACGCGCGGGGAAGCGCCGGGAAGCACTGACGGCCGGTCGGCAGACCGGCCGTCAGTGCTTCCCAGTTCGGTTCGCCTTCGGTCAGCCGTTGTTGCCGACCTTGAGCACCTCGGCCACCGCCGGGGCCGCCGCGTCGGCGCCGAAGTTGCCCTGCAGCACCTCGGCGCTGACCGCCAGGTTGTCCCGGTAGCCGGTGAACCAGCTGTTCGGGGTGACGTTCGGCTGGGTCTCGGCGGTGCCGGTCTTGCCGCCGATCAGATTGCCGGTGATCCCCTGGAACGCCTGGACGCCGGTGCCCGACGGGTCGGTGACCACGCTCTTCATCAGCGCTCGCAGCTTGTTCAGCACGTCCGGCGGGAGCTGCTTGTTGGCCGGCTGCTGCTGCATGCCGTCCACCAGGATCGGCTGCTTGAAGGTTCCGCTCTCCACGGTGGCGGCGATCGAGGCCAGCGCCAGCGGGTTCATGGTGATCTTGCCCTGGCCCATGAACTCGCCGGCCGTCTCGTCCTTGCTCTGGCCCGGGCCCGGGATCTTGCCGTCGGCGTCGGTGATGCCGGTCTTCCAGTCCTGGCCGATGCCGTAGTAGTCCAGCGCCGTCTGGGCCAGGTCACCGGACTTCAGGGTGGCCAGGCCCTGCTTGATGAAGGCGGTGTTGCAGGAGACCGTGAAGTCCTGGGTGAAGGTGTACTCGTTGTGCGCGTCCGAGAAGTCGTTCTTGTACGTCTGCCCGGTGGTGATGCTCGACGGGCAGGGCATGTTGGCATTCGGGTCGATCCCGGCCTGCAGCAGCGCGGTGGCCGTGACGATCTTCATGGTGGAGCCCGGCGCGGTGACGCCCATGAAGGCCAGGTTCAGGCCGGTGGCCGGGGCGTTGGCCATTGCCAGCACATGGCCGGTGCTCGGCTCGATGGCCACCATGCCGGCGTTCGGGACCTTGCCCTGGCCCTTGGCGTACTGCTCGTCCACCGCCTTCTGGGCGGCAGCCTCCAGGCCGGCGTCGATGGTCAGCTTGATCGGCTTGCCCGGCTTGGGGTCGATGATGGTGAAGAGCGGCTCCGGCTTGTTCTTGCCGGCGTCGTCGGTGATCACCACACCGGTGCCGGCGTCGGCCGGGTCGCCCGTGGTGGTGCCGGACTGGAACTTCTGCACGACCTGGTTCAGCGACGGGAACTGGGCCAGCGACTGGCCGTTGCGGTCGGTCACCTTGGTCGGCGGGTTGAAGACCTGCTGGGTGGTGATCGTTTCACCCGAACCCAGGTGCGGGTGAATGACGGTGGGCGCCCAGTGCACGGCGGCCTTGCCGTCGCTCATCTTCACCATGCCGACGTAGCCGGTGTAGTCCCAGACGTTGGTGGTGTTGGCGAACTCCACCTTGGACTTGAAGTTCATCAGCACCTGGCTGGCGGGCGCGCCCGACGGGGAGGCCGAGGCGCCCGGCGAGCCCGCGGCGGAGGGCTTCGCGGACGGCGTGGCGTTGACCGAACCGGGCGGCGGCGCGGTCGCGGAGGCGAAGGCCGACGGCGTGGTCTGGGCGCCCGGCGTCAGGGTCAGCGCACTCGGCTTCAGGTTGTTCTGGAACGCCGTCATCGCGGTCAACGCGGTGGCCGGATCGTCGGTCAGCTTGCTGGCCGCGTCCAGGTTGCCGGAGGCCCAGGCGGTCAGGAAGTCCTTCTCGCCGCTCGCGGCGAGCTCGGGCGACGGCGGCTCGGCGACCACATGGCGGGGCGGCGCGGCCCCGCTGCCCTTGCTGCTGCCGGACCCGACCAGCGAGTACGCTCCATAGCCGCCGGCGGCCACGATGACGACCGCGACGGCGCTGATGACGGCGGCCTTGGCGCCCTGACGCATGGTGCTGCTCCCGGAGGACGAGTGATGGGACAGCACAGCCTAAGCACAGGATTTCGGTGCTTCCGCCGGAGGTGGTGGCTCGTGACACAGCTGGTACACACCTCTGACACTCCGTCGGTTTGAGAACGCGGACCGTTGCTAGATCCAGCTGGTGAACCACATCCGGGCCCGCCAGTCGTCCAGCGGGATCACCTGTCCGGTGTACAGCGGGTAGAAGTAGAGGAAGTTCCAGACGATCAGCAGCACCAGCACACCCGCCGCCGCGCCGCCCACCAGCCGCCGTTCGGGTGTCGCGCCGGCCGGTCCGATCAGCGCGCCGACCAGCATGGTCACCGCCAGCACGAGGAACGGCACGAAGGCCACCGCGTAGAACAGGAAGATGGTCCGGCTCTGGTACTCGAACCACGGCAGGTAGCCTGCGCCGAGCCCGCAGAGCACCGCTCCGGCCCGCCAGTCCCGGCGCAGCGCCCACCGGTACAGGCAGTAGGCCAGCGCCGCCACCCCCGCCCACCAGAGCAGCGGGGTGCCGATCGCCAGCACCTCGGAGGCGCACTTGCTCGCCGAGCAGCCGCTCTGCCCGGACGCGGGCGACTCGTAGTAGAAGGAGACCGGGCGGCCGAGCACCAGCCAGCTCCACGGGTTGGACTGGTACAGGTGCGGGCTGTGCAGGTTGACGTTGAAGTCGTACATCTGCGAGTGGTAGTGCCACAGCGACCGCAGGCTCTCCGGCACCCAGGTCATGTCCACCCGGAACGGCATCTTCACCTTGCCGGCCAGCGGCAGCGTGACGTACTCGGTGGACAGGCCGCGCCGGCCCACCGCCCAGTCCCGCCCGTAGCCGCCCTTGCCCGGAACCGGGCTGCTGGCCAGCCAGCCCGACCAGGAGGCCAGGTAGACGCCGGCCGAGACCACCACGATCGACACGAAGGCGGGCAGGCCGTCCCGGATCAGAGTGGTCCAGTACGGCCGCCGGGCACCGGCCAGCCTGCGCGCGCCCAGGTCCCAGAAGACGGTCAGCAGCCCGAAGAAGGCCGCCACGTACATCCCGCTCCACTTGGTCGAGCAGGCCAGCCCGACGCACACCCCGGCCGCCAGCCGGTACGGGCGCAAGCCCAGCCGCATCCGGTGGGCCAGCGCGGCATCCGGGCCCTCGCCCAGGCGGCGGGCGATCCTGGCCCGGGTGCGGTCCCGGTCCAGCAGCAGGAACCCGAAGGCCGCCAGGATCCAGAACATGACGATCAGGTCGAGCAGCGCGGTGCGGCTCATCACGAAGTGCAGCCCGTCCACCGAGAGCAGCAGCCCGGCCACGCAGCCCAGCAGGGTGGAGCGGAACAGCCGGCGGGCGATCCGGGCGATCATCAGGATCGACGCGGTGCCCAGCAGCGCCACCATGAACCGCCAGCCGAACGGATGCATCCCGAAGAAGTGCTCGCCCAGGCCGATGATCCACTTGCCGACCGGCGGATGGACGATGAACGCCGGGTCGGACTTGAACGGGATCACCTGCGGGTGGCCGACGATCTGGGCGTTGGCGTTGTCGGGCCAGTTGGTCTCGAAGCCGCCGTGCCAGAGCGCGTACGCGTCCTTGGCGTAGTAGGTCTCGTCGAAGATGACCCCGCCGGGGCTGCCCAGGTGCCAGAACCGCAGCAGGCCGCCGAACAGCGCCACCAGCAGCGGGCCCAGCCAGCCCGACCAGCGGCAGAGCCAGGACCACAGGCCGTCCGGCAGTCGGATCCCGGCCCGCAGCAGCAGCGGCGAGGGCGCCACCACCGCCGGGGTCACCCCGGGCCCGTCCGGCATCGGCGGCACCAGGCGCTCCGCCGGCGGGGCCGGCACGGGCGCCCGGTAGCCGAAGGCGGCCAGCCGGCGCACCCAGGGGGCGTGCGGCCCGCCCATCGCCGTCCGGGCTATAGCCGCGTCGCCGAGGTCCTGCTCGTCCACCGGGCCGGTCCCCGCAGCGGTCTCGACCACCGTCGCCTCGGCCCCCGTCTCGCCAGTCACCCGCCATATCGTAGGGGCGGGACCTGAAAGCCGAGGCCCCTTGCCGTCCGGCTGCCCGGAACGTCCCGATACGCGTTGGGCCGGCCGCGCCGGGCCTGACAGGATGGCCCTGTGACAGGAGTACTCGTTCTCGCAGGCACCCCCATCGGCGACGTCTCGGACGCCCCGCCCCGGCTGCTCACCGAGCTGGCCGAGGCCGACGTGATCGCCGCCGAGGACACCCGCCGCCTGCGCCGGCTCACCCAGGCGCTCGGGGTCGCCCCAGCCGGGCGGGTGCTCTCCTACTTCGAGGGCAACGAAGTCGGCCGCACCCCCGAGCTGGTCGAGGCGCTCACCGGCGGGGCCCGGGTGCTGCTGGTCACCGACGCCGGCATGCCCTCGGTCTCCGACCCCGGCTACCGACTGGTCGCCGCGGCGGTCGAGGCGGGCATCCGGGTGACCGCGGTGCCCGGGCCGTCCGCGGTGCTCACCGCCCTGGCGCTCTCCGCGCTGCCGGTGGACCGCTTCACCTTCGAGGGCTTCCTGCCGCGCAAGACCGGCGACCGGGCCCGGGCGCTGGCCGAGGTCGCGGCCGAACCGCGCACCATGGTCTTCTTCGAGGCCCCGCACCGGATCGCCGAGACCCTGGCCGCGATGGCCGAGGCGTTCGGCGCCGACCGCCCGGCCGCCGTCTGCCGGGAGCTGACCAAGACCTATGAGGAGGTCAAGCGCGGCCCGATCGGCGAGCTGGCCGCCTGGGCCGCCGACGGGGTGCGCGGCGAGATCACCGTGGTGGTCGGGGGCGCCCCGCCGGCCGCCCCGGCGCAGCTCACCGCCGCCGAGCTGGCCGACCGGGTGGCCGACCGGGAGGCGGCGGGGGAGCGCCGCAAGGAGGCGATCGCGGCGGTCGCCGCCGAGCTCGGGCTGCCCAAGCGGGAGGTCTTCGACGCCGTGGTGGCGGCCAAGCACAGCGGCTGAACACCGTCGGAACCGCTCGACGATCGCCCTCGCCCCACCCGGAACAGGCGCGTACGGTGGAGTGATGGATGTCTAAGGCGCCGGCACAAACCCGGCGCCAGGTAAAGCGGAGGCCTAAGAAACCCCGGCTGAGCTGCGGTTTCGTCGGCCATTCGTACAGGAATCCCCAACTCCCCGCCAATTCTCGGCAAGTCGGGCATCGCGACGGGCCGGTGGGGCATTCCATCGGTTGGAAAGACCCGTCCGGGCGACCGTCCGGCGGGCGCAGGGAGACCGCGATGAGCGACACAATCGGCAGCCCGCAGGGCGGCGGCACCCCGGCAACCGGCCCCACCACGCTGCAGGCCGACGCGGCCCGGGGACCCGTCCCCACCGTCCGTGAGGCGTACGCCTTCGTCTGCCTGAGCTGCGGATACGGCTGGGAGCAGGCGTACCAGATCGAGCACCACCAGGACCGCGACGGCCACCAGAAGGTCGTGTACCGCGCCAACGGGGTCCGGGTGCCCTCGCCGCTGCTCCAGCCGGTCTGCCCGGGCTGCGGCGGCCACACCGTGCGGATCATGCGGGAGGGGCGGGTGGCCAGCACCCGACGCTCCTCGAGGTACGCGGCGCCGGGGTACGCGTTCTACGCCGAGCCGCCGGACGCGCTCGTGTCCAACCCGTACGGGCAGTACGCCGGGCTGGCCGGACCCGCCGAGCCCGCCGTGCCCGAGCCCCGCCGGCTGCGGCAGCACTGGTACCAGTTCTGGCTGCCGCGCTCGTAGCGCCGCCCGTCGCCGAGCCGATCGGGCCCCGCCGCCGCGCGGGGCCCGACTAGGCTCTTGGACCATGGCTGCCAAGGACGACCGCTCCACCCCGCCCCCGCTGCCCGCCCCGCTCGCGGTGCCGGTGGCCGACTCCCACACCCACCTGGACATGCAGTCCGGGACTCCGGCCGAGGGGCTGGCCAAGGCGGCCTCGGTGGGCGTCACCACGGTGGTGCAGGTCGGCTGCGACCTGCCCGGCTCGCGCTGGGCCGCCGAGCTGGCCGCCGAGTTCGAGCAGGTGCACGCGGCCGTCGCGCTGCACCCCAACGAGGCACCGCGGATCGTGCTCGGGGACCCCGACGGCTGGTCCGGGCAGAAGCGCGAGCCGGGTGGTTCCACCGCGCTGGACGAGGCGCTGGCCGAGATCGACCGGCTCGCCGCCCTGCCGCAGGTGCGCGCGGTCGGCGAGACCGGCCTCGACTACTTCCGCACCGGCCCCGAGGGCGTGGAGATCCAGAAGGAGTCCTTCCGCCGCCACATCGAGATCGCCAAGCGGCACGGCAAGGCCCTGGTGATCCACGACCGGGACGCCCACGAGGACGTGATCGAGGTGCTGCTCGCCGAGGGCGCCCCCGAGCGGACCGTCTTCCACTGCTACTCCGGCGACGCCGCGATGGCCGAGCTCTGCGCCGAGCACCGCTGGTACCTGTCGTTCGCCGGCCCGGTCACCTTCAAGGCCAACCAGCCGCTGCGCGACGCCCTGGCCGCCACGCCGCTGGACCGGATCCTGGTCGAGACCGACGCCCCGTTCCTCACCCCGCACCCCTACCGCGGTCGGCCCAACGCGCCCTACCTGATCCCGGTCACGGTCCGCTCGATGGCCGAGACGCTGGGGCTCGGCGAGGACGAGCTGTGCACCGCGATCGCCGCCAACACCGCCCGTGCCTTCGGCTACTGAGCTCGTGCACCCACACGGCCGGTAGCCTTACCCGGTGAGCACCACTGATCCCTCCTCCTCCGACAGTCACCTGCTGGGCGCCGCCGACATCCGCGAACTGGCCGCCGCGTTCGGGGTCCGCCCCACCAAGCAGCGCGGCCAGAACTTCGTGATCGACGCCAACACCGTGCGCCGGATCGTCCGCGCCGCCGAGGTGACCCCCGAGGACGCCGTGGTCGAGGTCGGCCCCGGCCTCGGCTCGCTCACCCTGGCGCTGCTCGAGGTCGCCGCCCACGTCACCGCGGTCGAGATCGACCCGCTGCTGGCCCAGCACCTGCCGACCACCGTCGGCGCCCGGATGCCGGCCAAGGCCGACCACTTCGACCTGGTGCTCAGCGACGCCATGGAGGTCACCGAGCTCCCCGGGCCGCCCCCCACCGCGCTGGTCGCCAACCTGCCGTACAACGTCGCCGTCCCGGTGCTGCTGCACATGCTGGCCACCTTCCCCAGCATCGAGCGCACCCTGGTGATGGTGCAGTCCGAGGTGGCCGACCGCCTCGCCGCCAAGCCCGGCAACAAGGTCTACGGGGTGCCCTCGGTCAAGGCCAACTGGTACGCCGAGGTCAAGCGGGCCGGCGCGATCGGCCGCAACGTCTTCTGGCCCGCCCCCAACGTGGACTCCGGCCTGGTCTCGCTGGTCCGCCGGCAGCCGCCCGTCACCACCGCCAGCCGGACCGAGGTCTTCGCGGTGGTCGACGCCGCCTTCGCGCAGCGCCGCAAGACGCTGCGCGCCGCCCTGGCCGGCTGGGCCGGTTCGCCCGCCGCCGCCGAGCAGGCCATCGCCGCCGCCGGGATCGACCACACCCTGCGCGGTGAGATGCTGACCGTCGAGCAGTTCGCCGCCATCGCCGAGCACAAGCCTGAGGGATCGTCCAAGTGATCGCTGTCCGGGTGCCCGCCAAGGTCAACGTCCAGCTGGGAGTCGGGGGCCTGCGCGCCGACGGCTTCCACGACCTGGCCAACGTCTTCTTCGCGGTCGCACTCGGCGACGAGGTCACCGCCACCCTGGGCCGGGGCGTCACGCTCAGCTGCGCCGGACCGGACGCCGACCACGTGCCGCTCGACGACACCAACCTGGCCGCCCGCGCCGCCCGCCTGCTCGCCGCCCGCCACGGCATCGAGCCCGACGTGCACCTGCACATCGCCAAGGCCATCCCGGTGGCCGGCGGGATGGCCGGCGGCAGCGCCGACGGAGCCGCCGCCCTGGTCGCCTGCGACGCGCTCTGGCAGCTGGACACCCCGCTGCCGGTGCTGCTGGAGCTCGCCGCCGAACTCGGCTCCGACGTGCCGTTCGCGCTGCTCGGCGGTGTGGCCCTGGGCCGCGGCCGGGGCGAACTGCTGGAGGAGCTGCCGGTCGCCGGCACCTTCCACTGGGTCTTCGCGGTCGCCGACGGCGGCCTGTCCACCCCCGCGGTGTTCCGCGAGTGCGACCGGCTGCGGGAGGCGGCCGGCACCGGCTCCAGCGCCGCCGAGGTGCCCACCCCCGACCCGTCCGCCGAACTGCTCGCCGCCCTCGCCGCCGGCGACCCGGCCGCCCTGGCCGCCGCCCTCGGCAACGACCTGGAGGCTGCCGCCCTGTCGCTGCGCCCCGGCCTCGCCGACTGCCTGAAGGCCGGCCTGGACGCCGGCGCGCTCGCCGCCCTTGTCTCCGGCTCCGGCCCCACCTGCGCCTTCCTGGCCAAGGACGCCGCCGACGCGCAGGCCGTCGCCGACGCCCTGACCGCCTCCGGCACCTGCCGCGCCGCCCACGCCACCCACGGTCCGGTGCCGGGCGCCCGGGTGATCGCGGGGTAGTCAGGCCGGGCCGACTAGGCTGGGTAGCTCCATTGGTTTAACCCCAGGAGCGCACACACGTGGCCGTCAACCTCGCCACCATCGAGTCCGTCACGAAGGTCTACGGCACCCGAGCCCTTCTGGACGGGGTCACCCTCGGCGTCAGCGAGGGCGACCGGATCGGTGTGGTCGGCCGCAACGGCGACGGCAAGACCACCCTGATCCGGATGCTCGCCAAGCTGGAGGAGCCGGACAGCGGCCGGATCACCTGGAACGGCGGCCTGCGCCTGGCCGTCCTCACCCAGCACGACTCGCTCGACCCCGAGGCCACCATCCGGCACGAGGTGATCGCCGACCGCGCCGACCACGAGTGGCTCGGCGACGCCCGGATCCGCGACATCATCGAGGGCCTCTTCGGCGGCCTCGACCTGCCCGGCTTCAGCAACGGCCTGGACACCGTGATCGGTCCGCTCTCCGGTGGCGAGCGCCGCCGGATCGCCCTCGCCAAGCTGCTGCTCGGCGAGCCCGACCTGATCGTGCTCGACGAGCCCACCAACCACCTGGACGTCGAAGGCATCGCCTGGCTCGCCCGGCACCTGCAGAACCGCCGCTCCGCGCTGGTCTGCGTCACCCACGACCGCTGGTTCCTGGACCAGGTCTGCACCCGGATGTGGGACGTGCAGCGCGGCGAGGTCCGCGAGTACGAGGGCGGCTACTCCGACTACGTCTTCGCCCGCGCCGAGCGCACCCGGATCGAGGCCACCGAGGAGCAGAAGCGCCAGAACCTGGCCCGCAAGGAGCTCGCCTGGCTGCGCCGCGGCGCCCCCGCCCGCACCTCCAAGCCGCGCTACCGGATCGAGGCCGCCAACGCGCTGATCGCCGACGTCCCCGAGCCGCGCGACAAGAGCGAGCTGATGAAGTTCGCCAACGCCCGACTCGGCCGCACCGTCTTCGAGTTGGAGGACGTCACGGTGCGGGCAGGGGACAAGCTGCTGCTGGAGCGGCTCACCTGGAACCTCGGCCCCGGCGACCGGATCGGCCTGCTCGGCGTCAACGGCGCCGGCAAGACCTCGCTGCTGCGCGCCCTGCAGACCGCCTACGCCTCACAGGGTGACACGCAGCCCGCGTCCGGCGTCATCAAGGTCGGCAAGACCGTCCGACTCGCCTACCTCTCCCAGGAGATCGCCGAACTCGACCCCGCCACCCGAGTGCTGCAGGCCGTCGAGCAGATCCGCGGCCGGGTCGACCTGGGCAAGGGCCGCGAGATGACGGCCGGTCAGCTCTGCGAGCAGTTCGGCTTCAGCAAGGACAAGCAGTGGACGCCGGTCGGCGACCTGTCCGGTGGCGAGCGCCGCCGCCTCCAGCTGCTCCGACTGCTGATGGACGAGCCCAACGTGCTCTTCCTCGACGAGCCCACCAACGACCTCGACATCGAGACCCTCAACCAGCTGGAGGACCTGCTCGACGGCTGGCCCGGCTCGATGATCGTGATCAGCCACGACCGGTTCTTCATCGAGCGCACCACGGACGTGACCTACGCGCTGCTGGGTGACCGGCGGATGCGGATGCTGCCCGGCGGCGTCGACGAGTACCTGGAGCGGCGGGCCGCCGTCGCCGCCGCGGCGCCCGCCGCGGTTGCCGCGCCGGCGCCGACCGACGCCGCGCCCGCCAAGTCGGGGGCGGAGAGCCGGGCCGCGAAGAAGGAACTGCAGCGCATCGAGCGCCAGTTGGCCAAGCTGGAGCAGCAGGAGAGCAAGCTGCACGACCAACTGGCCCAGCATGCCGCCGACTTCTCCAAGGTCGCCGAGCTGGACGCGCAACTGCGCAAGGTGCGGGAGGAGAAGGAGGAGCTGGAGCTCAACTGGCTGGAGCTGGCGGATTCCTGACGTCTCCTTGTAGGAGTTGCTCCAGTTCGGCGGCGGCCTGGGCGAGGGCGCTGCGCTGCGGATTGTGCGGGCCCGGCGGGCGGGTGGCCACCCCTGCCGGCGGGCGGTGCCGGCGGGCCGCCGTCGCCAGCTGGTCCAGCGCGGCGAGCACCCGCGCCACCTCCGCCGGTTCGCTGAGCCGGCCGCCGTAGCGCAGCTGCGCCGCGTAGGCGGCCACCGCGCCGCTCAGCCGCTCCAGGGCTGCCGTGGCCGGCAGCCAGGCCTCGGCCCGCTGCCCGGCCGGCGGCGGCTCGGTCAGCCCGTGCTGCACCTCCTGCCGAGCGTCCGCCAGCGCCCGGTAGGCGGTGCGGCGTAGCCAGACCTGGGCGCGGGCATCCTCGGCGGGCGGCTCGGTGACCGAGGTGAGATAGGCGCGCAGCGTCTCGGTCGCCGTCACCAGGCGCGGCTCGATCCGGTGCGGAGCCCGCTCCGGCCACAGCAGATAGCCGAAGACCAGCACGATCACGCTGGCCAGCACGGTGTCCAGCACCCGCGGCCCGACCTCCGCCGACCCGCTGCCCCCGCCCAACTGCACCAGCACCAGGGCCAGCGGCGTCATCACCATCGTGTTCAGCCCGTAGTGGGCAGCCGCCGACCACGGCAGCAGCGCGACGCAGAGCGCCACCACGCCGACCAGCGCCCAGCGTTCGGTGGTCAGCGAGAGCAGCGCCGCCGTCAGCACCACCCCCAGCACCGTGCCCACCGCGCGACTGACCGCCCGCAGGAAGACCGAGCCCAGGTCCGGCTTGAGCACGAAGGCCACCGTCATCGGCACCCAGTAGCTGCGGTTCAGCGGCAGCGCGGCGGTCAGCACCTCGGCCACCCCGATGCACAGCGCCACCCGGGCGCCGTACCGCGCGGCACCCCGCGACAGCAGCCGCCCCCGCAGCCGCCACGGGTCAGGCGGCGGCACCGGAGCCGTCCGGACCACGGTCGCCGGGTCCGCCGGGCGGCCGGCCACGGCGTCGGCCGCCGTGCGCAGGGCGTCCGCGAGGGCCCGGCGAGCGGGGGTGTCGGGGTGCCAGGCGGGGAGCGGGGGCGGTGGTGCGTCCGCCGCCAGCGTCCGGGCCAGCTGTTCCGGGAGTGCGGCCACCTCCGGGGGCACCGGCCGGCGGGCCCAGAGCAGCCCGCTGGCCGCCTCGGTCGCGGCCAGCGCCCCCTCGTAGGCGCGGCGCAGGGCGGACAGCCGGGCGCTCTCGCGGGCACCGGGGCGCGGCGGCGGCAACTGGTCCTGCAACTGGTTCAGACGCCCAGTCAGCACCCGGCGGGCCGCCGGTCCCTGACTTGTGCCCAGCTCTTTCAGCAGCGTGCCGAGCGCCCGGTAGACCTCGGCCAGCTGCAACCGGCGCGGATCGCTGTGCGCGTGCGGCCGGTAGGGCAGCCCCAGCAGCACCACCAGGCCCGCCCCCGCCAGCATCATCGGCCCCGCCACCCACCACGGATGCGGCGGCGCCATCCCGTCGCCCAGCGCCGTCGACACCAGCAGCAGCAACCCCGCCGCCGAGCCGCGCGGTCCCGTCGCACTCAGCGCACCCGAGACGAAGGCCACCGCGGTCAGCACCAGCACCGCGACCGCGGTGGGCAGCTGCCAGTGCAGCACCGCCCCGCCGATCAGCATCCCGGTCGCCGATGCCGCCAGGGCGCCGCCGATCCGCAGCAGCCGCAGCCCGGCCGGCTCCACCCGGTCGTTCAGCGTCGCGTGCATCGCTCCGAGCCCCGCGAACACCCCGAGATCCAGCCGCCCCGCCGCCAACCCCGCGCACAGCGGCACCGCCATCCCCGCCGCCGCCCGGGGCGCCAGCACCCACGCCACCACCGGCCGGGCCGGCCGCACGGCCCGGGCCCACCAGGAGCGGGGGCGGGCGGGGGCGGGGGCCTCGTGGGTGGGGTTGCTGCTGGTCACGTTGATCAACGCTGCCACACGGTCGGGTTGCTTGTGGTTTCCGGACTTTGACGGCTCCGTTCCAGCCGCGATTCCTCGGAGGCCTGCCCCCGGGCCGTTGGTGGATCGTGACAACTCCGTACCGATAACGCCCGTGCGCCCCAATGGGTCTGCCGGACTGACATCGCCCCTCGCTAAGATGTGAAACAGCCGCTACAGCCTGTTCGTAAACGGGTGAGGCCGGCTCGATACGGGACTTCGAAGCTTGACGACGTGGTGCAGCACGGCGGCCGTGAGCCGGTCCGTGCACGGGGGAGGTGCAGTTCAGTGAACGCAGTGCCCGGTGAGTGGGCGGCTCTGGGGGCGAAGAACGCTTACCTGGACACAGCGCGCCAGCTGGAGGCGAGCGGTGTCTCGGCCGCGGACCTCAAGGTCGAGGTGGAGACGCTCAGCGAGTTCAAGAAGAAGGTCGACGCGATGCTCCAGTCGCTCGACGAGTCGGACGCGGCCGAGCCGAAGATCAGTCAGCAGAGCCTCGACCAGGGGCACGTGGGCACCGGCTTTCCGGATGCGACCAACCTGCTGCAGGCGTATAACGTGGTTCACCAGAACCTGCAGACGCTCTCGACGACGCTGTCCGACCAGATCCAGGCGATGAGCATCGCGCTCAACATCAACATGGTCGGCTACACGAACGTCGAAGACTCGCAGCGGCAGGCGCTCTGGAAGATCTACAACCAGACGGACGAGCAGTACAACTCCGGTGTCAGCCCGACGGGGATCGTGAAGCCGCTGGACCCGGACGCGCCGTCGACAGCGACCAGCACGGATTCGAGCCCTGCGACGCCGGCATCTTCCACTAACTCGACGCAGCCTACGACGGTGCTCTCGTGATGTGGATGGCTGGTCGTGAGCCCGGTACGGGGCAGCAGAGTGACACGGGGAGTATGTGATGCCTAATCCGCAGACTGATGATCTGTACAGCTACTTCCACAGCATGACGCATGAGCAGCTGGTAGCTATGGTGAGTAGTGCCCAGCCCAGCACGCTGTCGACGCGCAGCGGGAAGCTCTCCAGCGCGGCCGGCACGCTCAATGACATCGCCGGGCAGCTCTCGTACAACTCCCAGCACTTGGAGTGGCAGGGCAGCGCCGCCGACAGTTTCCGGGCCTGGGTCACGCAGGTCTCGACCGCTACCGAGCAGCTGAGCACCTATGCGAGCACCACCTCCGATCAGCTCTCGGCGGCTGGTACCGCTCTCGGCACCGCAAAGGCCATGCCGCCCGTGCCGGTGACCGAGACCAACACCATGAACCGGTACAAGGCGCAGAACTCCCAGTTCATCAGCGAGCAAGCGGACCAGGCGAAAGCCACGGCTGACCCCAACTGGGTCACCCGGCTCCAGGCAGGCCAGGCCCAGGACGCCCTCAACAAGGCGCACGACGACGCCGTGAGCCACATGGTTAGCCTGTCCCAGGCGTACCAGGCGTCGACGTCGGCCATCCAGCAGCAGACGCCGCCGCTGTTTCCGCCGAGCCCGAAGTCGGTGATGGGGCCGCCGCCCCAGAGCGTCTCCGATGGCGGCGACCAGTACTTCGGTGGTTCGGGTGGTTCGGGCGGCTCGTCAAGCCATGGTGGCGGCCGTCGCACGGGCACGGTGCCACCGCCTACGCGCACGGCACCGGTTAGCCCGACGCCGCCCCCGCCCGTACTGCAGCCGACTCCCCGCCCGGGGCCCCCGGCCCCGCACCCCGGACCGGGACCGGGGCCCACCCCGATCCCGCAGCCCCCGAGTAACCCGACTCCGCCTACGACCCCGACTCCGCCCACAGCCCCGACCCCGCCGCCCGGCACGGGCCTCGACAGTGCCCCGCCGCCCGCGCCGCCGCTGCCTGTCACCAACGGGCCGACCAGCACGCTGCCGGGTGGCCCGGGTAACCCCGGTCCGAATGGCACCGGTCCGGGCGGTCTTCCCGGCGGGTACCCGGGGGGATTCCCTGGGCCGATGGGTGGCAGCAGCCTCGGGAACCCGTCTGGTGGGAGTTCCTACGGGAATCCCTACGGCAAGTTGCCTGGCGGCGGCCGCCTCGGCGGCAGCCCGCCTCCCTTCGAGGAGGGCATCAGCGGCGGCGCCAGCCGTCCTGGCGCGGCGTCAGGCCGTGGCCAGATCGGTACCAACGCGATCGGTGCCCAGGAAGGGGAAGCCGGAGCAGCCGGCGGCCGGGCAGGTGGCGGCTACATGCCGGGCGGCGGCGGTGGCGGTATCGGCGCCGGTGGCCGTGGCATCGGTGGTGGCGCCGGCCGTGGCCGGGGTCTCGTGTCGACGCCCGGCGGCGAGGTCGGCGGCCGCCGTGGTCCCACGGCCGAGGGTGAGTTCACGCCCGGCGGCTCCGGGCTCGGCAAGGCCAGCAGCGAAGCCCGTGGCGCAGCAACCGAGGGCGAGGGTGGCTTCATGCCTGGTGGCGGCGCCGCCGGTGCGAGGAAGCGCAAGAAGGACCGCGGCCACCGCGCGGACTACCTCGTCGAGGACGAGGAGAGCTGGACCGGTGGAACCCCGGACAGCAATCCGGACGTGATTGAGTAGGACCGGATCTCCTGCCCGGTCACTGGGCCAGCCCCAGTGACCGGGCAGCTCTTTGTTCGGTCCGGCCGGTGACCCGGCAGAGATGGTGATGAGGAGAGCGTGATGCGGCGAACCGGCGCGAGGATGCGAGGGCTGAGTACAGCGGCCCTGCTGGCGCTGAGCCTGTCCCTGACCGGTGCCTTCGCCCCGGCAGCCCAGGCACTCGACAATCCCCGTCAGGGCGAGTGGTATCTGGATGTGCTGCACCTGCCCGATGTGTGGCAGACGGCCAATGGCAGCGGGGTTACCGTGGCGGTGATCGACACCGGGGTCAAGGCTGATCATCCGGACCTGGTGGGCCAGTTGCTCCCGGGGAAGGATCTAAGCGGCCTGCCAGGAGGGGTAGACGTTGACCCTGTCGGACACGGCACTGGCATGGCTAGCATCATCGCTGGATCAGGTAAGGGCTTCAACGGGAATGGCGTGATGGGGCTGGCCCCGGGAGCTCGCATTCTGCCGATCAAGATCAACGCCAACAGTGACGCCACAGCGGATATCGGTCGGCCAGCATCTCTCAAGCAGATCGCCCAGGGAATCACGTTTGCCGTTGATCAGGGTGCCAAGGTGATTAGCATCTCCCAGGCAATCCGGAGTGATGACATTGCGCCCAGCGACGTTGCAAATCTGCAAAGTGCCGTCAACTATGCGATCAGCCACGGCCGGTTGGTAGTGGCGGGTGCCGGAAACAGCGGGCAACAGGGCAACCCCATTATGTACCCGGCGGATTCCGCAGGCGTCGCCGCCATTGCCGCTGTCGACCATCAAGGTGCCAGCACGGCTGAGTCAGAGCAAGGCAAGTACGTTGCGCTAGCCGACCCAGGCGTCGATGTGATCAACGCATGCACTGGGCCAACTGGCTACTGCAATACCCACGGAACGTCGGACTCGACCGCCATGGTCTCCGGAATGGCTGCCATCCTGTTCTCGCAGCACCCCGACTGGACCGGCAATCAGGTTCTCCGAGTCCTGATCAACACGGCCAACAAGCCCAGCGACGGATCGACGCACAGCGACAACGTCGGCTTCGGTAGTGCCAGTGTCAGCAAGGCGATCAAGTACACCGGTGACCCGGGCCCGGCCGATGTCAACCCGCTGGTCCAGGCCGGCATCAGCGTCACGCCTCCGCCTAGCGCTTTCCTGCCCGGCACCGCCTCGTCCGGCTCGCCATCAGCAGCCGCGTCCGCGCAGCCAAGTGGCCCAGCCAGCGACGCCGCTCCCGTTGGCAACTCACCGGCCCCGACCACCTCGTCCGCCAAGTCCGCTGCGTCTTCGTCGTCCTCGGGTTCCTCCAACCTCCCCCTGATCATCGGTGGCGCGGTTGTTATTGTCCTGATCGTTGGGGGCGTCATCTTCATGGCCCGTCGCAAGCACTCCGCCGTCCCACTGGACGACACGCAACCCCCGTCCTACCCGATGCCCACGCAGCAGTCACTGTCCGGCCAGGGCACCCCGCCCCCGCCGCCCGGTTACACTCCGGGCACTCCGCCGCCTCCGGCCCAGAGCCCCTCGCCATACCAGACCCCACCCCCGCCGGCCGCCAACCCGTATCGCGATCCACAGAGCTGAGCCCAGCATGAACGCCCTGCCAGGCACCAACGTCTGCCAGGGCGTTCGTGCATCTCACCGGCCATGATTCGAGCAGATTGAACTGATCTGTGGCGCAGCTGCCTGGCTGGTCTCGCCCAGAGGCGCGACTGCGCAGCACCACGTCGTGGATTCGTCTTCTGCGCTGCAACCGGCGCGGTCCGCCCGGCGGACAGGCCGATGAGTTCCAGGATGCGATGAACCAAGGCTGTGCGAACGCCACCGCTGGGAGCCCAAACTCTGTGACTGGCATCCGGAGAAGAGACATGGCGGCTGGAGGTAGCCACCGCCAAGTAGGCAAAGGTGTACGAGCATGGGGCCGGGCAGCGCGCTGCCCGGCCCCAATCTGCATTCGAGCGCAGGCTACTCGGCGTGGATAAAGGTGCCCTTGATGGGGACCGTGATGACCAGGCCCTGATCACGAAGATCGCGGATGGCTCGCCGGATCGTGTTGACGGCTACCCCGTACTGCTCCGCGAGGTCCCGTTCTGCAGGAAGTCGAGCACCTGCGGGCAGGCGCCCCGCGTGGATCTCATTGGCGATGTGTTGCGCAACCTGGAGGTACACGTAGACGTGGCTCGTCAGGTCGGGTCTCCAGTCACGATCGTCAGCCATATCTGAACGCTAAGGCGTGCTGTAGCGGCTTACCACATGCGGGTGCGTCTGGATGCAACCCTATGCTTCCTATTGCGTCCTGATGCTTCCTAGTTCATGGTGGAGGCTAAGAGACCCCGGCGAGGTGGATCAGACCTCCCGGGGCATGGCCAACGCTGACAAGGAGCGTCGATATGGACGACCTTCCCGTCCCCTCCACGGCACTGCCGGATGGCTTCGCCTGACCTACGAGCGCCTGCGGCAGGCGCGGTGGCGGCTCGCATTGGTGCTCGCGACCGACTTCGGGAGCGATCTCGATTGCCAGCTGATCGGCGCGAGGAAGGTGGCTGCCTGATGTGCCGTGCAGCCGACTACGCCTCCGCCGTGCCCCGCCTGCTGCCGTGGCCGACCCCGGAGGGCAACCCCTGCTACCTCGTGTCGGGCGCCGCTGGTGGCGTGATCTCGCGCCTGGCCGACGACGTGGAGGCCGTGCAGCTGGAAGCGGGTGCAGAGGTGCTCGGTCATGCTCGCAGCGTGCTAGGGGATCTCGCGCCGCCGCCCAGCGAGGTGCGGTTCGCTGCCGTCCGGCTCGCTGAATGCCTGAGTGACGCGCTGAGGGTCGCGGAGTCCCGCGGTCTGCGCCTGCCCCTACCAGTGGCCGACGACATCGAGGCCCCACCGGCGGCCGTCGAATGACGCGCACTCGACCCTGAAACGGCGAGGAAAGGGTGCCGCTCCGACTCACGTCCCCGGAGCCAATTCTCTCCGCCGACCGTAGCTGACCTGACGGATTGTCAGCCGCGCGGTCTGTCCGACAATCCAGCGCTAGCTCCGCCACGAGCGGGCTCCCGGTGCCGCTTCACCGGTTGAGGCGGTGAAGCGGCACCGGATGCTGGGCATCCGGATCCCTCAGGACCCCGACGATGGCGTTGGCGCCGGCTGATCGCTCGACCAGAACGGGTCGTCGTACTTCGGGATGATGTCCGGGTTGCCGTTGGCCATGGTCGGCGCTGGGCTGGGCGGCGTTCCGAACGCGTCATAGGTACTGAGATTGGGGAGCGGGCTGACCACGGCCTCGAAAGTGATGTTGTCTGCCGCGCCGACGGTAACGCCGATGCCCATGGCGTCCGGTGTGTCAGCGAATATCTCGGACTGGGCGGGATGGAATGACGTGATGTTGTATCCCTTGGCCTTCCAACTGCGGTCCAGTAGCCCCAGGAGAGCATCGATCTTGGTCTTGGAGACCTTGGTCATGATGTACCGGTCCTGCGAGGCAGCCGCGTAGCTACCGTCCTGCCCGGAAATCCACGGCCAGTCGTCCCAGTACCGCAGTGGCGGTCCGATGTCGGACATCGAGTCGTCAAGCACGGCCTTGAGCTTCTGCCGGGCTTGGTCGGGAGTCATCTTCTGCGAGCGGTGGGATGCCTGGGAACCCCCGGTGCCGGAGGAGGAGCAGGAGCCGATGCCCAGGGACAGCGCGAGCACGGTGGCTGCGATGCCGAGGGACCGCATGGTTCGGTTCATCCGCCTCATCTGCCAGGTACTCGGGTCACTTTGTTGTATTGACCGGCCACAATGCGACCGATGTTCGCGATCGAGTCCTGGGAGTCCTGCTGCCTCTGGTTGGGGTCTGGTGGCGTATCCATGTAATGGAAGTGCGAGCTGCTGACATCGCCATCCGCCACCTGGAACCGCTGAGCGCCGAACTGTGCGCTCGCCGGATCGGTTCCGAAGTACAACTGGTTGGGGTCCACTTGGTTGTAGACCCAGTCGGCACCGCCGGGACCCAATACGGGTGACAGGGCGGCGTCGCCGGCCACCCTGGATGCCGAGGGCACCTTGCTGATCGGGTCGGTCCCCGCAGCGCCGACCCAGACATGGCCGGGGTCGATGTTGAGCTGCGAGGCCTTGTCCGCTCCGACACCGGGGCTGCCGACCAGAACGATGTCGCCTGCCCCGGTACCGCCTGGCCGCAGCCCAGCCCAGCCGATCACGGTAGTGCCGTAGCTGTGGCCGATCGCCGTGACATGAGCGGGAGCGCCCTGGTGAGTGGCACGAAGACCGCCGAGGAACTGGTCATAGGAAACCGCGCCTGAGCTCGCTTGGTCGGGGTACATCGCATTGAGCGCTGCGGGTTGGATGTCGCCAGGTGGGGGGTCGTAGCCGAGCCAGACGATGGAAGCGGTTGAGCTGGTCGGATCCGCATCTTTTGCGGCCTTCCATATGTTGAACGCGTGGGTGCCGTCCTTGCCCGCTACGTCGGAGATTTGGCCTCCGAGGCCAGGGACGAGGGCGCTGACGTTCTGTGCGGTATCCGGGTTTCCATAGGAGAGGATGGCGCGGCCCTGCCCCTCGTCGCCGATACCGAGCAGCAGCAGCGGCGGCACTTGGCCGGGTTGAGCCAACTTCTCCTTGATCTTGTTAAAGCCATCGAGCTTGTTCTGGTCCGCGGCAGACTTGTTCGGCTTGTTCTGGTACTCGTTGATCAGGTTGGTCAGGTTGATCTGGTTCGCCTGATCACGGGCGGGAGAGGGTATTCCGTCGCGGTTGCCGATCAGGTCCGGGTGGGCTTTGATCAGGCGCTGCTGCTCGTCTGGTGTGAGTCCGTTCCACCAGTCGCGAACCTGCGCAGGAGTGGTGCCCTTCGGCGGGAATCCCGCTGTCAGTAGGTCCGTTCCCGCTTGAGTGACCGTACCCAAGTCCTTCTGGGCCTGGGCGGTGTCGAGGCCGGAGCCGGTGCGTGCCCGCTGAGCCAGGTCGTCGAGCAGCTTGGCGATGCGTGCGTCAGCATCGCTCGCCTCGGTGACCGCGTCGCTGATCCGGGTCGCGATGTCCTTGCCCTTTTGTGGAGCGTCGTACTTCGGGTCGTTCCGCTCGGCTGCGGCTGGCGGAGGCCAGGAGACAGACCCGTCGCCTGCCACGGTGAAGCCCTCGCTCTGCGCTTCTTGCAGGGCTTCCTGGAGCTTGGACTGGGCCAGCCGGAAGCTGTCGGCTGCCTCGCGCAACAGGGATCCCATCGCCGACATCTCGGTGTGTGCCGCGTCGAGTCGATTGGTGGTGTTCTGCAACGAGGAGTTGGCGGCGCCGGCTGCTGTGCCGATCCACCGGTTGTCGAAGATGTGCTTGACCACCTGAGTGTTCAGCTGGTCGACGTGGCCCTGGAATGCTGCAGCGAGCTTGTCGTAGGCAGTGGCGACCTCGTCCAACGGGCCGAGGTCGGCTTCACGCAGTTCAGCGACACTGACCATCACTTACCGGCCCAGGGGAAGGAGTTCGCCGCGTTGGTGTCTGTATCGCGGTACGAGGCAGCAGTCTTGGTCAACTTGTCCCCAACGCCGTCGACTTCGGTGCCCAACGCACGAAGGCAGTCTTCCCAGGCGGATGTGCAACTGCTCAGCGAACCAGCGGTCTGCCAGCCGAGTAAGCCTCCGACGGCATCGTCGGACGGCTTCTGGATGGTCGTCAACTCAGCCGGGATCGCCCCGCCAGTGTCGTGGGCGACCTTCGCTGCTGCGTCCAGGTCACTCGGGTCTACTGCGAAGGCCGTCCCGCCTCCACCGACACTCGCACTAACCATGTTCCCCCCTGGAGGTCCGCGACTCTAGCCGACTGGTTACTCAGGGCCCCACATGCTGACGGTTCAGTACTGGCGTCTGAGTAGCGAGTATCCAACGTATCGTCACATGTGGGCGCTGTCAGTGAGTATCCGTACTCAGATTGCATCCGCCTTGATCGACTGAGGAGCAGGTGCTGTATCGACTGGATCGATCCAACAGCGTGTCGTTGGTGTTCGATCCGTCGTTATGCCATCAGGGCGGGCTGTCGTCGGTGGAGTCCGGCGCCCGCTGCTGAGGGCGGTGTTGATGGCCAGGCAGGCGCAGTGCGAGAGGTGCGGGGGTGAGGCGGTGGGCCGCTGGTGTGCGGGCTGCGCTGAGCTGACGGGATGCCAGTGGTGCGGGCGGGGCGGGGGTAGTTGGCACTGGGGGGCTCGGGCGGTGCTGTGTGGGTACTGTGTGCTGCTCGCGCCGGCGGCGGAGTGCGGTGGCCGGGAGCCGGTGCTGATCGGCGAGGTGATCCGGGCCGTGGGCAGCTATCTGACCGAGCGCGGGCAGGCGATGGCCGAGGCGGCAGCCGCGGACCGCAGGCCGACGGGCCGCTGCCGCTACTGCCAGCGTGAGGCGGCTTGGCACCCGACGGTTCGCGGGCGCTGGATCCTGCTCGACCTGGATGATCATCCCGCGCACTGTGTTCCCAACGGCCGTCGCTGGCAAGTGGATCCGCGTGGCACCGTCGCGACCGTGACCCCGTCCGCCGTCATCCGGATGTGCCGGATCGCCCACTGGGACGTCTGCCCGGGCCTGCCCGCACCGAGGGACGTGTACCTGGAGTCGGTGCGGCACCGGCTGATCACCGGTCAGAGCCGGAACAGGCCGCCGATGGACGGAAGGATCTTCCGGACGTCCGCGTCGCCGTGTTCGGACTCGAAGTAGGAGACCGCGGAGAGCACCAGCAGCCGGTCGATCCGCGGATCGTGTACTCGCACGTCGTAGCGTGAGTTGACGCCGGGGCGGCGGGTCAGCTCGAACCCCTCCGAGATGCTGCTTCGGTAGCGGAGACTGTGCGCCAGGACCACATTGGTCAGGTCGTGCTCGGGTGGCCATCATCGCGCAGGGGCAGCGGAGTTGCCGAGGGGGAAGCGGGCGGAGTCGGCGGGGATCAGTGCGACCAGAAGGGGTCGTCGACGCTGGGGAGGATGTCTGGGTTGCCGTTCGGGAGGGTGGGCTGCGGTGGTTCGGGACCGAATGGGCTCGTGGTCGCTCGGACGGGATTCACCACTGCTCCGATGGTGATGTTCCCTGGATAGCCGACTCGCAGATTGAGTGCGGAACCATCGCTTGCCCTGGCGAAGACGGCGGGCATGACGGGGTCGGCATTGACGCTTTCGATGACGTAGCCAAGGGATTTCCAGCGGCGCTCGACAAGGCCCAGCAGGGCTCCGTATTTCGCTGTGGACACCTTGGTCATGACATAGCGCTCGAGAGCGACGTTGGCTGTGCCGGCGGGTTGGTCGTTCTCGGTGACCCTGGGCCAGCCCTCCCGGTAGGTCACCACCGGTTTGATCGCCTCGAAGGTGCCGTCGAGGAGGGTGTGCAGTCTGTCTCTGGCCTGGTCAGGGCTCATCATCGCAGGTGCCTTGGAGGTAGGGGGAGTTGAGGGGACAGTCGATCGGCAGGCGACCAGGAGGCCAAGCGCGGCCAGAGCGGTGGAGACGCGCTGCCAGTGGGTCACCGCAGCGCCTGAGCCTTTGTGTTCTCGGGGTGTCCGGCGACGATCTGTCCGATGTTGTAGAGCGAATTTCCGCCGCTCGGATCCATGTAGTTGGAGTGAGAAGCAAAGCTGTCGGCAGGACCGTCCGCCACATCGAATCGCTGTGCGCCGAAATCCGCGCTGGCGGGGTCGGTGCCGAACCAGCGCTCATTGAAATGGCCCTGCAGATCTTCGACCGGACTGGGTGCGTAGGACACGGGATCGTTGTCTGCGGCTCCCACCCAGACGTGACCCGAGGCAACTCCCAGCTGCGAAGCGTGTTTTGCGCCGGTTCCCGGACTGCCGACCAGGATCATTTCGTCAGCCCCCGTGCCCTGGGGATTCTGCCCGGCCAGCCCGACGGTGAGTGAGCCGTAGCTGTGGCCGAGGGCGGTCAGATGGGCGGGCTGTCCTTGGTGGCCGGCACGCAGACCGGAGAGGAACCGGTCATAGCTGTCGGCACCCGCCTGGGCGCGATCCTTCTCCATGACGCTGAGGGTCTCCGGGTCGAACTTGTCGAGGCCGGGCGGCGGGTCGTAGCCCAGCCACACGATGGAGGCGGTGCTTCGAGCCGGATCGGCAGTGTGAGCGGCGCTCCAGACGTTGTAGGCCCGGTCCCCGTCCTTCCCGCCCACGTGCCTCAGTTCCGTCCCCAGCCCAGGCACGTACGCGGAGACGTTGGCCGCGGTGTCGGGATTGCCGAAGGACAGGATGCCGCGGCCCTGGCCCTGGTCCGAGACACCGAGCAGGAACAGCGGCGGCTGGGTGCTGCGGTCGCGGTCCAGGCGGTCCTGGATGGCGCGGAAGCCGGCGAGCTTGGCCTGGTCTTCGGCACCGAGGTGGGTGCGGTTGCCGTAGTCGGCGAGGTAGTTGCGCAGGAGGAGGCGGTTGGCCTGGTCGCGGGCGGTGGCGGGGAGGCCGTCGCGGTTGCCGATGAGGTCGGGGCGGGTGGCGATCAGGTGCTGCTGGGTGGCGGCGGGGAGGGTGCGCCACCAGGCGGCGACCTCGGCGGCGTTGGCGGTGGCGGGCGGGAAGGCGGCGGCGAGCAGGTCGGGTGCGGTGATGACGGGGGAGAGTGGATCGGGGCCGTAGCCGCGGTTGGTGAGGGCGGAGCCGTCCTGGGCGGAGCGGGTGAAGCCCTGCAACTGCTCGGCGAGCGCGCGGTCGGCGGCGTCCGCGTCGTGCAGGGCGGAGCTGATGCGCTGGGTGAGGTCGGAGCTCCGCTTCTGGGGGATGAGGGAGTCGGGGTCGTGGCGGTCGGCGGGGTTCGCGGCGGGGGCGCTGACGCGGCCGTCGGGGGTGATGGTGAGGCCGGCGGCGCGGGCCTCGTCGAGGGCTTCCAGCAGGCGGGCCTGGGCGAGTTGGAGCGCGTCGGCGCCGGAGTGCAGGACGGCGCCGATGCGCTCCAACTCGGCGTGGGCGGCGGCGAGGTGGTCCTCGGTCTGCTGGAGGCTGGCGCGGCAGCCGTCGGCGGCGCTGCCCTGCCAGCCGGAGTTCCGGGTGCGGTCGAGGACGGCGGAGCGCCACTCCTCGGCGCTGGTGCGCAGGGCGGCGCCGAGTTGGGCGTAGGCCTCGGTGCCGTCGGGGAGGGCGCGGGGGTCGGCGTCGCGGAGGGCGGTGAGGTCCATCAGGGGCCGACCGGGGTCGTGTACGGGGGCGCCTCCCGGCCGAATGCCGGGGGAGGGCCGAGGGCGTGCGGGTGGACTGCGGGGGCGAGGAAGGCGTCGGTGGCGGAGAGCTCGCCGGCCCGGTAGCGCTGCGCGGTGCTGTCGAGTTTGCGGCCCTGGTCGGCCAGTTCGGCGTTCAGCCGACCGAGCAGGGCGTGCCAGGCGTTGCCGCAGGAACGCAGGGCGGCGGCGGTGCGCCAGCCACTGAGGCCGTCGGCGCTGCGGTCGGTGGCGGCGGCGAGCAGGCGGCCCTGGTCCGGCAGCCGGGCGGCGGTGCCGTCGGCCGCGGTGGCTGCGGCCGAGAGCTCGTCGGGGTGCACTTGAAAGCCACTGCCTGGCAGGACCATTGGACCCTCCTCTCGGGTAACTGATCAGGCACGCACGGTAGTCAAGGATAGGCACAGCGGACCGCGCGTATGCAAATGAAGCGCCCCTGGAACCGCGCACCACCCCGGGGCGGGCACGAACCGTTCGCGCCCCCGTCACCCGCTTGGCGGCTGCGGGTGGCCGGTCCGTCCCGGCATCGTCGAAGCATGGCGATTGACACGGCGTCAGGAGTGCGCGGCCCGGGCCTCGGTGGGACCGAGGGGCTGGGGCGGGTGGCCGCTGCCGCCTTCGTGGGGACGGCGATCGAGTACTACGACTTCTTCCTGTACGGGATGGCCGCGGCCCTGGTCTTCGGGCGGGAGTACTTCCCGGCGCTCGGACCGGTCAATGCGCTGCTCGCCGCCTTCTCGGTCTACGCGGTGGCGTTCGTGGCCCGGCCGGTCGGCGCCGTGGTGTTCGGGCACTTCGGGGATCGGCTGGGGCGCAAGGCCGTTCTGGTGGTGTCGCTGCTGCTGATGGGGTTGTCGACGACGGCGGTCGGCCTGCTGCCGGGGTACGGGCGGTGGGGAGTCTGGGCGCCGCTGGCGCTGGTGGTGCTGAGGTTCTGTCAGGGGCTGGGGCTCGGCGGTGAGTGGGGCGGGGCGGCCCTGCTGGTCGCGGAGTACGCGCCGCCGGGCCGGCGCGGGCGGTATTCGGGGTATCTGCAGCTCGGTCCCTGCGCCGGCTCGACGCTGGCCACCGCGGTCTTCCTGGTCGTGTCGCTCAGCCTGCCGGCCAGGGAGTTCGCGAGCTGGGGGTGGCGGCTGCCGTTCCTCGGGTCGCTGCTGCTGGTGGGGGTGGGGCTGTTCGTCCGGCTGCGGATCGCCGAGACCCCGGTCTTCGCCGCGGCCGAGCAAGCTGCCGCAGCCGAGCGGGCCGCCACGGCCGCCGGAGAGTTCGGGGCCGACGGAGAGTTCGGGGCATCGGGCGGCGGCGGGCGGGCGCTGCCGATCCGGGCGGTGCTCCGTGAGCACTGGCGCACCGTGCTGCTGGGCAGTGGCGCGCTCTGCTTCGGCTATGCGCTCTACTACCTGGGCAGCACCTATGCCCTCGCCTATGTCACCGGTCAACTGGGCGTGCCGCAGACGGTGATGCTGGCTCTGCAGCTGCTGGCCGCACCGGCGGGCGCGTTGGCGGTCTGGTACAGCGCGGGGGCGTCGGATCGCTGGGGGCGCCGACGAACCGTGCTCCTCGGGACGGTGCTGGCCTCCGGCTGGTCGCTGCTGCTCTTCCCGGCGCTGGAGACGCTGCGGCCCGAGCTGATGCTGCTGGCACTGGCCGGTACGGGCCTGTTGCAGGGGGTGCTGCTGGGGCCGGTGGCGGCGTATCTGCCCGAGCTCTTTCCGACCAGGGTCCGCTACACGGGGGCGGCGCTCACCTACAACCTCGGTGGCGTGGTCGGCGGTGGGACGGCGCCGCTGCTGGCCACCAGGATGACGGCGGCCTACGGGACGGCGGCGCCGGTGGGCTGGTATCTGGCAGGGCTCGGCGTGGTGGCGGTGCTCTGCCTGCTCGCCCTGCCGGACCGGAGCGGGTGCGACCTGACGGTGGAGCACGGGTTGGGCGACGGCGGCCCGGCCGGTCGGGCCGCCGTGGCGAGCGGGGGTGCAGCGGTGTGACAGCACTGCGGGTCAAAACGCGAGGTGGGTGTGATGGTGTGAGGGCACTGCGGGTGGAAGTGCGAGGCGGGTGTGACGGTGTGACGGCACTGCGGGCCGGGGCGCGAGGTGGGCGCGGCGATGTGACGATGGTGCGGGCCGGGACGAGGCGCGTGCCACCCCCGGTGCGGTGCCGGCAGCGTGGGGATCGACAAGCGCGGCGGCTGCCACCCCCCGGCACGACACCGTCGCCCGCCCCCGCGCATCACCGCTGGTCCGCGCCCTGCGTCCGCCGCTGGCGCGCCCCGGTGCGCCGGGCGCCCGGCTGGGGCGAGGGCGTGCGCCCGGCGGAGGGCGCCGATTTCCCAATCCCCCCGATGACCATGTAATGTCTTCCTCGTTCGACCGGTTCGCCCCTATAGCTCAGTCGGTAGAGCGTCTCCATGGTAAGGAGAAGGTCTGCGGTTCGATTCCGCATGGGGGCTCCATCGGGAAAGGTCCCCGCCAATCTGGCGGGGACCTTTTCGTTATTCTCCTGGCACGGTTCGAACTCGCCGATCTCTAGCGGCACGAGTCCGTTTGCGCTGTGATGGTGCGTCAGCAGTGCTGTGGCGTACGGCCGGTACGCGTGATGCGGGGAGCTCTCCGCGGAGGGTACGGGGGAGGGCCCCTTGGGCGTACGGCTCGTCGTGGTCGACGATCACCGACTGCTGGCCGAGGCACTGGCGGCAGCGCTGCAGGTGCGCGGGCACCGGGTGCTGGCGGTCGGCAGTCCGGCGTCGGCCGGACCGGAGCTGGTGGCGCAGCGCCGCCCGGAGGTCTGCCTGCTCGGGGTGGCGCGACCCGGCGACCCCGGGGCGTTCGGCTCGGTGCGGCGAATGCGGCAGGAGCGGCCCGAGGTGGCCGTGGTGGTGCTCGGCCCGGTGGACGACCTGCGGGGAGTGGCCAACGCGTTCGCAGCCGGCGCGGCCGGCTACGTCCGCAGCGATGAGCGGATCGAGGTGGTGGACCGTTCGATCACCCGCGCGCGGGCCGGCGAGGCGGCCGTGGCCGTCGAGGTGCTGCAGGCGGCGTTCGAGCGGCTGCTGCATCCGGTGCGGGAGCCGGACGACGAGGCGCTGCGGCTGCTCGGTTCGCTGACCCGCCGTGAGATCCAGGTGCTGGCCAGGATCGCCGAGGGGCAGGACACCCAGGAGATCGCGCTCGGGATGGGCATCGCGCCCAGCACCGCGCGCACCCATGTCCAGCGGGTGCTGATGAAGCTGGGCGCGCGCACCCGACTTGAGGCGGCCGCGGTGGCCGACCGGACCGGCCTGCTCGCCCGGCTCGCTCGCGAGTAGCCGCACACCGCAACCAAGACAGCCCAAGCCACCCGAGCCGCCCGGCGCGGGTGCGGTTTCGCCATGCCCCGCGGTCCGCCAGGCCCCGCCGCGCCCGTGCTCCCCGCCGCACCACAGCCGCCCCGCGCCAGGGTCCGCCCCACGCCGGAGTCTTCTGTTGACTACTGATCACTATTGTTTGATTATGTGTGGCGATGCAGGTCGACGACTGGCAAGACCGAGGGCGGCAGACTGTGCGGAAGACCACGACCAAGCTGGCGGACGGCCGTGAGCTGATCTACTTCGACCGGGACGAAACCGCGTTCCGGGACGAGCCGGACCGGCGCCCACTGGAGCCGGTCGCCAACCTCTCCGAGGTGCGCCGCGACCCGGTGACCGGCGACTGGATCACCGTGGCCGCGCACCGCCAGGGCCGGATCTACCACCCGCCGACCGACCAGTGCCCGCTCTGCCCCAGCACCGCCGACCACCTCAGCGAGGTCCCGGCCGCCGACTACGACGTGGTGGTCTTCGAGAACCGCTTCCCGTCCCTGGCCGCCGACGCGGCCCCCGCCATCGACATCGCCCCCGAGACGGCCCCCGACACGGTCCCCGACGCCGTCCCCACCGCAGCGCACCCCGCCGCAACGGCCCCCGCCGCCCCCCTGCGCCAGGCCCGCCCGGGCGTCGGCCGCTGCGAGGTGGTCTGCTTCACCGCCGACCACGACGCCTCCTTCGCCGACCTCGACGAGTCCAAGGCCCGCCTGGTGCTGGACGTCTGGACCGACCGCACCGCCGCACTGAGCCGGCTGCCCGGCGTCGATCAGGTCTTCTGCTTCGAGAACCGCGGCGCCGAGATCGGCGTGACCCTGGCCCACCCGCACGGCCAGATCTACGCCTTCCCGTTCACCACCCCGCGCACCGCCAAGATGATCGCCGCCGCCGCCGACCACCGCGCCGGCACCGGCCGCAACCTCTTCGAGGACCTGCTGGCCGCCGAGCGGGCCGATCCCGTGCGGGTGGTCCTGAGCGGCGAGCACTGGACGGCCTTCGTGCCGTTCGCCGCCCGCTGGCCGTACGAGGTGCACCTCTACCCGCACCGCCGGGTAGCCGACCTGACCGAGCTGTCCGAGCCGGAGCGGGCCGAGTTCCCCGGGCTCTACCTCCAGCTGCTGCGCCGCTTCGACCAGCTGTTCGGCGAGGGGCTGCCGCCCACCCCGTACATCGCGGCCTGGCACCAGGCACCCCGCCGGGGCGGTGCCGAGCTGGCACTGCATCTGGAGCTGTTCACGATCCGTCGTACGGTAGGCAAGCTGAAGTACCTGGCCGGAGTCGAATCCGGCATGGACGCGTTTGTCAACGATGTGTCGCCAGAGGCGGCGGCACAGCGCCTGCGGGAGGTCGCACAATGAGCAAGTACCTGGTCACCGGCGGTGCCGGCTACGTCGGCAGCGTGGTCGCGGCCCACCTGCTGGAGGCGGGGCACCAGGTGGTTGTGCTGGACGACCTCTCCACCGGGTTCCTGGAGGGCGTGCCGGCCGGCGCCGAGTTCGTCCGCGGCCGGATCCAGGAGGCCGACCAGGTGCTGGACGGCTCCTTCGACGCGGTGCTGCACTTCGCCGCCTCCTCGCAGGTCGGCGAGTCGGTCGCGGACCCCGAGAAGTACTGGCGCAACAACGTGGCCGGCTCGCTGGAGCTGATCAGCGCGATGCGCAAGGCCGGCGTGCGCAAGCTGGTCTTCTCGTCCACCGCCGCCACCTACGGCGAGCCCGAGTCCAGCCCGATCGCCGAGACCGCCCGCACCTCGCCGACCAACGCGTACGGCGCCACCAAGCTGGCGGTGGACCACCTGATCACCAGCGAGGCGATCGCCCACGGCCTGGCCGCGGTCAGCCTGCGCTACTTCAACGTGGCCGGTGCCTACGGCGCCCACGGCGAGCGGCACGACCCCGAGTCGCACCTGATCCCGCTGGTGTTCCAGGCCGCACTGGGCCGGCGCCCGCACATCTCGGTGTTTGGCGACGACTACCCGACCCCGGACGGCACCTGCATCCGCGACTACATCCACGTCGCCGACCTGGCCGAGGCCCACCTGCTGGCGCTGGACGCGGCCAAGCCGGGCGAGCACCTGATCTGCAACCTGGGCAACGGCAGCGGCTTCTCGGTCCGCGAGGTGATCGAGTCGGTCAAGCGGGTCACCGGCCGGGAGATCCCGGTGGTCACCGCCGAGCGCCGCCCGGGCGACCCGGCGGTGCTGGTGGCCTCCGCCGAGCGGGCCCGGCAGGCGCTGGGCTGGGTCCCCAAGCGCCCCGAGCTGGACGCCATCGTGGCCGACGCCTGGGCCTTCACCCTCGACAAGTTCGACAAGAGCACCAACAACTGACGCGACGGCGGGAGAGCGTGACGTGAGGGACGAGTTCGAGCGGATCTTCGGTGCCACACCAGCCGGGGTGTGGGCGGCACCGGGCCGGGTCAATCTGATCGGCGAGCACACCGACTACAACGACGGGTTCGTGCTGCCGATCGCTCTCCCGCAGTCGGTCAAGGTAGCCGCCGCGCCGCGCGCCGACGGCCGCCTGCGGCTGTACAGCGCACAGGGCGACGGCCGGGTCACCGACCTGACGGTGGCCGAGCTGGAGCCCGGCGCGCTAGCCAGCTGGGCCGGCTACCCGGCGGGCGTGGTCTGGGCGCTGCGCGAGGCCGGGCACCACGTGGGTGGCGCCGACCTGTACTTCGACAGCGACGTGCCGACCGGTGCGGGCCTGTCGTCCTCCTCGGCGCTGGAGTGCGCCACCGCGGTGGCCTACCGCGACCTCTACCGGCTCGAGTTGCCCGCCCCGAAGCTGGCCGTGACGGCGCAGCGCGCGGAGAACCGGTTCATGGGAGTGCCGTGCGGCGTCATGGACCAGATGGCCGCCGCCTGCTGCACCGAGGGGGCCGCCCTCTTCCTGGACACCCGGGACCTGAGCCAGCGCCAGATCCCGTTCCGGCCGGCGGACCGGGGACTGGTCCTGCTGGTGATCGACAGCCGGGTCAAGCACGACATCGGCGACGGTGCCTATGCCAAGCTCCGCTCCGCCTGTGAGCGGGCCGCCGAACTGCTGGAACTGCCCGCGCTGCGCGACCTGGCCACCGAGGCACTGCCGGCCGCACTGGCCCAGCTGCCTGACGAGCTGGTTCCGCTGGTGCGCCATGTGGTCACCGAGGACGCGCGGGTCGCGCAGGCGGTCGAGGTGCTCGACCGGGGCGACTACGAGGCTCTGGGGCCGATCCTGACGGCCGGCCACGCTTCGTTGCGCGACGACTTCCAGGTCACCTGTCCGGAGACCGACCTGGCGGTGGCCGAGGCGCTCGCCGCCGGTGCACTGGGTGCCCGGCAGACCGGCGGCGGTTTCGGCGGCTCGGTGATCGCGCTGGTCGCGCGGGAGTCGGCGGGCGCTGTCGGCCAGGCGGTCACGGCGGCCTGTCGGGCGGCCGGCTACCTCGAACCGTCGATCTCCACCGCGACAACCGCCGAGGGCGCCCGCCGGCTCGCCTGAACCGCGAAGTGCCCCAATCCCCGACCGAACTTCACCATTGCGCCACCTGACGGCCGCTCAACCCGTACGCTGAGTGGGGATATCGGTGCGCGCCGTGGCTGGAGCAGGGGGGACACCGAGATGGGGCGGATCCGCGTCCTGGTGGTCGACGACCACCGGATCTTCGCCGAGGCGCTGGCCACCGCGCTGTCCGCCGAGCCTGAGATCGAGGTCGGCGCGGTCGGCAGTGCCGCGGCGGCCGAGCACGCCTTGGAGCGGGCGGCCGCCGAGGGGCGCCCGTTCGACATCTTGCTGGTCGACGCCGACCTGGGCAGCAGCCCGGCGGCGCTCGGCCCGCCGCCCGGCACCGGCCTGGGGGCCGCGTCCGGCCGTCCCGGGGCAGCGGGGAGCCCCGGCGCGCCGCAGCGGCGCCCGGTGAGCGGTGTGGTGCCCGCACCGCGCCGGGCCGGCAGCACCCTCGCCCCGCAGCGGCTCGCCGCACCCCCGGCGGCGCCCGCCAACCCGCCCGTGCGGCGGCCGGTGCCGCAGTCGGCCCCGCCGGTCCCGTCCGGCCGCCGCCCGGCCGACGGCATCACCCTGCTGGCCCGCTGCTGCCACGGCTACCCGGGGCTGCACGCCGTGGTGCTGGCCGCCGAGGAGGATCCGCACCGGGCCGTCCGGGCGCTCTACGCGGGCGCGGCCGGCTGGGTGGCCAAGGAGAGTTCGCTGACCCGGCTGCTGACCGTGCTGCGCGGGGTGCTGCGCGGTGAGACCCACCTGCCGCCGGCGCTGCTGACCGGCGTGGTCCGGGAGCTGACCACGGCCCGCCGGGACCGCACCGAGAGCGAGCGGCTGGTCGAGTCGCTGACTCCCCGGGAGAAGCAGGTGCTGCGCTGCATGGTGGCGGGCCTGGGGCGGCAGGCGGTGGCCGAGCGGCTCTATCTCTCCCCGCACACCGTGCGCACCCACATGCAGAACGTGCTGGGCAAGCTGGGCGTGCACTCGACGCTGGCGGCGGTGGCGCTGGCCCGGCGGGCCGGGGTGGGCCCGGCGGAGGCGGTGGGCTAGGCCGCCCCATGACTCCCCGTCGGAACTCCCTGACGGCCGGTGGGAGCGGGCTGAGGCCCGGTCAGCCCGGGATGTTGTCGAACGGCGCGACCAGCTGCCGCAGCAGCCCCGCCAGCTCGGACTGCTGACCGCCGGTGAGCTCGGCCAGCAGCTCGCGCTCGTGCGCCAGCAGCCCGGCCAGCGCCTCGTCGGCCTTCAGCTGCCCGGAGGCGGTCAGTCGGACCAGCACTCCGCGCCGGTCGTCCGGGTCGGGCAGGCGCTGCACCAGGCCCTTGCCGGCCAGCCGGTCGATCCGGTTGGTCATGGTGCCCGAGGTGACCAGCGTCTGGGTGAGCAGCTGGCCGGGGGAGAGCTGGTACGGGTGGCCGGCCCGGCGCAGTGCCGTCAGCACGTCGAACTCCCAGGGCTCGAGGCCGTGCTCGGCGAAGGCAGCCCGGCGGGCCCGGTCCAGGTGTCTGGCGAGCCGGCTGACCCGGCTGAGCACCTGCAGTGGTTGCACGTCGAGGTCGGGGCGCTCGCGGCGCCATGCTGCGACCAGGCGATCGACCTCGTCCTCCATGTGGATCAGTGTATCGGGGGTTCTGTCGATATGAAGCCTCTTGACATCAAGAGAGCCAAATCGTGAACTCCCGACGACCGGGACGACTCAGCCCTGCCGCTCGCCTACCAGCTTGGGGTGCCGCTCCATGCCCTCCAGGCCGTGCCAGGCGAGGTTGACCAGGTGCGCCGCCACCTCGGACTTCTGCGGCTTGCGCACTTCCAGCCACCACTGCCCGGTCAGCGCCACCATGCCGACCAGCATCTGCGAGTACATCGGGGCCAGCTTGGGGTCGAAGCCGCGGGCCTTGAACTCCAGCCCGAGGATGTCCTCGACCTGGGTGGCGATGTCGCTGATCAGCGAGGCGAAGCTGCCGGTGGACTGGGCGACCGGGGAGTCCCGGACCAGGATCTTGAAGCCGTCGGTGGAGGTGTCGATGTAGTCCATCAGGGCGAACGCGGCCTGCTCCAGCAGCTCCCGGGAGTGCCCGCCGGTGAGCGCACCGGTCACCATGTCGAGCAGCAGCTGCATCTCGCGGTCCACCACCACCGCGTAGAGGCCCTCCTTGCCGCCGAAGTGCTCGTAGACCACCGGCTTGGACACGCCGGCCCGTTCGGCGATCTCCTCCACCGAGGTGCCGTCGTAGCCGCGCTCGGCGAAGACGGAGCGCCCGATCTCCAGCAGCTGCTCCCGGCGCTGCTTGCCGGTCATCCGGACCCGGCCGCCGCGGGCCCGGGGGCCGGTGGCGGCCGCCCGATGGCCGTCGGCGCTGCCTGCTGGACTGGTCTCTGGGTTGCTCCCGTTCACCCCTCCATCATGCTGTAGCCGAGAGGTCATGCGGTGCGCCGGGCGGCGATGCGCGCCGCATCGGGCCAGCGCACCTCGCGCGCCCAGCCGGCCAGCTCGAACCAGCGGATGATGCGGGCGGAGGAGTCCACCTGGCCGCGAAGCACGCCGTGCCGGGCCGCGGTCGGGTCGGCGTGGTGCAGGTTGTGCCAGGACTCGCCGCAGGAGAGCACCGCCAGCCACCAGACGTTGCCGGACTTGTCGCGGCTGCGGAACGGCCGTGAGCCGACCGCGTGGCAGATCGAGTTGATCGACCAGGTGACGTGGTGCAGCAGCGCCACCCGGACCAGCGAGCCCCAGAAGAAGGCGGTCACCGCACCCTGCCAGGACCAGCTGAGCAGCCCGCCGGCCAGCGCGGGCAGCAGCAGCGACAGCGTGGTCCAGAGCCAGAACAGCCGGGAGATGGCCCGGAGGTCGCGGTCCTTCACCAGGTCGGGGGCGTAGATGTGCTGGGGCGTCTGCTCCGAGTCGAACATCCAGCCCATGTGCGCCCACCAGAGGCCCTTGAGCAGCGCCGGCACGCTCTCTCCGTAACGCCAGGGGGAGTGCGGGTCGCCGTCCCGGTCGGAGAACTTGTGGTGCTTGCGGTGGTCGGCCACCCAGCGGACCACCGGGCCCTCGACGGCCAGGCTGCCGACCACCGCCATGACGATCTTGAGCACCCGTCCGGTCTTGAAGGCACGGTGGGTGAAGTGCCGGTGGTAGCCGACCGTGATGCCGTGGCAGGTGAGGAAGTACATCGCCGTGCCGATCGCCAGGTCGCGCCAGCCGAGCCCCCAGCCCCAGGCGACCGGCGCGGCGGCCAGCAGGGCGAGGAACGGGATCGCGATGAACATCGCGAGCGCGATCCGCTCGGGCAGGCCCTGCTTCTCGCCGCCGAGGGTCGCGGAGACCTGGGAGTTGGGCTTGCCGTCCGGGCGGGAGCCCGCCAGTACCTCGTCGGCCTGGAGCGTCATCTCGGTCGTCCCCTCAAGGGAAGGCGGAGGGAGTGCCCGGTCGGGCGACCGGGCCCTGCGTCAGCGGGTCGGTCGGGGGACCGGACCCAACGCGTGCGGGCCCGGTCGGGGGACCGGACCCTACGTTTGCGTAACTTACGGCATCGTAAGTTGTGCGGCGAGTGAAGGGAAGCAGGGCACACCGGAGGTTCCGGATAGGTGGTGGAGGTCGGGCGCGGTAACCCTTAGGCTGTGCTTGGCTCCAGGGGGTGCGGTGGTACCGATGCCGTATGCCGGAGCGCGTTTGACGATCGATCCGCCGTGGTGTAATGGCAGCACGGGGCCCTTTGAAGGCCTTTGTCTAGGTTCGAGTCCTAGCGGCGGAGCTCGTCGGTCACGGTTGGTAGGTATCCTCGGTCCAGCTCGGCACTCCGTGCGGATGGGCCCTCGGCCCGGGAGTTCGCCGGCCCCCTCCCCCCTGTGAACCGATCGAGGAGCCTCCCGCGTGAGCGCTGCGACTGACAGCCCCCTTGCCGCCGTCCTGGTACTCGCCGCGGGGGAAGGCACCCGGATGCGGTCCAAGGCCCTGCCCAAGGTGCTGCACCCGATCTGCGGTCGCAGCCTGCTCGGCCATGTGGTCGCCGCGGTGGAGGAGTTGGCTCCCCGTGAGCTGGCCGTGGTCGTCGGCCACCGCCGGGAGCTGGTGGCCCAGCACCTGGGCGAGGCCCACCCGAGCGCCCGGGTGGTGGTCCAGGAGGCCCAGCTCGGCACCGGCAACGCGGCCAGGGTGGCGGTCGAGGCGCTGGCCGCCGACGGCATCGCGCTGGACGGCACCGTGATCGTCACCTACGGCGACACCCCGCTGCTCACCGCCGAGACCCTGCGGCTGCTCGCCGAGCAGCACGCCGGGCAGGGCAACGGCGTCACCGTGCTGACCGCCAACGTGCCCGACCCGACCGGCTACGGCCGGATCCTGCGGGCCGTGGACGGCTCGGTCACCGGGATCGTGGAGCACCGCGACGCCACCGAGGAGCAGCGCGCCATCCAGGAGATCAACTCCGGGGTCTACGCCTTCGAGGGCAAGCTGCTGGCCGACGCGCTGGCCCGGATCACCACCGACAACGCCCAGGGTGAGGAGTACCTGACCGACACCCTGGAGATCCTGCGCACCGCCGGCCACCGGGTCGGCGCCGTGGTCGCCGCCGACCACCGCGACATCCTGGGCATCAACGACCGGGTGCAGCTGGCCGAGGCCCGCCGGCTGCTCAACGACCGGCTGCTGGAGCGCGCCATGCGGGCCGGCGTCACCGTGGTCGACCCGGCCACCACCTGGCTGGACGTCCAGGTGGGCTACGAGCCGGACGCCGTGGTGCACCCCGGCACCCGGCTGCGCGGCACCACCCACCTGGCCGAGGGCTGCGAGGTCGGCCCGGACTGCACGCTGACCGACACCGCGGTCGGCGCGGGTGCCGTGGTCACCGCCACCACCGCCGAGCGGGCCGAGATCGGGGAGGGCTGCCAGGTCGGCCCGTACGCCTACCTGCGCCCGGGGGCCAGGCTGGCCCGCAAGGCCAAGGTCGGCACCTATGTGGAGATCAAGAACTCCGAGCTCGGCGAGGGCGCCAAGGTGCCGCACCTCTCCTACATCGGCGACGCCACCATCGGCGAGGGCACCAACGTCGGCGCGGCCTCGGTGACGGTGAACTACGACGGCGTGAACAAGCACCGCACGGTGATCGGGGCGCACTGCCGGACCGGCTCGGACAACATGTTCATCGCCCCGGTGACGGTCGGTGACGGCGCTTACACCGCCGCCGGCTCGGTCATCGACAAGGACGTGCCGCCCGGCGCGCTGGGCGTGGCCCGCGCGCGGCAGCGCAATGTGGAGGGCTGGGTGGCGCGCAAGCGCTCCGGCACCACGGCCGCCGAGGCCGCGGCGGCCGCGCAGGCCGAGGCCGAGGAGGCGTAGGCCACTTCGTGTGGCGACCGTCATGCCTCCCGGGGCGGGCGCTTCGCGACCGGGCGCGTAACCTGGTGTACATACGTGCGCCGTGGGGCTGTTGGCCCGGAGCGAGGCGTACCCCCCAATTCCCTGTCGCTCGTAGGCCCGGACGGTTGCTGCCGCCCGGGTCCGGTGCGGGCGGGGCCATACGGCAGTAACGCGAGGAGACGGTGCAGTGAGCAGCGGGATCACGACGTCGGGCGAGAAGAAGCTGAAGCTCTTCTCCGGGCGCGCCCACCCCGAGCTGGCGAAGGAGGTTGCCGCAGCCCTGGGCACCGAGCTGGTTCCGACCAAGGCCCTGGACTTCGCCAACGGCGAGATCTACGTGCGCTTCCTGGAGTCCGCGCGCGGCGCGGACTGCTTCGTGATGCAGAGCCACACCGCTCCCATCAACCAGTGGATCATGGAACAGCTGATCATGATCGACGCGTTGAAGCGGGCCTCGGCGCGCAGCATCACCGCGATCCTGCCGTTCTACGGCTACGCCCGGCAGGACAAGAAGCACCTCGGCCGCGAGCCGATCTCGGCCCGGCTGATCGCCGACCTGCTGGCCCAGGCCGGCGCCGACCGGCTGATGGCGGTGGACCTCCACACCGCCCAGATCCAGGGCTTCTTCAACGGCCCGGTGGACCACCTCTTCGCGCTGCCGATGCTCTGCGACTACATCGGCGAGAAGGTCGACCGCGCCAAGCTGACCGTGGTCTCGCCGGACGCCGGCCGGGTCAAGGTCGCCGACCAGTGGTGCGACCGGCTGGACGCCCCGCTGGCGATCATCCACAAGCGCCGCGACATGAGCCAGGCCAACACCATCCTCTCCGCCGAGGTGGTCGGTGACGTCAAGGACCGGGTCTGCGTGCTGGTCGACGACATGATCGACACCGCCGGCACCATCTGCGCCGCCGCCGACGCGCTGTTCGAGAACGGCGCCGCCGACGTGATCGTGGCCGCCACCCACGGTGTGCTGTCCGGCCCGGCCGCCGACCGGCTGAAGAACTCGCGGGTCAGCGAGTTCGTCTTCACCAACACCCTGCCGACCCCGGCCGCGCTGCAGATGGACAAGGTCACCACCCTCTCCATCGCCCCGTCGATCGCCGCCGCGATCCGCGAGGTCTTCGAGGAGGGCTCGGTCACCTCGCTCTTCCAGGGCGTGCACTGACACCTCCTCAGCATGAACCTCCTCAGCACGAATCCGGCCTGACCGGCTGATCGGCCCCCGCTGCGAAGCGGGGGCCGATTTCATGCTTGACCACTGCTGCGGTTAGACTCGTGAGACTGCTCGGCGAGGGATGCCTATTGCGCTCCGTGATCGACGCGCTGGATTGAGTCCGCCGAGCCGACCCGTATCTGTGAGGGTGTGGTCCCGGCGGCTTTTCGCTGTCTGCACCCCGTTTCGCCCCAGGAGTGCAGCATGTCCGAGATCCGTCTTGCCGCCGAGCCCCGCACCGAGTTCGGCAAGGGTGCCGCCCGTCGCGCCCGCCGCGCCGGCTTCGTCCCCGGTGTCGTCTACGGCCACGGCCACACCCCGGTTCACCTGAACCTGCCGAGCCACGACCTGATGATGGCCCTCAAGACCCCGAACGCCCTGCTGGTCGTGCCGATCGACGGCAAGGACGAGTTCGTGCTGCCGAAGGCCGTGCAGCGCGAGGCCATCAAGCGCAGCATCGAGCACGTCGACCTGCTGCTGGTGAAGCGCGGCGAGAAGGTCGCCGTCGAGATCCCGGTCCACGTCGAGGGCGAGCTGGCCCCCGGTGGCAACCTGGTCGAGCACGTGCTGAACGCGCTGCCGATCGAGGCCGAGGCCCTCCACCTGCCCGAGTCGGTCACCGTCTCGGTCGAGGGCCTGGAGGCCGGTGCCGCCATCACCGCCGGTGACATCAAGCTGCCCGTCAACGTGTCGCTGGCCGTCGAGGCCGACGCCGTGGTGCTGCAGATCATCGCCGCCCAGGCCGCCCCGGTCGAGGAGGAGGCCGAGGAGGCCGCCGAGGAGACCACCGAGGCCTGAGCCTGACGCGCTCGCCACTGCCCCGGCCCCCTGGTGGGAGCCGGGGCAGTGGCATGTCCGGGATGATGGCTACTGAGGAGGAAGAGGCGAGATGAGCGACGCGGAGTACACCGGCCCCCGTCTGGTGGTGGGGCTGGGCAACCCGGGTGAGGGCTACGCCCGCAACCGGCACAACATCGGTTTCATGGTGGTCGACCTGCTGGCCCAGCGGATCGGGGCGAAGTTCAAGGCGCACAAGAGCCGCGCCCAGGTGGCCGAGGGCCGCCTGTCCGGGCAGCGGGTGGTGCTGGCCAAGCCGATGACCTTCATGAACCTGTCCGGCGGCCCGACCACCGCGCTGCGCGACTTCTACAAGGCGCCCACCTCCGCGATCATCGCGGTCCACGACGAACTGGACGTCGACTACGCGGCGCTGCGGCTCAAGCTCGGCGGCGGCGACAACGGCCACAACGGCCTGAAGTCGATCACCAAGTCGCTCGGCCCGGAGTACTACCGGGTGCGCTGCGGGATCGGCCGGCCGCCGGGCCGGATGGAGGTCGCCGACTTCGTGCTCAAGGACTTCTCGTCCACTGAGCGCAAGGAGCTGGACTGGTTCGTCGACCGGGCCGCCGACGCGGTGGAGGCCCTGCTGTCGGAGGGCCTGGAGCGGGCCCAGAACACCTACCACTCCTGATGGCTTGATCAAGACCTTTTGAGTGGATCAACCTGCTGTAGTGTCAGGTCATTTCTGCTTGGAGGGTGATCGCTGCCCCGGGGGAGAGGCAGGCAGGGCCATGGCGGTAGTTCATGCAAGCACGAGAGACCACTGCCCGTGCCGGATCCACTCGCTTCCCGCGGTGGACACCAGCAGCCTGACGGCTCGTGAGAACGATGTCTTCGGGCTGCTCGGCATCGGGTTGTCGAACGGCGAGATCGCTCGGCAGCTGCACATCAGCGCGTCGACCGTCAAAGCTCATCTGGGGCGGGTACTGGCCAAGTTGGGGCTTCGCACCCGAACTTCGGCGGCGCTCGCCGCACAGCTGCACTTGTTGAGAATGTGTCCATCCGGCCAATGTTCGAGTCCGCACTGACGTGGTGTGATGACCAGCGGCCCACCGGGGCCCAACACAGTGTCGATGAGTGACCGACCAGGGGGTATCACCATGTTCGAGTCCCGTTCCCTCAAAGGCCTGACGGTGGCGGCTGCCGCCACCGTGGCATTGGCGCTCGGTACCGGAGTCGCGAGCGCCGGAACCTTCGCCAACGACTACTCCACCGCGGCCAACATCCGTTCGGGCCCGCACACCTCGGACGCCGTGCTCGGCACCGGCTATCCGGGGCAGGGCAACACGGACTACTGCTTCACCAACCAGGGCAGCGGCGTGAACGGCGACTACGCCTGGGACTACAACCGGGACTCCGCCACCGGCGTGACCGGCTACACCTCCGAGGTGTACCTGGTCAGCACGGCCCAGGAGACGAACTGCTAGTCGTTCCCGAAGCCGCATCGTGACGCTGGGGCGGTCGCCCGCCATCCGGGCAGCCGCCCCAGCGGCAACCCCGTCCGTCCGAGCAGCGAAGGGGCCACGGGCCATGGCTCGCCGACTCTCCACCGCGTTCCTGGCCGCCGCCGTCTGCGCCGCCGTCCTCACGGGTTGCTCGTCCAGCGGCACCCGGCACCCGGACACGGCGCAGGGCCAGGGGGAGCCGATCGTCTCCGCGACCCCCGTCCCGACGTCCGCGGCCGACATCCAGGCGCTGCCGCTGCGGGTGTTCGCTCCCACTGACCAGGAGGCGCAGACCATCAGCCGGGCGACCGTGCTGCTGGAGGCGGACTGCATGCACCGACTGGGCTTCGCCGACTGGAGCGCGCCTGCGGCCGGCCCGGGGGAGCAGACCGACCTGCCCACCGCGTTCGGTTTCCTCGACGATTCTCAGGCCGCGCAGTTCGGATTCCACAGTCCCGACAGCCTCAAGCCGAGGCCGGCGAGCACGCAGAAGATGGACCCCGCCGAATTCACCGCCGAGACCGGTCTCGCGTCGATGACCGCTCGGAAACCCGCCGGTGGAGCGATCCCCGACGGCGGTTGCGAGGGTGAGGCCCGTCGACAGATCGACGGCGGGGCCCAGCCGGCCAGGAGCACCGGGTACGAATCCCTCTCCGACCAATCCCTCAAACGCACCCAGGCGGACGACCGGGTGGCGGCCGGCATCAAGGACTGGAGCAGCTGCATGCGGCAGAAGGGTTTCGTGTACAGCAACCCGCAGAGCCTGGCCACCGAGTCATGGGGCAATTCGGTGACCCCGCGCGAGATCGACACCGCCCGCGCGGACGTCGCCTGCACCCGGCAGACCAACCTGCCCGGGATCGCCTTCGCCGTGCAGGGCGCGATCCAGCAGCAGCTGATCACCCAGTACCGGAACGAGTTGACCGCCGAACGAGCGGCCGTCGACGCCAGGATCGGCCGGGCCGCACAGGTGCTCAAGGAGCACGGCCAGTGAGAGTCCGCCCGCTCGGTGTGCTGGTCCTGGCCCTGCTCGCGGGCTGCTCGGCGGCCGTGCGGCCCGCCGCGGCCCCCTACGGCACCGGCCCCGACGGCGAGGCCCTCTCCGCCCCCAGCCCCGATGTCCAGCAGGCCTACCTCGCCTACTGGGACGACTGGTTGGCCGCGAACCGACCGGGCGGCATCGCGCCGGAGCAGCTCGCCCGGCACGCCGACGAGCCGAACCTGTCGATCCTGCGGGCCGCCCTCGCGGACGCGGCGAAGGCGGGCCACACCCACACCGGGCAGGTCGGTCACCACATCGAGGGCATGGTCGCGGACGGTGAGCTGCGCCGGATCTACGACTGCGTGGACGTCAGCCGATGGCTGATCACCGATGCGGCCACCGGCAAACCGGTCGACCAGTTCACCGGCCAGCCGCCGCAGCTGTCGGTCATGACGCTCCGGCAGATCGACGGGGCCTGGAAGGTGACGGACATCCAGAAGCCCATGGCCTGCTCGTCGGCGGCAGGCGGGTGAGTGGGGAACGAACCGCTACCCCCGTGACCGCCAGGGCAACAGTCGTACAACTCTTGTCCGCAGCACCCGATCTGGTGATCGAGCACCCCGGAACATCCGATACGGTCGACCCGGACTCGGGAAGGTGGGGCGCTGGTGGGCGCGGGGTTGGGGCCGACACGACTGGTCGGCACATGGGTACTGGCGATGACGGCACTGGCGGGTTCGGCCACCGCGGCGGCGGCCGAACCGGGCGGCTCGCCGTCGCCCTCGGCGGTCGGGGCCGCGTCGCCGACCGTCGGCGCACCGGGGGCACCGGCTCCCTCGGCGACGGCCTCGGGCACCGCGGATCCCGGCGCGAGCGGTGCGCCCGGCAGCGGTCAGGCCACCGCCACCGCCACCGCGAGCCCCACGGCCCAGCCCAGCTGCCCGGCCGGGGACACTGGCACGCCGAATGCCACACCGACCGCCGGCCCGAGCACCTCGGTCGCGCCGAGCGCCAGCCCCTCGCCGACCCCGGCGGCCCCCTCGGCCACCGCCCGCTCGGCCAACTGCCGTACCACGGCGCCGACTCCGCCCGCCGTGCCGGTGGCGAGCCGGGGCGCGGCGGCCCCGGCCGGCAGCGCACGCGGCCACGGGCGGCTGCGGCAGTCGGCGCCGGGCGGTGACGAGCCGACCGCGGTGGACGTCCAACTGGTCGACGGCGTCACGCCGCAGACCCCCGAGGCGACCGCCGCGCCCACGCCGGTGAACGGCCAGCTCGCCAGCACCTTCGTGACCTCGATCGGCGGCAACGCCGGGCTCACCGCGGTCGGCTTCGGCCTGCTGGTGGCGTCCGGCGGCGGCGCGCTCTGGCTCAAGCGCCGGATCGCCACCAAGCGGGATCCCGAGACTCCGTCCGCGAACTGACCATCCGTCGACAGCCCGACAGCCCGACAGCCCGACAGCCCGACAGCCCGAAGGCCGGGGCCCGCTCCAGCGAGCGGCCCCCGGCCTTCGTCATGTCCGGTCGGCTCAGCCGGTGTTGCGCAGGCCGGCGGCGATCCCGTTGACGGTCAGCAGCAGCGCCCGGGCGCGCAGCGGGTCCTCCTCGCGGCCGGACTCGACCTGCTCGCGCTGCCGGCGCAGCAGTGCCACCTGCAGGTAGGAGATCGGGTCCAGGTAGGCGTCGCGGACCGCGAAGGTCTGCTTGAGCACCGGGTTGTGCTCCAGCAGTTCGTCCTCCCCGGTGAGCCGCAGCACCTCGCGCATGGTCAGGTCGTGCTCGGCGCGGATCTCGTCGAAGACGTGCCGCAACTCGCCCGGGACCAGCTGCTCCACGTAGTGCTTGGCGATCCGCAGATCGGTCTTGGCCAGCGTCATCGCCACGTTGGAGAGGAAGTTGCGGAAGAAGTGCCACTTCTCGTACATCTCGGGCAGCACATCCCCCAGGCCGGCCGCGCGGGCCGCGGCCAGGCCGGAGCCGACGCCGTACCAGCCCGGCACGATCTGGCGGGACTGGGTCCAGCCGAACACCCACGGGATGGCCCGCAGCCCGTCCAGGCCGGCTCCCGAATCCGGTCGGCGGGACGGCCGGGAGCCCAGGTGCAGCGAGGCCAGCTGGTCCACCGGGGTCGAGGCGAAGAAGTACTTGGGCAGGTCGTCCTGCTCCACCAGGGCCCGGTAGGAGCGGTGCGCGGCTTCCGAGACCACGTCCATCGCGGCGTCCCAGCGGGCCAGTTCCTCGGGGGCCTGGCGGGGGCTGGTGTGCAGCGCGGAGGCGGCCAGCGTGGCGGAGAGGGTGAGCTCCAGGTTCTCCCGGGCCAGCGAGGGCAGCAGGTACTTGTCGGAGATCACCTCGCCCTGCTCGGTCACCTTGATCTCGCCCTCCAGGGTGCCCCACGGCTGGGCGAGGATCGCCTCGTGCGAGGGGCCGCCGCCGCGGCCGACGGTGCCGCCGCGGCCGTGGAACAGGCGCAGCCGGATGCCGTAGCGGTGGGCGACGTCGCGCAGCCGGCGCTGGGCCCGGTGGATCTCCCACTGCGAGGTGGTGATGCCGCCGAACTTGGAGGAGTCCGAGTAGCCGAGCATGACCTCCTGGACGTCCCCGCGCAGCGAGACCAGCAGGCGGTAGGAGGGGTCGGAGAGCATCTCCTCCAGGATCCGGTCGGCCTGCTGCAGCTCGTCGGTGGTCTCCAGCAGCGGCACGATGCCGATCCGGGCGATCCCGCCGTGCAGGTCGATCAGGCCGGCCTCGCGGGCCAGCACGGCGGCGGCGAAGACGTCGTCGGCGCCCTGGCACATCGAGATGATGTAGCTCTCGACGATCTCGTCGCCGAACCGCTCGAAGCCCTCCCGGATGGTGGTGAAGACGCCCAGCGTCTTGGTGCCGGCGGCGTCCAGCGGGGCCGGGGTGGGGGCCAGCGGTCGGCGCGAGCGCAGCTCCTTGGCGAGCAGCCGCTGCCGGTACTCGCGCGGCATGTCGGCGTAGCGCCAGGCCTCCTCGCCGAGCCGGTCGAAGAGCTGGCCGAGTGCGTGGTGGTGGGCCTCGGCGTGCTCGCGCACGTCCATGGTGGCCAGCTGCAGGCCGAACGCCTCGATGGTGTTGATCGCCCGGGCCAGTCGCCCGTCGGCGATCAGCTCGCCGCGGTGGCTCCGCAGCGACTCCTGGATCAGCCGCAGGTCGGCGACCAGCTCGCGGGTGCCCAGGTAGTCGCGGCCGGGCAGGTGCGGGGTGCCGGCGGCCAGCCGGTCGCGGGTGTTCTCCAGCTTGAGCCGTACGCAGGTGGCCTTGAGACGGTACGGCTCCTCGGCGTTCATCCGCTTGTAGCGGGGGCTCAACTCGGGCAGCAGCTTGAGGTCGGCGTCCAGCGAGGCCAGCAGCTCGGCGGAGGCGCCGGCCAGCCGCTCCGAGGTGGAGAGCGTGGCGCGCAGGTCGTCGATGGTGGCCAGGGCGTCCGTGATGCCGTACTCGTGCTGGAGGTTGAGCACCTCCCAGGTCACCTCGGGGGTGACGTTGGGGTTGCCGTCCCGGTCACCGCCGATCCAGGTGCCGAAGGTGAGCGGGCGCACCCCGTCGGGGAGGGCCAGGCCGACCCGGGCGAGCTCCTCGTGCAGCTCCTCCAGGACCACGGGGACGGCCTCGCGGTAGAGCTCGTCCAGGTAGTAGACGGCGTTGCGGGCCTCGTCGGTGGGCTCGGGGCGGGCGATCCGCAGCTCGTCGGTCTGCCAGAGCAGGTCGATCACCTCGGCGAGGCGGCGGTCGGCGCTGCGCTTCGCCGAGGTCTGCCGGGCCGCGTCGGTGACGTCCAGGCCGGCCGCCGCGTGCTCCCGGTGGATGCGTTCGAGCAGCTCGCCGATCCGCCGCAGCTTGTTCAGCACGCTGCGGCGGGCCGCCTCGGTCGGGTGGGCGGTGAAGACCGGGCGGACCGCCAGATGCGCCAGGGTGTCGGCCAGGTGCTTGGGGTCGGCCTCGGCGAGCTGGTCGGCGGTCTGCGCCAGCAGCGAGCCCTCGCGGGCCCGCCGGGCGGCGAACTCCCGGCCGCGGTGCACCTGTTCGGTGACGTTGGCGAGGTGGAAGTAGGTGGAGAAGGCGCGCACCAGCTTGGCGGCGGTGTCCAGGTCGATGTTGGCCAGCAGCTCTGCGGTGGCCTCGCCGTCGGTGCGGCTCAGCAGGCGGACCTGCTCGACCAGGCCCAGCACCTCCGCGCCTTCCTGCCGCACCAGCGTCTCGCCGAGCAGATCGCCGAGGCGGCGGATATCGGCCCGCAGGGCTGCGTTGTCTGCCTGATCTGCCTGGCCGGCGGCCGGCGCGCTGCCGGGCTGGGCGGCCGAGTTGGGGACCGAAGCGGTCACGGCTGGCTCCCTCGGGTGGTGGGTTCGGCAAGGGCGGACCGCGCTGTCCGACGGGCACCAGCATAGGTGGCACGGGGTGCCGGGCAGTGGGTGTGGCCGCATCGCGGACACAGGTTCCCAAGTCGTGTTTGACGCGCGTCCGCGGCCGGAACGCCGAGGCGTGTGCACGGCCGGAACTGGGTAGGGCGGGGCGGTGGGCCTCACATAGGCTGACATCCATGAGCATGTCCACTGGGGAGGGCGCGCGCGACCGCGGGTTGTGGTGGTGGCCACACCGGCGCAGCGCGGCGCTGGACGTGGGTTTGGCCGCGCTGGCCGCGGTGGAGGGCGCGGTCGGCGGCTGGACGCTGGCGGTCGGCCGGTTCCACCTGCACACGGGGCTGGCGCTGCTCTCGGCCCTGATCGGCGGGGCCGCCGGAGCCACCCTGCTGGTGCGGCGGCGCTGGCCGGCGCTGCCGGTGGTGGTCTCGATCGTGCTGGTGCCCGGGCTGTTCGGGATCGTGCTGCTGGAGGTCGCCCTCTACACCCTCGCCGTCACCTGGAGCTGGCCGTCCCGGCGGCGCACCGTGGTGACCCTGTCGTCGGTGGTCTTCCTGGAGACCACCGCGATGATGCTCCTGCTGCGCATCTTCTCCGCCAACGGCGCGCCGCCGAACGAGCCGCCCGTGCCCAGCTGGGTCCCGGTGCTGCTGGCGCTGCTGGTCTCGGTCGGGCTCACCGTCGCCCCGGTGGCCACCGGCCTCTACATCGGGGCCCGGCGGCGGCTGGTCGAGTCGCTGCAGGACCGAGCCCAGGGCCTGGAGGCCGAGCTCGACCTGCTGGCCGAGCGGGCCACCGAGCGGGCCCGCCGGGCCCGGCTGGAGGAGCGCACCCGGATCGCCCGGGAGATGCACGACGTGGTGGCGCACCGGGTCAGCCTGATGGTGGTGCACGCCGGGGCGCTGGAGCGGATCGCGGCCCGGGACCCGGAGAGGGCCGCCCAGAGCGCCAAGCTGATGGCCGATACCGGCCGGCAGGCGCTGAACGAGCTGCGCGAGATCCTCGGCGTGCTGCGGATGAACGAGGAGTCGGCCGAGCAGACCAAGGGGCTGGCCGAACTGCCCCGGCTGGTGGACCAGTCGAAGGCGGCCGGGATGCTGGTCACGCTCACCGTCAGCGGCGACCGCCAGGCGTACTCGGGCGACGCCGAGCGGACCGCCTACCGGGTGGTCCAGGAGGGGCTGACCAACGCCCACAAGCACGCCGGCGGCGCCCGGGTCTCGGTGCTGCTCGCCTACGTGCCCAACGGCGTCCGGGTCGCCGTGGTCAACGACAGCCCGGACGGCGGCGAGCAGGTGCGGCTGCCCAGCGGCGGCAACGGCCTGGTCGGCATGGAGGAGCGGGTCCGGGCGCTGGGCGGCAGCTTCACGGCGGGCCCGGAGTACGGCGGCGGCTTCCGGGTGGAGGCCACCCTGCCGTCCCGGCTGGCGACCCGGGCCGATCCGCTGCGCTGAGGCGGCGGCCGGCCCCGGTCAGTCGGCCGCGTCGGCGACGGTGCGCAGCCGGTGCGGGCGGGTGCCCAGGACCAGCGTGGAGACCGCCTGGTCAAGGTCCTGTCCGAGGAACCACTCTCCGGTGTGGTCCAGGCTGTAGACGCGGCCGGCCTCGTCGATCGCCAGCAGCGCCTGCCCGAACCGCTCCTCGCCCAGCGGGGCCACCCGGCTGTCCAGGGCCCGGCCCAGGTCGGCCAGGGTGCGCGGCTGGTGCAGGCCGCACCGCGGGTCCAGCAGGAACGGGGTGCGGGCCACCTCCCGGCCGGCCCCGGACAGGTCGAAGGAGAGGCCGCCGAACTCGGCCCAGGCCTCGATGGCGGCCGGGAAGACCGCGTGCGGCGCGTTCGGCGGGGTGGGATGGCCGAGCAGCTGGTCGGCCCACTCCTCGGCACGGCGGATCTCCCAGCGCCCCGGGTGCCAGCCGGCCTGCTTGAGCGCGGCGGCCACGTCGGCGGAGAACCGGGGCTGGGAGCGGACGGCGGTGGAGCCGGGGGCGGCGGGCGGGTTCAGGGGGCACTCCGGGGTCGGGGGACAGGGAACGGCGCAGGCAGTGGCGGCTGGCTGGGCCGGCGCGGTCGGGCCGTCAGGTCCGGGGGCCGACCGCGACGCTGAGCACGGTGAAATGCTCCAGCATCGGCGCGCAGGAGCGGCACGGCGGGGCGTGGGTGCCGTGCGCCGGGTCGTCCTGCTCGCGGATCCGTACCGTCGTCAGTTTGGCCCCCTTGAGCGCCTTGCGGGCCTCGTGCAGGCTCAGCGGCTTGCGGGCGGCGCGCTTGGAGCGGCCGGTGTCGACCGTGGTCAGGTACTGGGAGAGCAGCAGCGCCTCGGGGCAGCGGCCGGTGAACCGCTCCCGGTGGTCGATCGGCAGCGTGCCGAGGAAATCGGTGACCAGCGGGTGCAGCTCGGGCTCGGTGTCGGCCTTGCGCCCGGCGAGGGTGTGCACCTGGCCGCCGCGCAGCGAGAGTGCGGCGGCGACCGCCGGCAGCAGGCTGTCCCGGTGGTGGCGCAGCAGTGGCGCGCTGGGCGGGGGCGGTAGCTCCACGGCTGCTCCCTTGCTGGTCGTCGTTTCGTTGTCCGGGGGCCAGCCTGCCAAACGACCCGGACAGTCGACCACCCGGGGGGTCGACGGGTGTGCTGACGATTCGTCAGCAACCTTTTCCGGTGCTGGGAAACCGGTCCGGCCCCGGCGGTGCACGGGCCCAGTGCCGGACCAGGGGGACCGCTGAAAGGCCTGAGCACATACCCTGGTGCCCGGCAACAACGGCTTCAGCCAGTGGGGGAACCCAGATGACGACAGGTCGGCCCGGCACCGTCGCCGCGCCCAACGCGGCCTACGCGGGTCAGGTGGTCCACTTTCCCGACCCGGTGCGGGCGGCCAAGTACCCCGAGGGGGTGCCGGTGGACGCCCAGGGCTACCCCGACTTCAGCCGCTACGCCGCCGCGGTCGCCGAGGTGGCCGACCCGCCGGCGGGCTTCGGTGTGGACGAACTGCGGCTCACCGACTACGTGTCGGCCAATGCCGCGCAGTTCAGCCACGGCCACGAGCTCTGGGCCGACCACGAGTCGCCGGTGGCCACCCCGACCGGCTGGACCTGGCACCACGCGGTCGGCCCGGCCGCGACCGGCTGGCGCCGGATGGAGCTGGTCCCGGTCGAGGTCAAGGCGCTGCTGCGGCACCACGGCGGGCTGGCCCGGTCGTCCGCCGACCACGGCAAGCGCGGCACCCGGCCGCTGCAGGAGCACCGTCCGGCGCACTTCTCGCTCTCCAAGGAGGGCGCCGACCCGCTGTCGGTCCGCGAGGACCTGGTACAGACGGCGGAGGAGCGGCTCGGCTACCGGCTGCCCGGCCCGTACCGGGAGTTCCTCAAGCTGGCCGGCGGGCACGGCCCGGTCGGCGTGGCACTGGACAGCGAGTTCGGCATGCTGCTCGACCAGCCGTTCCTCACCCTCTCCGAGGAGTACGGCACCGCCGACCTCGTCTATGCCAACAAGTGCATGCGCGACCACCTGACCAAGGACTACCTGGGCATCGCCTATGCGCAGGGCGGGATCCTGGCGATCAAGGTGCGCGGCGAGCGGGCCGGCTCGGTCTGGTTCTGCGTCTATGACGACGCCCGCGACACCGGGGCCCCCGAGGACCCGGCCGCCCGGGTGGCGCGCCTGCTGCTGCCGTGCGGGGAGACGTTCGACGACTTCCTGCTCCGGCTGGCCGGCAGCCCGGCGGAGCTGGAGACGGTGGCGGGCCTGATGGTTGAGGGCGGATTCGCCCGCGCGGTGCCGATCGCGGCCGCGGGCTGAAGCGGGGGAACTGACGTGTCGACGGTGCAGGAGGTCCTGGGATGGTGACGTACGCGCAGGCGCAGGACCTGGCAGCGGAGTGGATCAACGGCGGGGTGCCGCCGTTCCAGCAGCGCGAGGTCCGGGTCCGGGAGTTCGACCTCGGCTTCGTCTGCTGGGCCGAGGACCGGGCCAACGGCCCCTCCTCGGACGGCGGAGCGGCCAAGCTGGTGATCGCCCGGGAGAGCGGGGCCAGCACGCTCTGGCCGCCGCTGCCGGTCAGCGAGGTGGTGCGGCGCTACGAGGAGGCGTACGGCCGGCCGGTCGGCTCGGCGCCCGCCGGGGTGGCCAAGCCGCTGCCCGGGCCGGTGGAGGCCACCTCCTTCCTGCTCAGCCCGCCGCAGTGGATGGAGGAGGCGGCGGCCGCGGCGATCGCCCGCGAGAACGAGAAGCTCGGCACGGCGCCCGCTGCCGCGCCGGCCGCCGGCGCCGTGCCGGGGGCCGACCCGCGGCCGCCCGCGCCGGCCGCTGCCGCACATGCTGCGCCCGCGCCCGTCGCTGCCGCGCACGCTGCGCCCGCACCCGCGCCCGCCGCTGTGCCGCCCGTTGCCGCGCATGCTGCGCCCGCGCCCGCCGCTGCTGCGCCGCCCGTTGCCGCGCCCGCTGCGCCCGCGCCCGCTGCGCCCGCGCCCGCGGCGCCGCCCGTTGCCGCGCAGGTGCCGGGCGCCCCGTCGGCCGACGCGCCGGCGGCCCGGCTGACCACGCCGCCGATCTCCGACCGCCCGGCCGGGGACGCGCCGACCCTGCTCGCCCCGCCGCCCAGCTGGGACGGGGACGAGCACGGCGACGAGGTGAAGCTGCCGACCACCCCGCCGGACGCCCGCACCGTGCGGATGCCCCCGCCGGTCGCCATGCCCGCGCAGGCCGTTCCGGCCGCGCAGCAGGAGCGGCCGGCCGCCCAGCCCACTCCGCCGGCACCGCCCGCACCGGTGGGCGGCTACGCCCCGACCGTGCTGGCCACCGACGGTCCGCCCGGGTTGATGGGTCTGCCCGGTGCGCCCGGCCCCGCCGCTCCGGCGCCCGGCGCGCAGCCGCCGGCGGGTGGCCCGGCGATCGAGTACGCGCCGACCATGATGGCCTCCGACGGTCCGCCCGGGCTGATGGGTCTGCCCGGTGCGCCCGGCCCCGCCGCTCCGGCGCCCGGCGCGCAGCCGCCGGCGGGTGGCCCGGCGATCGAGTACGCGCCGACCATG